>JAFWZH010000082.1 GCA_017522515.1 Clostridia bacterium
AAACCTAAATCGGTGGTTTTTGCTAAAGATACAATAGTGCTTGATAAGTATTTGCTATTGAAGTCCGAATTTGGTAAAAGAAGATTTACACTTGCTCACGAAGCAGCACATAAATTGTTGGAAAAGCACAACCCAATGCAGTCGGCAGCTTTCCGTAGAGAATTTAATTCTAACGATACCTATGATGCAAAAACACTTACAGAAATGTTTTCAATGAACGAACTACAAGCAGATAGACTTGCGGCGGCAATATTAATGCCGGAGTTTATTGTAAGAAGAGTTGTTGAAAGATATTCGAAAGGGAAGGCAATTAAGATATATGGTGGGACTGTTATTGCACCGCACGATAAAATCAAATTAAGAAAAATCGCTGATTGCCTGGGGGTTTCTTTTTCGGCTTTGCTTATAAGATTAAAAAACTTTCAGTTAATTGAGCAACATGATTTACAAGAATATATTCATAGCTTAAAAGGGGGAGCTGAATGTGTGTGAACGATATTCTGTATGATAAAAGATACGGCAATCCGTCGGTCGAAGTTTTGCGAAAAATACTAAAATCAAAACAAGAGGCAGAAAAGTTGCCGAAACGCACAATAAGATGCCCAATATGTGGATTTAAACTTGAAGAAGCATATGGTTATGGGGCATCATACGTTCAGGTTAAATGTAGAAAGTGTAAGTTTGAACAACCTTTGAATCTTGCATATTTCAGACGAATGAGAGGATTCAAAAGATATGGGAGTTTGATTCAAAGGATAGATAAAAAACGATTTGAAAGATAAAAACGGAGGGGTGTAAAATGAAAAGTCAATATTTGTGTATCGATTTAAAATCATTTTATGCCTCTGTAGAATGTGTTGAAAGAGGTCTTGATCCTATGACAACAAATTTGGTTGTAGCAGATCCGGACCGCAGCAAAGGGACAATTTGTTTGGCAGTTAGTCCTGCAATGAAGAAATTGGGGGTGAAAAACCGTTGCAGAATATATGAGATACCGCCGAATATTAAACATATTGTAGCACCGCCGAGAATGCAGAAATATATAGATTATTCAGCAGAGATATATGGAGTGTATTTGTCTTTTGTTTCTGTTGATGACATACATGTGTATTCAATAGACGAAGCATTTATTGATGTTACAAAATACCTTGTGTATTATAAAATGACAGCAAGGGAATTGGCGATTAAGATAATGCAAACCATATATGAGAAAGTGGGAATCAGAGCAACGTGTGGCATAGGAACAAATTTGTATCTTGCAAAAATTGCACTTGATATAAAGGCAAAACACGCATCTGATTTTATTGGGGAGCTTGATGAAGAATCCTTCTGCAAAGAAATGTGGACTCACAAACCATTGACGGATTTTTGGAGAATCGGCCCCGGAATAGAAAGAAGATTGCAGTCACATGGAATATTTACAATAGGTGACATTGTTTATGCTCCGGAAAAGTCTATGTACAAGTGGTTTGGTATTGATGCGGAGCTTATTATTGACCATGCGTGGGGAAAAGAACCGGTATCTATTGCGGATATAAAATCATACAAATCAAAAACAAGTAGCATTTCAAGTGGACAAGTTCTTATGAGGGATTATTTTTATGAGGAAGGCTTGCTGATTGTAAAGGAAATGATGGATATACTGTGTTTAGAGATAGTATCTAAGAACTTGATAACGGATTCGATAGGATTATATATAGGGTATTCTCATGGATATAATGTTCCTTCATCAAGAGGAACAGCAAAAATTGAAACAAGAACTAATGCTGATTTCATGATGATAAGGGCTGTTGCGGATTTGTATAAAAGGATTGTTAGAAAAGATTATCCGATACGCAGAATAGGAATCTCATGCAATAATGTTGTAGAAGATAATGGAGTAAGACAGTTAAGATTGTTTGATTATTGCCCGGATGATCTTGAAAGAGCACATAACCTGCAAACTGCAATAGTAAGTTTAAAAACTCGGTTTGGAAAGAATTCTGTGTTAAAAGGGATGAACTACGATAAGGCGGGCACTACAAGAGAACGCAATCAACAGATTGGAGGTCATAAAAGTGGATAGCAACGCAAGACCTAAAATGTCGATGGCAAACAGAGCAAAACAGTTTGCGCCGTTTGATGCATTAAAGGGTTTTCAAGAAGCATTGCGTAAAAAAGAGAAAATGCCTATTCCCAGAAAGGAGTTAGCAGAAGAAAAAGCAGAAGAAATAAATGAAAAACTAAAGCAACTTACAACAGGGAAATTAATAACTGTGGTGTATTACAATGATGGAGAATATATCCAGTTGACAGGAACAGTTGTAAAAATTGAAAAGAACAAAAGATATCTGCAAATGGCAGAAACGATAATACCTTTTGATGATATAAGTGATATCATTGATTAACAAATAATAAAATAACAGACTTTAAATCGTGTAAGCGGAGTCATTTAAAATGAGCTTCCAAGCGCCGTACGAAGTCGAGATGAGTATATAGGAATACAGTATAACTGTACCTGTATGCGCATCTTGATTCGACGGCGTTTTTTTATGCACGATAAGGCTTTGTACGGAGTTTGAAGTCCTTTCTTGAGTGAGATTTCCGCTTGGGAAAGGACTTTTTATGTACTTCAAGTGGAACTGCAGCATAGCTAAATATCCGTAATCTCCAAATTTTTCAAATTCATCAAAACGAAAAATTAACAAAGGAGATTACGAAAATGAGTACAGAATTTTATATCAAAGATAATCAGGGAACATATTTATCCGAGAATAACGATGTTCGATACAGGAAGTTAGAAGGCAAAGAATTGTATGACTTCCTTCAAACAGATGAAGGGAAAAAGAAAATGTTTCATATAGAGACTGACGAGAATGGAAATAAGATTGGGATAGAAACTAACCATGAAAACTTAAAAAAATTAGAAAAAGTAATGAAGCATACAGTATATCTTCAACGCAAACAAAATGAAAAGGGATATGGCTTTGTTTCAACAAATATTTTAATTAATGATAGTGAGTCAAAAATAGAATTGATTGAAACAATAGCAGATATAACGGTTGATGTGGAAGAGGAAGTGTTAAGGAAAATAGATAAATCAAGGATTAGGTGTGCCTTGAATCGACTTAACGAAGATGAGTATAGCCTCATATATGATTTGTTCTTTTCGGATAATCCTCAGAGCGAATTGATGATTGCTAAAAAGTTACATATATCACAGCAAGCAATAAGCAAAAGAAAAAAGGCGATTTTTTCCAAGTTAAAAAAATATTTTTGAATTTTGGTTGTGAAAATCAAAAAAAGTTACAAATAGGGGATGAGAGGAAAAATAAAACTTCTCATGAACATTGAAAACTGAATAAGTGAGGATGCCGAGTCATAAACTTACCGGACCGAAAGGAAAAGCCAACTCGAAAGAGCGCCACGACCTCTATGAAAGAGCGAGCGATAAATCTGGCAGAGAAATCAAAGCGACAACAGCATGCTTTGGTTGGCGATGACACCGTGTAAGGCATTAATGATACTTCTGCGAAAGCGGCCCGAACGGAAAATTGGGATATGTTCTTTCAAGCTGGAATTGATGTTTGATAGGACATATATGATGCTCGTTCTTGTGAAAGAAGTCACAAGAGATATGCTACGAGATACTCCACATCCTCTGATTGTTTTATAAAGCGTAAAAGGGTTTGAGCACAGAACCATTGTGTAGGAGAAAACAAAACTCCTGCATACCATTCTGCGCTCAAACAGAAGAAAGTAAGAAAGGAGAAATAGAAATGTTTGAAATAAGTTATAACGATAAAGAATTATTTGATGAGTATGTAGAGTGCGGAAAAGCATATAAAAAAGGAAAATATGATTTCACTTTTGAAGGTCGATTTATTATTTATCATGCAAAAATGAAGAATATGGCAATATACATAGCTATAGATATGCAAACAGGATTGGCATCAAAGATAGTAGAAACTCCAAAAGATAATCTTTACACTGAGTTGACTTATAAAAGACTTATTCCAAAGATCTTGTATTCAATTAAATATACAGGAGATAGAAGATATATAAACAAAATGAATGTTGCACCGAATGAATTAATTGATTTGATATTTCGAGTAATACTTCCGAATAATGGATACTCAATAAGAGAAGAACAAATTGAACTTAGCAAAACAATGTATAAAGGATTTACAAGCAAACAAATATCTATTTGCGAAGCGGAAGTAGGAACCGGAAAAACAATGGCATATTTAGTGGCGGCTTTTGTGGCAAAATACACGCATGAAAAAGAAATTGGATCAGTCAATCCTATTACAATATCAACCTCCAGTATTGAATTGCAAAATGCTCTTGTTGAGAAAGAAATTCCGAACCTTTCGAAAATGCTGTTGGAATATTGTATTATTTCAAAACCTTTTAATGTTGTATTGAGAAAAGGAAAAGAACATTATTTTTGCAGAAAAAGAATGATTGATTTTCAAGAATCATTAAAAAGAAATAAAGAAGAACATAGTGAACTTATAGAGAAGCTTGAAAAGTTGGCAAAGAGAACATATGTGCTGGATCTTGATAAGTATAATTTGAACTCAACGGTAAAAAGCAGAATATGCGTAAACGGCACCTGTGAAGAATGTCAGCATAAATCCGGTTGTTGTTATAAATATTTTATGGGATATGCATATGCCGGTAATGATATAGACTTCCAAGTTGTAAATCATAATCTTTATTTGATGGCGCAAAAAAACAAAACGGAAGGAATAAGATTACTTAATGAAAGTGCTTTTGTTTTAGTTGATGAGGCCCATAAATTTAAAGAAGCAGCAGTTGATGTTTACGGAGAAAAGTTTACTAAACAGGAAATAGAAGAGTTTCTTAATCGAGCAAGATTTATATGTAAAGAAAAAGAATATGAAATTCTGATGAAAGACTTGAGAAATATAAACGAGAAATTGTTTAGTGAACTTTACCAAAGGATTAATGCAAATGATTTTGAGGATGAAAAAAGGTCAGAAATAATACTATCCTCATCAGATATAAAACAATTGAAGAAAATAGTAAATAACATTGAGCAGATTAATGATTTTGTGAGTCCGATACATAAAGTGATTAGAAACAAAGGGAAGGAAATAATACGAAAAATTAGCGTTTTTATCCGAAGTTCTGAGCACTTTATTTCTTTGGAAATGGATGAAAACAACATCTTTTTCTTGACAAGTCATCCTAAAAATATTGATGTAATATTAAATAAAGATGTGTGGAATAAAGATGTTAGCCATGTGTTGACCAGTGGAACAATGTCTGACGGGGAGAATTTTGAATATTTCAAAAAAGAGAATGGTTTAAATAGAATTCCGGCACATTTGATATTAGAGTCAAAAACAGAATCTCCGTTTGATTATTTACATCATTCAAGACTTTATATTCCGAACGATATGCCCAAACCTAACAATGAAGATGAAATTTATATAGAAACAATTGCAGAGAAAATAAATAATTTAATAAAGGCAACAAACGGACATACCGCAATTTTGTTTACATCATACAAGGTTTTAAGAGCAGTATATGACATTTTAAAGGACAAACTTAATAAATACGATGTGTTTTGTATGACAAGAGGCGACAGAAAATCTATTGCTCAATTTAAAAATTCAAAGAACGGAGTGTTGTTTGCTTCAGGAGCTATGTGGGAAGGTGTTGATTGTGCAGGGGATTGTTTGTCATCTGTGATTATTGTAAGACTGCCGTTTCCGATGAGAAGTGTACTTTTGGAAGAAAAGAAAAAAGAAGAAGCGGATACAGTAGAGTTTATAAAAGAATACTGTGTTCCGAACATGCTGATAAAACTTCGACAAGGTGCAGGAAGATTGATTAGAACAGAAAAAGATACAGGCGTGTTATCAATTCTTGATTCAAGAGCCGGGGAAAATGGTGCATACAGGGATTCTGTAATAAAAGCACTGGCGAAATATCCTCGTATAGATAGCATCGATGAAATAGCAACATATATAAATAATGTTAAAAATGAAGAATACAAGGTGGCTGGCAATGAGTTCGGAAAAGCAATATAGAAATAACAAAATGTACTATAGAGCTGTTGCTTATTTAAAAATGCTATACAGCAAAGGTTTGATAACAAAAGAAGAAATGCGAAAAGGAAACAGGTATTATGCCGATTACTTTGAATCTAACATTAGAATTTTTGTTTGAAGCGGTAAATATGTTGTAAATGTTAAATTTGTTTAATTGCCCGATGTAAGCTGGATAAATGAAAGAATGTAGAGTATTGTGTCGGTGAAAAAGAAGGAGGTGAGCTGAATGGCAGAAGTTATAAGAATAGAACCTTGTGGTTATCAAAATGGAATACGAAAGCTACGTACATGTGCATACTGCAGAGTATCTTCTGACTCTGCAGATCAGCTCAACTCTTATTCGAAGCAAGTTTCGTATTATACAAAGTCGATTAAAGCAAACAATGATTATGATTTTGTAGATGTATTTGCTGATAAAGGAATTACAGGTACAAGAGCTGACCAAAGAGTGGAGTTTCAAAGAATGATAAAGCTCTGTGAGCAAGGTAAAATAGATCTCATAATCACAAAATCGATTTCAAGATTTGCAAGAAATGTTCCTGAGTGCCTCGATTATGTGAGAAAACTCAAAAGATTAGGCGTTGGAGTGATCTTCGAAAAAGAATCAATTAATACGTTGAGACTTGGGGATGAATTGATGCTTAGTACTTTTAGTGCTATTGCTCAGGAAGAATCTCTTGCAATATCTCAAAGATTGCGACATGCAAATCTTGAAAGAATGAAAAGAGGAGAATATGTTGCAGGTACAAGTCCTTTTGGTTATCGAATGGTAAATAAGGAGCTTCAAATATATGAACCTGAAGCAGAAATAGTAAGAGACATTTTTAGGGCATATTTATCCGGTGCGTCAATCAACGAGCTTGCAAGAGATATGACCAATAAAAATGTTGAAAAGAGAAATGTGTCAGATTGGAACTACGTAACTGTACATTATATTTTAACCAATGAAAAATACATAGGAAACACGATGTTTCAGAAAACGTATACAACAGAAACTCTTCCTTTTATAAAAAGAATAAACAAAGGTCACAAAGATAAATATTATGCTGAAGGTACTCACGATGCAATAATAGATAGAGAAACCTTTGAAAGAGTACAGAAATTACTTAAAGAAAGATCTAATCAATATGGATTTTCAAATCCAAACAAATCGTATCCATTAACAAAAAAACTTCGTTGCCAAATATGTGGAGCAAATTTTGTGAGAAGAACCAATAAAGGAAATACGATATGGTCATGCAGCAATCATGAAAAAGGGAAAGAAAAATGTGCTGCAAAGCGGTTTAGAGAAGAAGATATATATAATTCATTTATTAGAATGTTTAATAAAATATTTTCCTATAACAGGTCAATTTTAAAAGGCACGTTAAAACAACTTGAATATATAATTGATAATAAAAAAAGAAATAATTCGATTATTAAAGAACAAAATAAAAGCTTGATTGAATTATTAGATAAAAAAATGATGTTAGAACAGTTAAGAAACAAGGGCTACGTTAAAGATGAAATGTATTATGCACAAATTAAAGCAATAGAAAACAGCATAAAAGCATGTAAGGCAGAAAAGGTACAGATGCTGGAAACGCAGATGGAAGAAACGTATCATTATGTAAGAAAACTCACTGAAACAGTTTTGATGTATGGAAAGAAAATGGAGAGCTTTGATAGTGAAATATATGACAAAATCGTAAAACAAGCAAATGTTAGTCCTGAAGGAACAATAGAATTTGAATTGATAGGCGGTATGAAGTTTAAGGAAAGGATATAATTAATATGAAGAAAAAGAGATCTATACCATACGGATATACGATGAAAAACGGTAAACTCATAATAGATGATGACGAGGCTGAGGTCATCAAAAGGATTTTTGATGAATACAGAAGTGGAATGTCAATGTACGAAATGGCAATGGAGTTAGTACGAGAAACTATTCCTTACTGTGAGAAAAAGGTTTCATGGAATAAAAATGTAATAGCAAGAATTATTGCCAATGAAAAATATGCAGGAGCAGAAGGATATATACCTATAATAGGAATAACAGAATTTAGAGAAGCTCAAGCCTGTAAAAATGAAAGGACAAAAAAGCAACTAATAAAAAGTGATAGCGATATTGGCATGATAAGAGCAAAAATGATATGTAGTGAATGTGAATCACGAATGAAACGGATTTATGAACCGAGAAATAAAGAATCTACAAAATGGTGCTGTTGTAATGATAATTGCAGAAGTGTAGTAAAAATAGATGACAGTTTACTTATGGTTCGAATTCAAGAAAAAATGAATTTGCTAATAGATAATCCAGAAATAATTACAAGTGATGAAACGTATGAAAAAAACTTAAATGACACACTTGATAATGACGAAAAAGAAATAAAACGGTTATGTGAAACAAATAATTATACTGACAAATACTTAATAACAGAAATAATAAGTATGGCAGAAAAAAGATATGATTCTTATGGAGCGTCAGATACAGAAGTGACGATAGCGCTTAGACATGCTTATGAAAAGGCAACGCCTACGGAAACCTTTAATGCGGAATTGTTTTTACAAACCGTAAGACTGGTACTAATGGATAAAGATGGAAATATAACGATATGCTTAAATAATAATATTGAAGTATAGAGGTGAAATAAATGGAAGTAACTTTAATACCAAAGAAAACGATAGTTGAGATTAAACCCACTGCTGATATAACAATAAACAGACAAAAGTATGAGCAGTTGAGAGTTGCTGCTTATTGTAGAGTATCAACAAACTCCGAAGAACAGCTTACAAGCTACACAATGCAAAAGAAAGTTTATACAGAACTGATTCAAGAAAAAAAAGAATGGTGTTTAGCCGGAATTTATGCAGACGAAGGAATTTCTGGAACTCGCGCAGAAAAAAGAGAAGAATTCCAAAGAATGATAAATGATTGTTATAAGGGAAAGATTGACTATATCATTACAAAATCTGTATCAAGATTTGCAAGAAATACTGCAGATTGCATAGATTATGTGAGAAGTTTAAAAAGAATAGGTATTGGAGTTATTTTCGAGGAGCAAAATTGCGACACACTAAAATGTGATAGCGAGCTGTTGCTAACAATACACGCAGGTTTTGCTCAAGCGGAAAGTGAGAGTATAAGCAAAAATGTGACATGGGGAAAAAGAAAAAGCTTTGAACAAGGCAAAGTGACATTTTACTATAAAACTTTACTTGGATACAAAAAGGGAACAGACGGTAATCCTGAAATAATTCCAGAAGAAGCGGAAATTATAAGAAATATTTTTGATATGTACTTATCTGGCATGACAATAAGAGCTATTGCACAGCAGATGAAAACAGAAAATGTATGTTCTAAAACAGGAAAAAGCAGTTGGTCAGCCTCAATGATACAAAACATTCTTAAAAATGAAAAGTATTGTGGGGATGCCATATTACAAAAAACAGTAACTATAGATCCGATTTCGAAAGTGATCAAAAAGAATACAGGCGAAGCACCAATGTATTATGTGAAGAATAATCATGCTGCAATAATAGAGCGTTCCGTTTTTAACAAGGTACAAGAGGAACTGGCCAGAAGAACAAATCTAAAGCCAATAGATGAAAAAAATAGTATAAGTGGTAGAGGAAAATATAGCAAATATGCGCTTACCGAAGTTTTACGATGCAAAGAGTGCGGAACGCCATATCAACGGACAACATGGTCAAGAAACGGAAAAAAGAAAGTGGTGTGGCGATGTAAAAATAGACTTGGAAATGGTACGAAGTTCTGTAAGCAAAGTCCTACCATAGAGGAAAGCCTTTTACACGATGTTATAGTGCGAGCAATTAATTCTTTTAACGAAGAAGAAAGAGAATATTTTAAGCAAGTGATTAGTTCATCGATAACAACGGCAATCGGCACAAGCGAAATACGAAATGAAGAAAATATAATAAAAAGTCAGATAGCACAGCTTGAAAAAGAAATGATGGATGAGATAGAAAGAAGTGTTTCCGGTGGATATGGGATAGAAGAATCAGAAGAAAAATTCAAAAGAATATCAGAGGAAATAACAGAGCTTACCAGTAGATTGGAAGCAATAGAAGAACAGATAAGAAAATGCAATAAGCAGTGCGTCAGAGAAGATGAATTAAATAATAATCTAAATGATTTTTCAGAATGTGCAGAGGTATATAACGACAGCATAATAAGGAAAATGATTGAGTGCATATGGGTAAGAGATGATAATAAAATAGAAGTGGTTTTCGCTGGAGGGTATACTGTAGAAGAAAGAATTGCGGATTAAATGGAATCTGTGTAATAAACAATTCTATATTTTGATAGTGTATCTAAATTTTCCAAATTGCCAGAAACGAATAATCCGAACTTATTAACGATAGGTGAAGCATTCGGATTTTTTGTTTATTTCTGATGTGCTCTTCCGACGCTAAATGAACAATAATTTTCGGTAGCGGACTACCAAAAAAATCAATATTGTGTAAGCGTTGTTAACATCTTTATGGTACTGTTGGCGCTATATATTCAGTGATATATTGACACTCCATACTTTTGTGTTATAATATGATAACGGTAGTAAACAGTCTGCGGCTAATGCCTACTGGGTGCTGTCTTGAAAGTTAATTCACAAAAGAAGAAATTAAATCTTTTCAAAATCGATTGAGAGTGGCTATTGATGATTCTGACAAATTGCTGTTTCATCACACACTTTTAGATACGAAATGTAAAGCGTTTTCATGAAAGAATGTATATTGTTGCTCAGGCTCAAAACGCGGAGTTTGATGGAAGGACGATTTGTTTTTTTGATTAGAAATTGAGATAATTATTATGCTATTTTAATTAATTTAATGTATTAAAAATTAATTAAATACTTGCATGCTGCATCTAAATTGACCATAATTGACAAAAGCATCTGCTATCGCAGGTGCTTTTTTTATATTAAATTTCTATATCTGAAAATTCTAAATAAATAAAACTAATAAATAGTGGTCGAAGAAAAAGTATTTGCTGATTCGATTAAGAAGTGTTACACTTATGACAGTGTTGGAAGAGTGATTGAAACGGTAGTC
>JAFWZH010000013.1 GCA_017522515.1 Clostridia bacterium
AAAGGACAACGATAAGTACTTTGGCATCATGCAAGAAGATGAAAACGAACTTATAGTATGGAGAAAAAAAGGTATAACAGGATTTCACACATATGAAACAGATAATCTTGACAAGATTCTCTATAAAGAACCGGACAAGAATAGCGAGCAACTTCTCAAGTTTGAAGAATATGACGATTTGAAAATATACGATGCTATAGGTTTCTGGTACTATGTATGGGTAAAGGACGATAAAGGCAGGGAACATTAGGGATGGATAAAAACCACTAAAGGAGACCGAAACCATTGGTAACAATTACCCCTTTCCACCCCGCCCTGCCGGCATAAACCCCGCCCCAAAAGGCGAACCACAAAAAAATAAAAAGCAGTACACCGCGCAGGGCGGTTTCAGGGTACAGCATCCGTTATTGTTGCGGATGCTGTACTTTTGCATTCCCCCTTGAACCCTAAAACACCCTAAACACCCTAAACACCCTAAACATAGCAAACATTACAGGAAACCTCGCAGAAAACTTGCAAATTGAGTATAATGTTGCTAACTTGCCACACGTTATTGTTGCTGCGGACGGCAAGAGGGTCACCTACAGCTATCTTGCCGATGGGACCAAGTTCCGCGCTGTGAGTGATAATGGAACATGCTATGTGTACACAGATGCGCTGAGGTGGAGAATAGAGGGCAACAGCATAACGCCTGAGAGCTTTGCCCTTTCTGCCGGAAGGGCTGTATACGAGAATGGAGAATTGAAGTTCTAGGGTCGGTGTAGTTGCCTCACAAAATGGAGTTAAAAGACCTACGAACAAGAATACTTGTGAATTCAAAATAATACCTTTTATTTATGCAATACTTCGGTAATTGCCAAAGCATTGGTCTGCGACCGAGCCACAAGTTATTGACGAACTTTTCAAAGGACTGGTTTTATTTATTGCCAGGCCCGCTTAGAACCTGAAAAAATTAACAAACTTTTGTTTATGAATTATTTGATTAAAATACTATTTGTTGTTACTTGCATCTTACAGGCGGCAACTCTTTACGGACAAAGCGTATTAAATCAATATGACAAGCAAGATAATAAGCACGGGCAATGGATTGAAGATGCAGATGCTAACTATAAGTACATATACAATTATAATCACGGGCAAAAGGATGGATTATACTATGTATATCTCGCCGGCAAATTAACATGTGCGGGCAAATATGATGACGACAAACTTGTATCGTTTTCTGATTTTGACAGCGGTGTGTTGATATCTGATTTTTATGATTTCGAATATGGTGATATACATATTGATCACCTTCAGTTTATAGGAAAATGTAAATGCAGAACATATCACCCAAACGGCGTTATAGAACAGCAACGCATCATATATTTTGATGAAGGAGGCCCTGAAATGGATACTGCATTTAGTCTTGAGGCCTACCATTATGATGAGAGCGGATATTTATGTAAGGTAGAATATTACTCCATTGATTATTCGTTATCAGAGGTATGGTATTATGACAGATCAGGAAATATAACAAAAAAAGAATCAAAATAATAACATTTAAAAAAAACATTGATAAGCGATGAAAGGAATACATATTTTACTGTTTGTCACATTATCGGCAATGCTCATGCCAGCAATGGCACAGCACCCAAGGGTGTGCGACTATGTCTCATTGAAGCATGCCCTTAAAGGGAAAGAATATAATGTAAACACTTTGGTT
>JAFWZH010000083.1 GCA_017522515.1 Clostridia bacterium
TCGGTAATGTAACTTCTTCTTCAAAAGAACATGTACCGCATACACCGATAATGCTTCCTGTTGATTCTAATGTCGGTTCTTTTGTCAAAGTGAATTTAACTTTGTGAACTTCTTTTTCAAATACAGGGTACAATGTAGCTGATTCGATAATTGTATTCAAATCAACAATTTCGCCGTTTTCGTTTTTCCAACCTGCGAAAATATAATGACCGTCTTTTTCACAAAGCTTGGTAGGTGTTTTACCTGAATATACGGCAGGAGTGTATTTGTTTACTTGACAGCGATCAAGCTCTGTACCGTCCTCGTCAAAGAATATTACAGTTTCACTTGCGGGATTTTTTTCCTTTGGTCCGATATAAATGTAATCAATTTGGAATTCTGCATCTTTTCCTGTAGCACTTACAGCATTTCTAAATTGCGGATGAAGTACATTAATCCAATCAGAATTTAAATATTCTGTATCGGTAATAGGTGCTTCGAGAATAAACCAACCTTTATCAACATAATCAGCTAATACAAAGTCAAATGATATTTGGCTCCACAAGCGATTATTTCCGTCAGGACCGGGAAGATAATTACAACGGTCAAATGCCATAACGAAATTTGCTATACCATCTGCTCTTGCAGCAACAGCATTCTTTATTTGAATACGAACTTGAAGAATATCGTTATCTCCGGGAACAAAGTGAAGTGTTCCGGGCTCTTGACAGAGATTTCTTATGCTGAAATTAGTATCTGTATTTCCTGAAGGAATTGTGAGCTTAAGAGCACCGTCAGCTATTGTTGCCATGGGAGAAGCTGAATAAGAGCTCCAGTTAGACGGATCATCATAATTCTGATAATTGTATGTTGTGTTGTTGTAGCGCTCCTGGTCTTCTGCAGTATCAGTAAAATCAAAGAACAAATTATCTTCATATTTCGGGAAATTCTCCTCAGTTCCGATATATAAATAATCTACTGTAAATACTGCTGTAGAACCGCTTGCAGATTTTAAACCTACAAATTGAGGATGCACTACATTAATGTAATCCATTTTAGCGTATTTTGCTGTATCTAACGGGATTGTAATTGTTACATAACCTTTACCTACAACATCAGCTACATTAAAGCTTTGCTCAAAACGAGTATAAGTATCTTTTGCTGTCGTTGTTTCATCCAAATCATTTGGACAGTCGATATCAAGTCTGAATTTTGCAACACCGCTGCTGTCTGCAGCTACCGCATTATCAATTTTAAAACGAATTTGGCAATAGTCTGTAGTTTTTGTAATATAGTGCAGCGGAGCAAATCCCCACTTGCCGTATTTGTTACCGGCAGGGCGACTGAATATTCCCACAGACGTTACTGTATCGCTTGTAGGGGAGAATGTTAAAAAGCCTCTTGTAATATCAGGTGCTGTTGTATTTGTTTCATGATCCCAATAACAATCTAAGTCAAAATTAATACCACCATAAATAAAGTTATGATATCTGTCTTTTGCTAAAGTATCGTTCATATAATCAAACAACAAATATGAGTCTCCTGTGTATGTAGGAGCTGTTACGTTTGGTGTTGTAGTAGTTTTTAAAAGTTTTTTTGCTGCAGAAACACTTTCGATTTTGATATCTTTTGTACCAAGTGTAATAAAGGAACTGCTGTATTTAAAATCGGCATTATTTACATTACATGATACTAATGTAGCAAAATTAGCAGCGTTAACGTAATTGCTGTCATTTGGAGCATACAATGTATGTGTATAATTATGACCTGAAATCATGATTGAAACGCCCATTTGATTAAGTATTTTAATCCACTCAGCAAAATCTTGTTTTAGACTTGAGGTATTATTTAAAGCTATAGGCATGTGACAGAATACAATGCGAGTAGGATAGTCTTTCCATTTTCCGTCTGCAAGAACTTTTTTAAGCCACTCTGTTTGCTCTTTTCTAAATTTCTGATAGTCTACCGTACTGCCGTACTCTGCGTGAGTATCA
>JAFWZH010000084.1 GCA_017522515.1 Clostridia bacterium
GGACTCCACCTCATATCAAAAGAAATCCTCGCAAGACGAGGACTCCAAAGTTGTACAGATTATTATTTGAATTGAACCGCCCGGTGCCGAACGGCATGCCCGGTGGTGTGAGAGGAGGGAAAAATCCCTCCTACTCGATTTGCGAAAATAAAGATTTTTTCGTGTTCTTATAAGTGTAAAAAGAAAAGGAGTGAGTAACATGGCAAGAGAAATAGTCACAAATGAGGTACTTTCGGATCAATACCTTCTTCGCAAAAATCAGATTTACTTATTCGGTGTAATCGACACAGGGATGGCAGCACGAATCATACCACAAATGCATTATATTGAGCAGAAAATGATTGATGAAAACTTGCCGAAAGAGGAGAGAGTTTTGACACTTTTGATTGATAGCCCGGGAGGTTCTGTAACAGACGGTTTGGCTATTTATGACACAATAAATATGCTTGACTGCGAAGTAAGAACCATATGTGTAGGTCTTGCTGCTTCTATGGGTGCATTCTTACTTTCCTCGGGCAGTCGTGGTATGCGACTTGCACTTCCGAACAGCGAAATATTGATTCATCAACCGTTGGGCGGAGCACACGGACAGGCTTCGGACATTATTATAGCTGCAGAGCATATTGAACGAACTCGCTGTAGATTGAATTCGATTTTAGCAATGAATACGGGAAAATCAATAAGGCAGATAGCCAAAGATACAGACAGAGACTACACAATGACGGCAGAAGAAGCTCTGAAATACGGATTAATAGACCATGTTTTTGAGCCTGTGAGGATTAAAGCAAAGGAGAGAAAAAAACAATGAAAAGTACAATATCGTATTTGATTGAACCATTTTTAACTCAGTTTTTTCTTGTGGATGCGACATGTCAGGGTTTTATAGACGAAGAAGAACGTCGTGAGATTTTCAACGAGTTGGCAAAGGTGTTTTGCGTGCCGATTAATGAAGAGACTGAGGAATTTTACAAGACACTCAATTTTGAAGAATATAAAAGAATAAATGATTATCCGGCTTACGAAAGACTATGCAGAACAGTTGAGTTTGCACAGTCAAGCGGACATAATGTGGCAATTACCGAAGTTGACCGCATCATAATGGCGCAAAAAAGAGAAGCGATGCTTGCTAAGTCAGAAATATTCAAACAGGGAAAGAATCTGACGCGAGACATTATTGCTGACACGTTGCTTGAAACATCTATGAACGGAAACGTGGATGCAATGGCTACTTTAGCGTATATGGAGTACCACGGCATATGTGTGTGCAAGGACAAAAAGCATGCGCTGAAAAGAATTTCTCTCTGCGCAAGATGGAATAACTTGTTCGGCAATCTTATGGGGATAAAGTATGATGCAGAAAATAAAGGTAATTACTACGATACGTTGTATACGATTTTGAGAAGCTCAAATCAAAAGGCAGTATTCAAATACATATGCGAATTCACGTCATATAATACGTTGTGCAAGAGGAAACCTGTGGCAAGAATTATAGAAAAAGCATTTGGTCTTAATATAGTAAAGAGAAATACTTACGACCAGATTTTTGCAAAGGTAGCTTTCTCGCAGCTTATCAGCGACGAGGATAAAGAAAAGCTTCTGCTTAATAAAAAGGACGAAGCGATAGTGTCACTTTCGGTAATACCTTTTGATGTGGACAGAACATCGGCATTCTTATTTGATGACAAAGCTGCAAGCAAAATGACTTTGAACAGAGAAAAAGAACTCAGTGAGATTTTCTGCTCTATTTCGCCGGCTGTAAATAATCGTCTTGATTTGTATCGCACATTGTTTGTCGTCGGTAGCGATGATTACATTTCGGATATGTACGTTGATACATTAAAAAAAGGTTTCGAAGGTAAAAATCCTGTTGTTGAAATAGATGCTAGCATGCTTACAATGCAGGACTTTGTCGGAGCAAAGGAAAACTTTATACTTCGCGGATTGTCAGAAACAAAGAAGACTCACACAGTGTTCTTGGTAAAGAACTGCAATGAGATGGGCGAGAATGAACTCATGGAATTAGTAAAATTGCTTGATTACGATTACAGAAGGAAATTTAAACTTCTCGAACCTACAGTATCTCTTAATTTGTCAGACGTACTCATTATTTTGTTTGCTTCAGAATGTAATGACGCAGTATGTTATCTCTCGGAAGAATGCGACATGGTATGGACAGATAAAATTGATGCGGATGAAAAGAAGGTATTCATTGACTCGGTATTTAAAACAAGGTCAAAGTCTTTCGGATGCGGTAAGGTGAAACTTGAAGCGAATGGAAAAGAATACCTTACGTCTTTTGGAACAGGTCAAATTATCAGACTTATAGACGGGGCGTTGAAAAAGGTTTCATATGAGAAAGAAAACACCGTGAATGCCGAAACGTTGAGAAATATTTCCGACCAGCAGAACATTCATAGAAGTAAACGTGATTTTGGATATTTTGGAGGTAATTATAATGAGAAAAATTGATATATTTCGAGACTATGAAAATGCAAAGCTGTCAACAGTGAGCGAATTTGCACAGGCTCATGCGGAGGATACGTTTGCGTTCAGTGATTTGGGTAAATATGAAGTAGAGGGTATACCGATTTGTGTTGTGAGAGACGAAACAGGGGAGCTTAAGGTGACGTTTATTCGTGATACGCACCTTTTAGCTATAGGAGCTACTCGAAGCGGCAAGACTACAGGATACGTTATACCTACGTTAAACGTGTTGTTGAACAAAAAGAATAAACCCAGCATAGTTATAAGCGACCCGAAGCATGAGCTGTATGTACAAAATGCTAAAAAGTTTGAGGATAAGGGGTATAGAGTTCTCTTGCTTGATTTCACGGATTACAAACACAGTGATTGCTGGAATCCTTTGACAAAATATTTCAGATTTTATCAAAAATACCTTAAGGTGGAAGAACAGGTTGGACTTGTTCAAACAGACAATGGATTGAAAAAAGAGTTTCAGGGAGTGATTTATGACGATGAAGAAAAACTTACAAGAGCAATCGCTGAAGTAAAGGCGGCTTTTTTTGATGAAGTGGAGAAGGGAATTTCCGGAATAAGTGCAAAAGTAGTGCCCAATACAAATGACAGGGATCCTTTCTGGGATGATTCTGCCAGAGACCTTTTGAAAGCTATTTTTTATGCAATGCTTGAAGACAGCAAGGACGGAAGCATAACAGAGGATAATTTTTCGTTTGATACTGTACTCAAAATTTTCGACTCGTTTACTGACTCTGAGGTTGATTATGACGGAGGGTATTTTAGAAATAGGGATATATTGACATCAAAAGCCCATCAACTTGCGCGTAAGTGTATAATTGAGCAAGCAATCAATACTCGCCGTTGCATTTCTTCAGAATTTGCTACTAAACTTAATAAATTCAGGGATACTGCTGTGAGAAGAATTACAAGCACAAATACTTTTGAAATGGATAGTCTTGACGACGGTAAACCAACGGTGATTTTTGTATCATATAAAGACGAGGAGAGTCTTCATTATGAAATAATTAGTCTGTTTCTTTCAAACCTATATACAGAGTTGATTACTGTTGCCCGTAAGAAGGGGTCAAAGCTTAAAAGACCTTTTTACTTTTTGTTGGATGAGTTTGGTAATTTACCTAAATTCAGTGACTTTGACAAGGTTATTTCTGCTTGCGCGGGAAGAAATATATGGTTTCTCTTGATTTTGCAGTCATATGCACAGCTGTATAATATTTATGGCAAAGAGACTGCCGAGATAATTAAAGATAATCTAAATACACACGTCTTTTTTGGAACGAATAACCCGGAAACAAAACGTGAGTTTTCTGAAGAATGTGGTAAAAAGACGATAATTTCACCAACGTCGGCTTTGAACGGTTCGGGCGAAACGATTGAGAGATATGACAAGGATACGGTGGCTTTGGTTCCTATTAGTGCATTGACTAAATTGGCACCGGGAGAATGTATTGTGACACAAATGCGTGATGATGTATTGTGGTCTCGCTTTGAGAGAAGTTATACATGCCCAGAGTTTAAAAGCGATGAAACGCGTCCGGAAGACAGAAATAATGGTTTGTGTTTCTCTGATGCAAAGTATACGTATGTACACAAATGCAAAGAAAAAAGAGCTGTAACGTAACTAAAAAGAAGTAAAGTAAAACTTGAAAATTGAGGTTGATTGTGATATCGTGTAACTATTGTAATATTTAGGTATTGTTTTTGAGGGAGGGTATTTGATATGGATAAGAACTCAGATGATAATAAGTATATAATATCACAAGATGAATTCAATGAAATGGTAGATGAATTCGTTTGTGCAGAAGAAATACGATACGAGAAATTGTATTATTTAGTTAGTAAATTTGCAAAAGCACATATTGTAAGATTATGTAATGGCTCTGTATTAAAGGGTTGTGGTCACGAAGAAGATATTTTGCAGATTGTTTTGTTTAATGTATCTGCAAGAGCACTTTATGGTTTCTTTTTGAAAAAAGATGAAAACGGCGAGTTTATGAACCGTGACGAAAACGGGAGCTATAAATCTACGGAGGTTCTTAGAAAATTCTTGGGTTATGTTAGACAAACTGCTTTAAGGACTTTTTTAAATTATTTAGAAAAAGAAAAAAGAAAAAAGTACATTAATATTGAAGATATCAAGTCTGATTTTGGAGGAAAGCCTAGTCCTGAAGTACCTGAAGATATAGCAGAGAAACTCCGAAAAGCATTTTTGATTGTTCTTTCATCAAAACGCTCTATATACATTAAACTCACGTGGTTGGCACACAGGATTATATTCCTTCAGAGCAATTGCAGTTCTATAGAAGCAAACAGGCTCTTAATGCAAGCTTTCGAGAATAGTACTCTTAATAATATGTATATTGCAATAAAAAAAGCGAGTGCAATAATACCATGGCTTGAAATAAACGATGATGCTATGAACGACATTGTTAAAGAATTAAACAAACCGTGCAGTTGGGATAAAAACAAATGTTATGCAGATGTTACGTATAAAGAATTTTATATGAAGGACAAAGGCGAACCGTCCGGAGAAAAGTCAGTTAGCAACTGGTTATATAGATTGGATGAGGATATTAAAGAGAATAATTCCGACAGCAGCGGAACAGAAAAGCTATGAAAGGTTGGTAATTATGGAACATTTAGAATTTGAAGAAATAGTAAAATTTGTTTCTATAGATAAAGCAGACGAGGAGAATTTTAATCTCATAAAAAAGGTTAATAATCATATCGTAAAGTGTGATGAGTGCTTGCGACTTGTTGAAGCAGTAGCTAATATTCAAGAGGAATTTGACCGTATGAAACAAGAAGGTATGACTATGGAGTCTATTGAGAAAGAATTCTTTGCGGATATGCCGGTAGAAGCATGGCTTGAATAAACCAAAACGTATGTTAATCATAATTAAAATATGAAATAGTTTATAGAAATAATGGGAATAATGTAATGACTTATATAGAATTTTTTGATGAGAGTGCATTGGAAAATATAAGCACTTGTTTGACTAATAAACCTGATAGAGTAATTTATATTGGCAACGACTTAACATTAATGAACAAACACATAGATAATTATAAAAAAGTGTTAAGTGCAAGAAATTTTGACATTGAGTTTATATCGAAAACAGTTCCTCGAAGTAAACTTGAAAGTGCGATAAATGTGCTTAGCGATATTGTTGAGCAATATGATGATTGTGTGTTTGATATAACAGGCGGCGACGAAATGTACACGCTCGCATTGGGGATTGTTTATGCTAATCATCCTAATAGAGGAATACAGATACACAAAATGAATTTGAAAAATAATTCTGTATATGACTGTGATAGAGATGGTAAAACGGTATTTAAGGAAACGCCGGTTCTTTCCGTAGAAGAAAACATAAGATTATACGGCGGCGACGTATTATACGGAGCGGTTGATGAAGATGAAACATATAAATGGGACTTAACTGAGGATTTTTTGCGTGACGTTGGGTATATGTGGGATGTTTGTAAAAAAAATGTAAGAGAATGGAACACAGTCATAAATATTATTGATGCTGTAGAGCAAGCTGGCAAAGCGGCGGACGAGATTGGCCTTACAACAGTAGCAAAAATGGCGGCAGTGGAGCAAAAATTAGGAAAATATAAATATAAGTATCCAAGAGGTATTGTGGAAAGCTTACTTAAAAAGGGGATGCTTAGACGTTTTGACGATAGCGATGGAGAAAAAGTAACTGTATCATATAAAAATAAGCAAGTTAAAAGGTGCTTGACTAAAGCAGGACAGATACTTGAAATGAAGATATTTTTGACAGCAAAGAGTGTTACTGACAAGGATAATAATGTGTATAACGACATTGTTAACGGTGTAGTTATAGACTGGGACGGAATATTTCATGATGAAGTAACAGAGAATAAATATGACACAGAAAATGAAATTGATGTTATGATGATGCATGGTGTTGTGCCTGTTTTTATATCTTGTAAGAACGGCGAGTTTACGGCAGATGAATTGTACAAGCTAAATACCGTTGCGGAATGTTTTGGCGGTAAATATTCAAAGAAAGTATTGGTATCGACTGCAATTGACACTTTTAAGAAAAACACCAAAGAATATTTAAAACAGCGTATAAAGGACATGGATATTAAGCTGATCTCAAATGTACAAGCAATGAGCGATGGTGAGTTGGCAAAAGAGTTAAAGAGTATAGTGAAGAATTAATAGAGATGAAGCATAGATAGGAGCAAAGGTATGCAAGAAATGAAGCAAAGCAAGTTATTACAGGAGCTTTTCGAATGTCAAGATAGAAAGAGTTCTGTCTATACAATAGAAGAATTGTTTGTGAATATAATTGACAGAATGCTTTGTGATGATGGAGATAATGATAATGAAGAGCTTTTGGAAGTAAAACGCCTTTTTTGCTCTTTTATAAATAATCTTGACACCGCTAAGGCTTATTTGAGCGAGAGTATTAATGGTACTGAGTTTCAAAAGTGTATGGCTGCCGGTTATAGCGGAGCTGTGATGGCAAACGTGATTGAAAGATGTGAGAAAGAAAATAGGGAATGTATTACAACTGTTGATATTTTAAATTTTGTTTTTGAAGACCCTTCAGGCACAATAAAGACTGTTATGAGCGATGAAGTTTATCCTGTTAAGTCTGAAATGGCAAAAATTGTGGAGGAAACAAGGGCCATTCGTACAAAATTAAAATCAAAAGTGTTTGGTCAGGATAATGCAATTGATGTTTTTGTTACCGGTTATTTTAAGGCAAGAATGCTTGCTTTGACAGATGAAGAACGTTATCGTCCGAAGGCTACGTTTCTTTTTGCCGGTCCTCCCGGCGTAGGTAAGACTTTTTTGGCAGAGTCTGTTGCAGATGCTTTAAATATGAGAAGTAAGTTTAAAGTGTTCGATATGAGCGAATACTGCGATAAAGAGGCTGCTATTGAATTTACCGGAAGCGATGGTGTTTATAGAAACAGCAAGGGCGGCAATCTTACCACGTTTGTGGAGAAAAATCCTGAGTGTGTTTTGTTGTTTGATGAGATTGAAAAAGCACATATCAGTATTATTCATCTCTTTCTTCAAATTTTGGATGCCGGACGAATAAGAGATAGTAAAACTGATAAAGAAATATCTTTAAAAGATGCCATAATCATATTTACAACGAATGCAGGCAAGCAATTATATGAGGAAACTGAGGAAGAACTATCTCTTTTGCAGAGAAATGTTATCTTAAATGCCCTTCGCAGTGACATTAATCCTGTGACTCAAGAACCTTATTTCCCGGCAGCAATTTGCTCAAGATTTGCATCGGGAAATGTAGTTATGTTTAATCATATGAAGGCATACGATTTGCTTCGTATTGTAAAGAAAGAAATTCTCAAAAATATACACAATATAAAGAGAAAAACAGGTATTGATATAAAAATCCAAGAAGATGTATACACTGCACTTCTTTTCTCTGAAGGTGGAAATGTTGACGCACGAACAATAAAGAGTCGCGCAGAATCATTTATTAATAATGAGTTATATGAGCTTTTGCGTTTGATTGATACGGAAAAGGTTAAGACTACAATCGATAACATTGAATCAATAAAGATAGAAGTGGATTTAAACGAATCTGATGATGAAATCAAATCGCTTTTTGATAAAGATAAAAAAAATAAGATTCTTGTACTTGCAAGTGATAAAACGATAAAGTTATGTCAGAAAAAGCTTACGCAATTTGAGGTTATTGGAGTAAAAACTAAAATAGATGCAGTAAAGGAAATAAAAAAAGCACCGATTGATATTGCATTGATTGATATAAGATACGACGCTTCGGGGAAAATAGATTCTGTTTTAAATATAGAGGACATTAAGTCACCGGGAAGAGACCTTCTCAAGTTTTTACAGGAACAAAGAAATCTGTTGCCGGTATTCCTTATTGAAGAAAAAACAACTTTAATGACAGAGGAAGAAAAGGAGTCTTTCCTAAAACAGGGAATAAGAGATATATTAAAGATTAGTGGAAAAAAGAACACTTTTGCGGAAAAAATAAAGGCGAGTACAACAAATCTTTACCAGCAGGCCTGTCTTATAAAATTGGCGAGCAGTAAAAAAACTGCTTCTTTCGAGACGTCGCAAACAGTATCAAAGAATGGAAAAATCGCAAGAATTAAGTTGTTTGACTTTAAACTTTCGGTTGCGGTTGATTCAGAAGATTCAAGGGATGTGTTGAGTGATGTATCAAAGCCGGATGTAAAGTTTGAAGATATAATCGGAGCCGATGATGCAAAAAAAGAACTCAAATTTTCTATAAAGTATTTAAAGAATCCATATAAGTATACAGGAACCGGACTTAAAGCACCGCGAGGTATATTACTTTATGGTCCTTCAGGAACGGGCAAAACAATGTTGGCGAGAGCAATGGCTTCTGAAGCAGGAGTAGCTTTCATTGCTACCGAAGGAAATGATTTTTTGAAAAACGGCATTCAATGTGGACCGGCAAGGGTGCATGAAATATTCAGAAGAGCGCGCAAATACGCTCCTTCCATATTGTTTATAGATGAGATTGATACAATTGTAAAAGAAAGAAAAGTCGGTGATTCTACTGAGAGCATAATTACGGCTTTTCTTACTGAGATGGATGGCTTTTCAACTGATCCGTCAAGGCCTGTGTTTGTACTTGCAGCAACCAATTATACGGTTGAACCGGGTACGGGCAGAAGCCTTGACTCTGCATTGATGCGCAGGTTTGATAAAAGAATTTACATAGAACTTCCCAATAAGGTTAGCAGAAGTCTATTTTTAAAGAAGAAAACAAGGGAAAACAGTGCTCTTAAGATCAATGAATCTCAAATAGACAGTATAGTGCTAAGGTCAACGGGAATGAGCCTTGCGGAGCTTGATTCGGTAGTTGAACTTGCTTTGCGTTCTGCTATACGAGAGGGAAAAACAACAGTAAATGATTCGATATTAGAGGAAGCTTTTGAAGAATTTAACGGTGGTGAAGTCAGAAAATGGGACGAAACGCTTCTAGAGCGAGTTGCTCGTCATGAGGCCGGACATGCTTTGCTGTGTTGGCACAGCGGAGAAACGCCGACATATGTTACCATTGTTGCTAGAGAAAATCACGGTGGATATATGCAACACGCCGAGAATGAGAATAAGCCTTTTTATACAAAAAAAGAGTTACTTTCAAGAATTAGAATATCGTTGGGAGGCAGGGCGGCAGAACTCGTTTATTATGGAGATAAAGATGGCGTTTCAACTTGCGCAAGAGCAGATCTGGCATCTGCATCAAAAATTGCAAGGAGTCTTATTTGTACATACGGAATGGATGAGGATTTTGGTATGGATGTACTAGCCAGCGAAATTACAGCAGACAGTTTGTTATCAGATAAAATTCATAACGCAATTAATAAAATATTGATGCGAGAAATGACAGTGGCTAAGGAAATTATTGAAAAGAATAAAAGGCTGATGGACGCTTTGGCTCAAGCGCTTTTGAATAAAAACTACCTGAACGAGGCAGAAATTAGAGCAGTTCTTTTAAAAGAAAAATTGGTTTAATGATAGAGGCTATATTCCCACAATTTTAGGATAATCGTATAGACATTTATGAACCAATGAGTTTATCTTCTTGTCCAGTTTTTCAATGCTTCTTGTTATCCTGTGTTATTAGTTTCCATATCAAATAAGATAGATATTCCGTTTTTTAATTGCTGTGTGTTCATAACATTACCTCACTTTTTTTTTACACAATGAAAAACAAGGCACAATATGATTTTTTTGCAAAAAAATTTTTATTATATTGTGCAAAGTGTGCGAAAAAATTGCATTTTTTGTTGTTTATGTAGATGAGTTGATGATAACTCGTGAAAAATTTCCGGAGGAAGAATTAATATGAAAAAAGAAAAGAGAGATTTCTCTGTAGGGGAGTTTTGCAAAGTGACAATAATAATTGCAGGTATTGTTGCTTTTTTGGGATTAATGGTTTGTATTGTTATTTCAGGAGTTATGACAGACAGACGTTACGAAGAAAGATCGTGTGGCTGTGAGATATGTCTAAAGAACAACATTACAGATGAATACACGGTGGTGTAGAGACAATAAGCGGATATTATTGGAATGATATATTTTTTGAACACAGAGAAGACTTCTAAGAAATAAGAACCCTTGTGAATGGTTGTTTATATAAAGTTGTCGGTACATACCGAGAATGTGTAAATTCATTGACAGTTATGACAAAAAAATATATACTACATATAGTTCGCTTCTTGTAATGAGATTTGATATGGGGGGAGATTTATGAACGAGGTTTTTAGTTATCATACGTTTATTTTACCTATTATCTGGGATGTGCCTAATAGTAAAATTGGAATTCAAGAAAAAATTTGTAGTTTGTTTGATAACAATCCAAATTGGAAATGTACAGATTTCGATGACGAATATAGTATAAATTTGTCAATAGAGAATATGACAGAGGATGACGCATATTTGCTGTATGCAGAATATCAATATTTTAACCCTGCAGCAAGAAGAGCAATGTACGGATTAGGTGCAGGTATAGTACGTAATTATTGTTTTAGACCGGATTGCGTAAAAAATAAAGGCCAATACATAATTGAAGCTAAGGGCAACAAGTATGTCCTTATGATAAATGCTATACGTTTGAGAATATATAATACCGGCGTGGCTCTTTTTGTTTTGGAATGTGAAAATATACGCAGTGCTGAATATCATTACCAGAACAATTTGGATGCCGTTAAAAATATTAATGACTATGGACGACGCATATCGTTGCCATTTTTGCCAAGAGAAGACAGCGGATTCTATACCATATGTGCAGACAAGCTCACCTTGTCTATTGATGGTATAGGTGTTTTCGTATCTGACTATATGGAATTGGCCCGTAAAACAAAAACGGCAGAAGATGTAATGCATAACGTTTCGTTTACCCATATGTGTGATTTTGTAAAAGAAATCATGAGTTTTGGCGGTGATTGTAAATTTACATCAAATCCCAAACATGTGAATAATAAAGAAAATGTTTTTTATATTTATCCGGCAATAGACGACAGAATGTTTGTTGCATGTGTAATAAACGATAAGACTTGTGCAGAGCATTATACACGTCAAGATGATGGAAAATATGAATATCTTTGCGAAAAATCAAATATGTCAAAGGATTTATACGAGCTTGCTTTTGTTGACCCTGCCGGAGGCTGTTCCTGCATGCATTCGGAAATGCGTCGCGAGTTACTTGAAAAACACGTATACAGACGTTGGATAGATTACGGAACTATAACTACAGTAGCAAACCAAAGTTTAATAAGTGTTTCAAATTTTGCACCGACAGTCAATAGTTTTATAACCCAATATTATCAACTTTGTTGCTTATGCCTTGTGCAAAGAGCCTCGATTTTAAATTTTCAAAGAGAAGCTGCTGCAGTTTCACAAACAATTGAAAAACGCGGTAAAAGTATAAATGCCGCAACTACAGCGAAAATATTGGATTTACAAGAACGTTTTGTTGCTTTTCAAAATCAACTTAGTTTTTCTGAAGTGACCCCGCAAGAACAAGGTGTTGACCTTTATAACATGATAATGGAGTCATTTTATATAGAAAATGAAAAGGTGGCGCTAAAAGAACAACTTGAAAGCTTATACTCTGCGGCTAATACAAATCTTGACTTTACTTTGAATAAAGGTGGTACAATTTTTGCGTTGGTTGCAATTGTATTATCTCTTGCAAGTTTTGCAACAGATTTAATTGCAGTATTAGCGTTCTTTTTTAGCCCTGATAATGTGAATGGTTTAAGTAAATTTATACTATTTACAGCAATGGGAGGCATTTTTGCAATTATAGGATTTGTTATAGGAATTATTGTATTAAAGTACAGGAGGAAAAGATAGTGGGAAATAAAAATATAGATTTAAAAAAATTGTATTGGAAGGCTTGGCGACTTAATTATTTGTGGCATCCTTTTCGCAATAATCCCCGCAATGCTAATGCTATATATTACGGACTAAAATATTGCGTTGGTTTAGAAAATTGGAAAAAAATTAATCCGGACGTGCGAAATAGTTGGGATTCGGCTGTTTTTAGTTTTGATAAGCTTTTTGGTCAGCTTAAAGTTTACAAAAACCTTGATATGAAAAGTCTGATAATTGAGGAGAAAAAAGAAAAAGAATCGGATCTTCTAACGGATACTTTAAAACATGGCATGAATGTATTAGAAAAATTTAAGCATTGTGAAGAGAAGAACAAGCTCACTGTAGCAGATTATAATTTTTTGAAAGCATTTTTTGAAATTATGTATGATGAAGAGGCTTTGAAAACAATAATACTTGATTATTTGAAAGAAAAAGCCGAAGAAACCAGAAAGAAACAAGAAGAAGCAAAAGTGAAAGAAAAAACAGATGAAAAACAGGAGGGAAAAGAATGACGTGTGAAACAGTAATTAAATTGAAACAAGAAACACCATATATCCATTTTCAACATTATGAAAAAGGAGCAACGCTCAGAGCTACAGAGGTTAAACCGAAGTTGGATAAGTTTTTGGTTGAAAAGCTTGGCGGTGAAGCGAATATTAATAAGGAATGGTTTGTTAAATCAGAAAACAACAAAAAGGCACTTAATTATAAACTCAAGTTTGCTGTGCAGGGTATAAATACTGTAAGTCAAGCAGGAAATGAAATCTGCAAAGCCATAGATGGCAACATTAGAAGTGAAGACGAAAGAAAAAAACATGCAAATTGTTCTCGTGATGCTATAAATGGTATGTATTTTGCTAATATGGTAAATGGTACAAATTATAAAAGGCCACTTGTCGGTAATGATCTGGAGGAAAAACAAAAAGAAATAAAAAAAGCATATAAAGAAACGGTTTTTGCTGCCAGAAACATTACGATGTCTGTTGTTTGCTTCATACCAGAACTGATGGAAGAAATATGCAAATATGTACAGGAGTTTTTTGTTGTTGAAAATTTTGGCTCTCGTCAGTCTAAAGGATTTGGAGGATATTCTGTTAAAAGTATTGGTGATAAGCAAGTTAACTTGTCTGAAAAACAAATAGCTGATGCCTTGTGCGAAAAGTACGGAGCAGCAAAGTGCTATAAATTTGCGGGTGGAATAAATAATGTTGAAACCTTAGAACGTATTAGGATTATATACAGCATAATTAAATCGGGTGCAAATTACGGATATACAAAGCCGAAATTATACAGACGATCTTTGCTTTTTGTGTATTTAAAAGATAAAGAAAAATTTAACAATGGCCGAGGTATTGGTAACGAGAAAGCGTTTTTAAAACAAAAGGGCATGGCGCCAATAAAAGTGACAAGAACCGATAATGTAAATAACGGATATTATAGAAATCAAAGAGATGAGGATTATCGATATACCAGAGCTTTGCTTGGTGTTGGAGATAATATGTTTGGACCGAAGAGAGACGAAAAGGTTTCAATTGCTGAAACAAGCAAAAATATAGAAAGATATCCGTCAACATTGTTTTTTAAAGTTGTGGGTAATACGGTATATTATGTTGGTAAAAGAATATCTGAGGATGTGTTAGGTGCATCATTCAAGTTTTCTTCCTCTTATCAAAATAATAGACAGTCAAAAACACTTAATGTACCTTCTGAAAATGATGGTGTGGATGAAAACTTTATGGATGATTTTTTGGAATATTGTAAAAAAGAACTTAATAATCCAAATCCGAGAGAGGGAGATAGTCTCGTTCAATTTTTTAAAGTTCTTTTTAGAAATAACAACATAAAAATAGAGATTAAGGAGGCTTGTGCAAATGGACAATGATACAAAATCAAATTACATTGGAATAACTTTAGGTCCTATAATGGATACTATGAGTATCATGACAAAACCTGGTGCTTTGTGGCTTTCAAGTTATATGTTTTCGTACATATCTAAACAATTGTGTGTTGAGATAGGAAAGGAAATAGGTGTTGAGAAGATTATTACTCCGTTTGTTCCCGAAAAGGATCATAAGGACTATGATATAATCATGAATAGAGAAGATGGAGTAGGTCTTTTTCATGATCACATAATTTTTGAGAATGTCGGTGATATTTGGGACAAACTTTCGGGAATCAAAGAAAAGGTAATCAAAGATGTAGCTTTAAAGCTTTCTTTAAATTATGATTTGCTAAAAGATTACGTTATGATAAAAGAATGTCGCTTTAATGTAGGAGAAAAGGAAAATCCTATATTGCGTTGCGGTAAAATGCTTGATTGCATGGAGTTGCCCAAGGTGTTTTCGCCGACAGAGGTAATACATCCTGTTAAAAGCGCCCTTAATAACAAGTCAGTAAAGGAAATTGCAAAAAATTTCGTAGGTATAGATATTAATCAAAAAATTGACGAGTCAAAATGGAATCTTATTTGCACTTCAGTAAAAGAAAACGGTGAGGTGCAAGAATTTAAAGATTTACCGAGTATTGCTTTTCGTGAAGAAAATAAAGGATTTAAGAAAAATAATTACTATTGCTTATTGAGAGCAGACGGAGACTATATGAGCCATATTATTTCCGACCTTGACGATTATAGAGGTTTCTCTCAAGCTTGCCTCAAATATTGTGATATGGTAGCCAATACAGTAAAAGAATATGGTGGTGTCACAATTTTTGCAGGAGGAGATGACTTGTTTGCGATTGTTCCATGTGAAGGTAATACAGGTACGATTTTTGATTTGATTTTTAGTATTGATAATGTCTTTAAAACAAGTTTCAAAGAGTACATAGATAAAATTATCGAGTTCAATAAAACTTCTGATAAACCGAAAACTATACCGTCGTTATCCTTTGGGGCTTTTATTTGTCATGAAAAATATCCTTTGTATGAAGCTGTTCAAACATCTGCGGCACTATTATTTGATGTTGCGAAGAAGAAAAATAATCAAAAGAAAAATTGCTTGGCTTTGCATCTTCAAAAGCACTCCGGACAAAGTGAAAATCTAATCATCTCTAAAGAAGCACTCAGTGAAATCAAAAAAATACTGACAGGTGTACTCGAATATAATAAAGATAAAGAAAAGTGTAATGAGGCATTTCTTCTTTCGGCAGCATATAAAATATTGACTTTTGATACACTAATTGATTCAGCTTATGATATAGACGAGGTCTTCAAAAATATTTTTGATGCAGGATATCATGTTGGTGATGAAAAATTAAAAAATTTCTTGCATAATAAGTTACCTGAGTTATATAAAAATCACTGCAAAACAAAGGGATTTATTTTAATTGAGAAGAATAAGGAACAAGATAAACCCTCGCGTGCTTTGGCTCAAGCGATAAGGGTTATCAAGTTCTTTGTTGAGAAAGGGGATGAATAAAGTGGCAGTTTATAAAATTACTTTTACGCCATCCGGTCCGTACTTTTTCGGTAACGAAAATACATTTAAGTACCCAAAAGCCAAATCTAAAGAGGATAATCCTTATTATATAAGAAGTGAAAATACTCCTTCTCAAAGTACTGTTTTTGGTTCTTTAAGATATATTTTGTTGCCGGAGAAAGGCTTGGATAAACTTAAACTTGAACACAATATTGCAGCAATTGGAGAATCCGGATTTAATATGGATAATACAACCATCCAAACATTTGGCCTTATTAAAAGAATGTCAGCGGTTTTTATTTCAAAAGGTGATGAGCTGTTTATACCTACTCCGTTTGATCATAAAAAGTCAGATGAAATAACTGAATATACACCGTTTCAAAAATATGATGGTTTAATCACAACGGATAAAAGCGAAAAGTTATATACCGAAGAATACGACGCTAAAGAAGGCATAAGCGAGTCTTTTATGTCGATAAAAGATAATCAAATTTGCAATGATTTGATAAGCGTAGAAGTTCGTGTTGGTATAAATCGTAATAATACAAAGGATGGTTTCTTTAAAAAGGAGTATAAAAACCTTAAAGCTGGCTATTCGTTTTGTGTTTTTGCAGAAATTGGCGGAGATGATTTGGAGAAAGTAAATATTCAAACGGTTTCTATGGGTCAAGGTAAAGTACCTTTTGCCGTTAAGTTTGAGAAAATTGATAAAGAAATAAAGGATGTATATGATATTGTAGAATCTGCTATTAATAAAAAAACTATAGAAAATTATAAACGCTTTTATTGTTTAAGTGATATGGTTGTGGGTTGTGCTTTATACGATAATGCTAAATTTGCAATCGTGCAAACTCGCGAGCACAGAAGCTTTAAGAGAGATGCCGGTAAGTATACCAAAAGTCAGGTACTCCACAGACTTGTAAAAGCGGGCAGTGTTTTCTTAGTAGATGATAATATTGAAGAAATTGATTTTGCTCAAAATACTATAAGCCAAAAGAATTCATACACAATTGGATATAATCAAATAATAACTATTAAAAATAATTAATTTAGGAGGACATAATAATGAAAAAAGGACTTTATTACATTGACTGTATCACAAATCTTCATGTAGGCTCAGGAGATATAAACTATAACATAATCGATAAAGAAGTAGAGAAGGATCCGATTACCGAGAATCCTGTTATACATGCTTCAGGAGTAAAAGGTGCGCTGAGAGATTGGGCAAAGAAAAGATTATCAGATGATGAAAAAGTATCTAAGATATTCGGTGCTCCTTGCACAACTGATGCGTCGGAAACTTCAGGTACTCAAAGCTACTTTAATGCACAAATTATTTGCAGACCTATGAGAGCGTGTGGCACAGCGGCTTCTATCAAAGTGACTACACTCGATGCACTTAGAAACTTTGTTAATACAACAGCAGCCTTTGGTTTTGATGTTGGTTTGACTTTAGAAGATTTAGGTAATGATAATTTTGTTTTTGATAATTGCGACTTTCTCGTTTCCGGCGAAGGTATATTAAGTGTAGAAGGAGAAAAAGTAAAAACGATAACAAATAATAATGGCGTGGTTCAAAAAATCAAAGCCGTTATCGGTGATGATTTTGCGATTGTTAAATCATTTTCTGATTATGATTTGCCTGTTATCGCTCGCAATAATCTTCAAATGAAAAGTGGAGGTCTTTGGTATGAGCAATATGTACCGTATGGTAGCAGATTCTATATTATAATCTTATCAGAATCGAATGAGATAGAGGCAATCCCTGAAAAAGAAGAAGTTATTCAAATTGGCGGTAATTCTTCTATTGGTTATGGTTATTGCAAATTTGTCGAGTGTCAAAAAGGAGAATGAATATGAACAAACGTAAAGTAGAATATTATTTACCCAAAAGCATTGAAGCTCTTAACGATGACAATTGCAAGATTGTAAAAAAAATAAAAAAAGATGACGGCACAATAAAAACAAATATCGATAAAACTTTCAGAGGTTATATATCTTCATTTGGAGCTGCTGTTACAATGGGAAGCTTTAAAGCAGCTGTCGCATTTTTCAGCACTCAGTCAGGAGCAGAACAACCAAGACAAGAACTTATAAGACTTTTGTGGTTTTTGACAAAAGATGAGTGGAAAAACGCTCAGGATATTAGTCAAGAGATTATATCTAAAGATAATGACGAGTTGAATCGACTCAAAGAAGAGTTTTTGAATGCATCCATTGCTGTTAAACTTGCTATGAATGCATACAATCTTGTATGAAGAGGTGATATTCTTGTCTGTTGATAATCTTAATTTACTATTTAATAAAACATATTATCTTGAAATCGGAAAGCCTGATTTCGTAAGTAGTATTGCAAAGAAAAACGAAAAAATCTTTAAAACAGAATTTGATGCTGATAGAGATTATTTGAAACTAGATGAACGAATAGCTACTGAACGCATATTAATGAAGACTGCGTATCCAGGTCTTATGATAGGCACAGGATACACGCATGGTTCAGGTATTGAAGGCGCAAATGATGATATCAATGTAGGCTTTTCACTTGATTATGTAAGTGGTCAACCATATATCCCCTCAAGCTCCGTTAAAGGTGTTTTGAGAAGTGCTTTTAAGCACGAAGATTTTATAAAAGGTATACTTGGTAAAGATAATCTTGATGTGTCAAAGCTTGAAAAAAATATTTTTGGCGATAATGCGGATAAGACTGAGGGAGAAGATCAGTTCTTTGATGCTGTAATACGTTATTCAGTTCGCAACGATAAAAGAATATTAGGTGATGACTATATTACTCCGCATAATAATATTATCAAAAATCCTATACCGATACTTATGATGAAAGTACTTCCTGATGTGGTTTTTGAGTTTAGATTTAAGTTGAGCGATATAGAAATAGGAGAGATAACCATTACCGCAGAGGATAAGAAATATTTGTTTACAAAAATACTGTCTGTTCTCGGTGTTGGAGCCAAGACAAATGTTGGCTACGGCAATTTGATTGAATATAAGGAGTAAGATTGTTAGTGAAAAACTTTTATGTAGATGCAGAAAGTGACGGTTTGTACGGTAAATTCCTCAGTGTGGCTGTATTGGTTACAGATGAAAACGGTGTAACGGCAGACAGATTCTATGCTGCAGTTATCACTAAAGAAGAGAATATAGCAACTCCGTGGGTTCGTGAAAATGTATTTCCGTATCTAAAAAATGCTGATACTTTTTACAGTAACGAGAGTGAATTGCTGGATGCTTTTTGGAACTTTTGGCTCAAGCATAAGGATGATTCTATCTGTATATCATATGTAGGTTATCCTGTAGAGAGCAGATTGTTTATGACTTGTGTTATGAAAAATATGACGGAAAGGGCTTTCTTAGGCCCATTTCCGTTGTATGATTTATCTACATTGCTTGTTGCAAAAGGATATGATTTTAATGTTGATTTGTCTGAAATATCAACATTGAAACTCATACCCCATGATGCAATGAACGATGTAAAAATGATTGCTGATGTGTGGCATAGATTAATTTAATAAAAAACAGGTTGCGAATTGTGATACACATGTTGTGAGTTTAGAGTTATGGAGGAATTTGATGAAATATTTGAAAAATTTTTTGTGTATGATGTTGGCTTTTGTTTTAGTATTTTCCATGGTTTCAATGTTGGATGTATCTGTGTTTGCATCTGATGCTTCGATGGACGGTGTTGGAACAACAGATAATCCATATGTAATAAAAAATGCTGTACAACTCGATCAAGTCCGCAACAATCTAAGTGGATCTTATATTTTGGGAGCAAACATCGACTTGTCATCAATATCAAATTGGACACCGATAGGCACAGAATCGAATCCATTTACGGGAACGTTTAATGGCAATGGATATGTAGTTAGCAATGTTGTTATTAATGTGTCACTAAACGAGAATACCCTAACGGAGGGTTCAGCATATATGGGCTTTTTTGGATACACAAATGGTGCGACAATTGTAAATCTAGGAATAGAAAAAGCAAGTTATACGATTACATCGGGAGATTTTTCATCAGGAAAATTTTCTAATGCCGGAGGAATTGTTGCTGTAATGAATAATACCATTATAGAACAGTGTTATTTTGATGGTAAGATTAACAACAACGTAGGAAAAAATATTTATTCGCGTGCCGCCGGTATTTCAGCTATTGGAATAAACTCCACCGTAACGGATACATATTGTAATGTTGATATATATGCCAATGCATACAATATGAATACAATGGCGGCGGGATTGGTTGCTTGGCTTGATTCGGTTACGGTAAATAGATGCTATGTAACCGGTAGTGTGGTTGGCGAAAATACAAAGGGGCCTAGTTATGTCGGAGGCGGTAATTCGTCAGGCAATGCATCGTCAATTTTTGGGTATATTATTTCTTACGGTGGGACAGTAAAGAACAGCGTCTTTATGCTTGATGTTTTAAATGCTAATGGAACTACAAACTATAAAGATAGCGTTGGTAACTTTTCGGAAAAGTTAAACAATAAGATAATCACTAGTTCCTCAGACGAGGCTATACAGCAGAAAATATATGAAAATTTAGGATGGAATTTTGAAAAAGTATGGCTGATTGAAAGCGGTTATCCAATATTGCAAGTGTTTAAAAACAAAGAGCATGAATCGTCAAATGAAGATATTGTTAATATTTTGATTAATTCATACATTCAGCAGCATTTGGATTTTATAGAATCGAGCGAATATCAATCCTTGATAAATAATGCTTCGTTCTATTATAATGTTATGAAACATGAGGATGACTCGGCAGCTGTTGCGTATGGTTTGTGGGAATATCTGGGTGATATGGGTGAAATTGCAACACTAAAATTTAATGATCTTATGATTTGTGATAATCCGTATGATCTAATATTGAGTGATATATTTACTAATTATGCAACCGTAGATAATTTCAGTTCTGCAGTTAATTTGGGGATTATAGATGGATCAAATGAACTTTACGATACATTGCTCAATGTTCTGAAAAGCAGAAAAGAGTGGGATGAAAGTTATAATAAAAAACTGGAAATTGAGATAAAGGGGATGGTGTTCGAACCAAATTACAAAGTAAAGGACACGCATGCCTATGAAACTATAAAAAAACTAATTAATGGAATGATTTCTGACAATCAGTTAGAAAGTATATTTGTTGGACTAAAAAAGGCAGATGTGGTGTATGATTATATTAATAACGGAGCTGATATTGTAAACAATTTTATCAGTGCTTACAATGCTTATATCGCTGCAATGGGTTATATCGAAGCGAAAAATGATATTCTGTCAACTTTGATTGTTGCTGGATACGAGATGGATCAAATTTGTGGAGCGTATTATATAGCCTCACTATCGACATATTTGTCGATTGAAGATGAAGATGATGCTTTTGATTTTGCTTTAGGCGAATTGATGAAAGATACTGCGTGGACGACGTATGATTTGATTGCACAGAAACTTTTTCAGCAAGGTGTTTACAAATTTGTTGCAGAGGCTTTAGGTACAACAGCAGGAACAATAGGTATTGTTACTTTTGCATATAACACAACATATAAGGTTCTTGATTTTATAACCGCAAATGGCGATAAAGGTGATTTGTACAAAGTTATGTATGCAGCGGCAAAATTAGAAGAGGTGTTATTGGATAATTCAAAAGCTTATGCAAACTCATTAAAAAATGATCCTGTCATCGATAAGGCGAAATTGTTTGACGCTTCGTGGGGATTGCTTAAAAATATCGAAAATTATTCATTTCAAATATTATCACAATACGCTGCAAAAAGTAAAATATCAACCAGATTTCTTAATTTTTTTAATAAGGATTATGTTTCTGATGATATGACGGCACCGTTATATCTCGCAAGCGTTTGGAATGGGGCGAATTGTCATAATAGTACTCCGAGTTTGATATATAAAGTTGTAAGTGTTAAGTGTCCAACGGATGTGTATATAAAACTTAACGAGGAAAGACAAGTCGAAATAACAGAAAACAGGATAACAGCAAATAATAAGTATATAGTTGGAATGGTAGTTGGTGACGAAAAATACATCTCACTACCTATTACGAACGGACATCTTATTAAAATAGAGGCGACGGGTGATGGTAGCATGACATACTCAGTTTCTGAATATGATGACTTGGATTTGGTTCGCTATGTAAAATATAAAGATATACCGTTATTAGAGAAACAAGACTTTAGTGGTCGTATTGATAATGAATTATTTACTAATGAAATAAATTATGATTTGTTGTCAGGCAACACTGTATTTCATTGTTCATTTGATTCTTTATGGGGAATTCATAATGATGGTGACAATCATATTTTTACGAAATATGTCACTGATAATAATGCGACATGCCAAAAGTATGGAACTAAAACAGCTTCATGTGATAACAATTGCGGTGCGACACATACCGTGGTTGACAATAGCTGTTTGGCAGATCACCAATGGCAGGAAGCGACATGTGCCACAGCAAAGACTTGCTCTGTGTGTGGAGCTACAGAAGGAGAATCTAATGGGCATAAACCAGATCGCGAGGGGCATGCTACTGAAGATTATGCTATCAAGTGTTCTATTTGTGGTTATGAAATAGAAGCGCAGCTCGCACATGATCATATTTATAATATGAAAGTTGTAAATGATACATACAAAGTAAGTGATGCGACTTGTAAGTCAAAGGCAGTATATTATAAGTCATGTAGATGCGGAGAAAAAGGAACAGAAACATTTAAACATGGAGAATTTGCAAACCATACTCCGGACAGTGAAAAAGCAACAGAAACTAAATCTGTTAAATGCTTGGTTTGTGGGTTTGAAATTGCACCCGCAATAGAACATCCGCAAACTGGCGATTCGAACCATTTGATTGTTTGGATTGTATTATTTGCGGTGTCGATGATGGCTTTTGTTTTGAATATATTTCGCAGAGTGTTTTTAAAGAAAAATGAATGATATTGTTGTGAAAAAAGGCAGTTTGCCCTTAAAAGTGATTATGATTTAAATTTGAAACAAAGATTGAAGTGCATATGATGGAAAAACAAGAGAATTTGTCGGATAATTTAAAAAAAGCTCACTATAGTACACACATAATAGTTCCATTAAAAGGGAATTATAGTGATGATATTTCTAAAATAGAACAGGATATAAAGAAAACTGTTTTTTGTAATAGTTCAAGGGAAGATTTTTTTGAACGCAAAGAAGATGTTTTCGAATTGGACAATGATTTAAATGAAATAACAAATAAACTTTTCGATGACGAATATGAAGGAAGATTGTCGGCGGTTTTTTCTGTAAATAAAGAAACGTTCGTGAAACATTGCTTCAATATAGATGATTGCTCGTTTTTTGTAGGTGAGCAAATAAATAACTTTGACATTACAAGGATTGTTTTATACATATTTAATACCGGAGTTGCTTTTTTAGTTTTCCATTTTAGATATTTAGATGTAGCCACAATGCGAGATGTTTTTAATCCTTCAGATATTAAACTTAAAAACAAAAGCTTCCTTTTTTTATCCTAAATTCGCCCTTTCTTCATTTTTTCAAATGTTATGCGATTTCTTTTAAATCGTAATATCTGTAAAATTCTTCGTCTATGTCGTCAACACAAAACTTTCTCTCAAAATCAAAAGCCCAGGACCATATTTCGTCTGAATAAATGTCAAAGTCTTTTTCTTTGTGAACAAAATACAAATCGCCTTCCCATTCGACAATGTAACCTTCTGTTCCGCTTATCAGCGAATCTTGATATCTTGTAGCTTCTTGAATAATCTTAAAATTTTTTTATCATCTTTAAAATTTCCTTTCAAATAAATCATATAAATTGTTGAAATGTTGTTTCATTCTTATATTTAAGAAGCCATGCCTGTGCATCATCTTGATTTACTTTTTGGCGGTTGTACTCCCATTCGTCACCATATTCCATTTGAATATTTAGTGCTTGTTCGTAAATCAATTGCCCATTTGCCAATTGATATATACGTTCACGTGTGAGCAGTACATCACTAAATTCATTTGGCAGAAATACTTGAGCGATTAAAACGCATGGACCAAGCTCTTTGATTATTGTAGATTTATGTGTGTATAAATCTTTTTTTATTTGTGATTCTTTGTATTGTGATTCTAAAACAATATTTGTTTGTTCTTTATCTGTATAAATAGTTTGTGTATATAAAAAATCAGAATCCTGACTTACAGTTCCATGCTCAGTGACGTATTTTGTTATATCCAACAACTCCTCATAAAAAACACGACCCATATCCTCTATTTTATCTTCCGGGATATCACTATGAAACTCTTGTGTTTCGCATAATGTCTGCTTATTATCTTTTGCAATGCAATAAGTATTCTGAGTAATGTAATAATTCATGTTGAATCCTCCTTTGTTCTTAATATTATACCATAAATGTATGCCATTCTCAAAAATTAAGCCTTCTTCTGCTTTTGTAAACAATAACGAATCTTTTCAGATTCTTATGCAGTTTCTGTCGCTGTCATACCAGAACGTATAGCCAATCTATACGATTTCAAAAGAATAGCGTATAATCTTCAAGGACTGCAACCTTTAGAATATGCATACCCAAATCAAAAAAATAATTCGTATCAATGGTGTTCGTGTGTGGGAGACTGTAGTATATCAAGAATCCGGTGTAATGATGTAATAGAACGCCAAATAGATGATTTTAGAGTGAACTCGATGGTATTGATTATATTAGCAAAATGTAAAAATTTGCTAAACAATATTTGCTACCGCTTCAACTATCTTTTTATAATGGTTATTTAACAAATTTGCAAATAAATAATTGAAAAGTGAGTTGCCTGAACATATAGAAGCTTCTCGAGACAAGGTCGTCATTTATAAAATAAGTGATACCAATACTATGATAGTGGTCAACATAGGCTCGGCGAAAACTGTTGAGGATTTTAATATAGAGTAAAAATGTACAAATAAATATTGAATGTATAAAAAGA
>JAFWZH010000085.1 GCA_017522515.1 Clostridia bacterium
TATTAGACCTTCTGATTTTAAAGCCTATGAAAATATTGGCGTGACGGAGGATTCTGCAAAAAAGTGGTTTTCATTGCATCAAACAGTTATGATGGTAAAAGAGTGGCGTAATAATGGCGTTTGCTCACCCGATACAGCGGAACTTTGGCTGAAAAAAGGTGTTACGTTTGAACATATTGAAAAATGGAGCCGTGTAAGTTTAGAATCCGCCGATGAATGGCTAAAAATTGCAGATTTAAAGGTGGATGTTTCTAATTATATTTCTGCTGGCGCAAAACCTGATGAGCTGAAGGGATGGTTGGATTACTATTATACTTACGGATACGAATCTTTTGAGGGAACACTAGAATACGACGAAATAAAAAAGTATAATGCGGCACACGTTAAGCCTTCGTTTGCCTTTGCAATGAAAAAACAAGGGCTTTCTGCAGATGATATTGTAAAACAATGGAAGAATGTAAGAAAAAATTGCAAGGAAATTCTTCCACAGGATGAATTGTATTCTGCAAATCCCTATGCGACTAAAGGAAAATGCTATGAATATATAGGAAGTTCAATTCAGTTACTTTCGAAAAATTCAGGTCTCTATGAAGGAGATGGTGTTTCTTTTGTTTCGATACCGAATGGAATAATTCCCAAATCTGTTATTGGCGTTGCTAAAAGTAGTGGGGCGTATACCTACAGGTCTACTATGGGAGCGAAGCAAACGGTTGCAAAACTTTCTTTGGTGCAATTTGCGCCTTTTCAAGATTGATAATTTCTAAAAATTCTTTGGGAGACTCGAAATATGAACTCTAAACCATTCCCGATAATGATGGCAGTTGTATCTATTGCCCTGCTGGCTCTCGCGATTTATACAAGAATGGCTTTGGACTGGCCCATTACTTTATGGCTTTTATTAGGAGCTTTGGTTGGCACTTGGTACACTAGTGCGAAAAGTTGGGTCGCTGATATGAAGCAGAATAAAATGGATCTTAGTGATGGTAAAAGATTTTTCACCATTATGACAATCATTCCTATAATCTGTTTTGTGATTTACTTAATTATTCATTTGGGCTTTGCTGAATCATATAACGAGCGTAAAGCAAAAGAACATGCAATACAACAATATGCAATTGAATATGCAAAAAGCGTAATAGAAGCTGATAATTATGGTCTTGCTCTCCAAAATGATTTGAAAAATGCACAAATAGCGTATAAAGGTGATTCTTCGCTAGCTCAAATGCTTGCGGATATGTCTGAAGCTGTATTGAGAATGCATTCGGAAAAAGCCGAAAAGATGAAAAGCCTTTTTTCTCTTTACGATAATCTGGGGCTTGATTTCATTCAAGATTCTATAACTCAAACAAGTAAACTTTACGCAGAAAAATGGACTGCGATGTATAATATTATTCTCAATACGAATGTGTGGGCAAAAGTGCGTTCAGAGGCGTTTTTGGATTCTATAAATCGATTTGCGAATAAATATGATGAATGCCAAAAGAAAACGAAGGCTTCCTTAAATGGGGTGCTGAATATGGTGAAAATAGATGGGGATAGTTTGTATAGGTCTTTGGGCTATCCCAAAAAAGTAAATACCATGCCGATAGAAGCTTTGCCGATATTTGCAAAAGTGTCGAGGGCATGTCCTGCATTTGTCAGATTTAGGGA
>JAFWZH010000086.1 GCA_017522515.1 Clostridia bacterium
CCTTTCGCAGTAATATTGATGATAATAGCTATCATCAATTAAATAATATATATACGTAGAAAGAGAAAAATCGGAGTTAGATATATATATTATTAAAATGAAGGGTTATTAAAATACAAGTTATTCACGTTTAAAAGTTACACATTAAAACAATACTCTATTTTCTAAATAAAGGGCATCTCTAAAAACTCGTTTGATTTAAGAAAAAACAGACAGGTATAGCAGCTGCAAGGAAAACTTTCGCAGGCGTGCTGCCGCACTCCAAGGGAGGTTGACGAAGCAGATGATATGCATAGCTGCTTTTTCTCAAAAGGGGTTTTTAGAGATGCCCTAAATATTTTTCATAAAAATGTACTACATAATAATGTAGAGCGACTGAAAGGAGCGACTTGCTATATATACTACACTATAACTCTATTGCTAAATATAGGAGTATATTGCAGACTCAACGTTCGCTTTACAAATATTAATTATAAGGAGGGCAAACCCTATGGGAAGCTCAAGAAAGAAATCAGAACTTAAAGACAAAGTTACATCAATAAGATTAACCGAAGAACAGCATAACACTGTGAAAGCCAATGCAGAAGCTAAGGGAATGACAGTAAGCAATTACATCATCACAAGTGTTGTAAACGGAGGTAATGAACTGACTCCACAAACGTTGATTAAATTACAGGATTTAACTAACAAAGTATGTGCAACAGTAATAGAATACTCACCTGAATCCGTAGACGCAATACAGAAAGGAATGAATGAAATATGGCAAGAATTAAAGTTATAAGAAATACTTATGGCGGAACAAACTACCTTTGGAACGGTTGCAGATATATATATAACCCTGAAAAAGCTATTGCAGTTGGTGGATATGGCGTAAATCCATATAATTATATAGATGCATACAATCAGATGTTGACATGCAAGGAATATTTCTTCAAAACAAGCGGCAATCCTCTTGCACACATTATCGTATCCTTTGGTGCATCAGTAACTAATTCTGCTATGGCATGGAATTTAAGTCAACAATGTGCTGCTTATTTTGCTTCATATTATCAAGTTTATTATTGCTTGCATAACAAAGACGCAGGCTGTTCCAATTATCACACTCATCTACTAATCAACTCGGTAAATTATATAAATGGCAATATGATTTCAACAGGTGCTGAAACTATGCTACCATTCACAAACTTTATCACAACAATAACAGGAGAAAGAAGCAACTACTACTATCCTACAAAAAAAGAAATTGCCGCTTCAAAAGGTGAATTGTACTTTTAATAAAAATAATAATCAAAAAATGTACTACAAAATTTTTAATAAGCGAGGCTGTATAATATACGATAATACAGACGGCTTATAAATAATATTAAAAGGAGGCTTCGTATATGAAGAAAGAAGCAAACTCAAAGGTGATCAGTATAAGTATGACACCGGAGCAATACGATGAAATCAAAAGGCGTGCAGATGCTGAAGACATTCATATCAATGGATTCATTCTCGAACACGCTCTTTTCGGTGAGATTCCAGAACCTGACGAAATCCTCATTTCACATCAGAAGAGTAATACACAGATTTTTTACATTTGATAATTAAAAATTAACAAAATAGACTCCCTTTTCTTTGAAAAATATGGTATAATTCAAATATACCATATTATCACACAGATTAGGGAGTCTTTTTGTAATTATGAACGAAAGGAAATGATTACATGAAAAATCCCAATTCTACAAATGTTGCTGTTAAAGCTGATATAACAAATAAAATTCTCATAAGTCCTTCGGAAGTTTGTCAGCTCCTTGGCATAGGAAAAACTACAGTTTATAAGCTTATTCACGAAGGCGTTATTCCTGTGATAAAGCTTCCTTACTGTCGTAAACTGTACATTTCTGTTGATGCACTAAAAAGCACCATTAGTTCATATACAGTTTCTTTAACAACTACTGATGGAGGTGATGAGTAATGGGAAAAGGAGCGAACGGCAGTGGTACAGTTTATAAACCAAAACACCCATCAAAAAATCTTCCATTCAGAGCAGAAGTATGGATAACTGATTTATCACGTCCGGAAGGAAAACGTAGAGTAAGTAAAAATTTCAAGAAAAGAACTGACGCTGAAAAATGGCGTGACGAAATGATTTCAAAATACGGCACTAATAGCAACTCTATATGTGACCCTATGATAACGCTTACTCAATGGCTCGATTATTGGTTAAATAACTTCTGTCTCAATATTAAAGATAGCACTAAGACTGGATATGAATGTTATATTAATAAACATATTGCCAAACACCCTATTGGAAAACTGAAATTGAAAGATCTAAATGTTTGTGATTTGCAATCATATATGAGTTATCTTGCTACAGACGGCAACCTTCGTGATGGTGGTGGTATGAACGCTAAAACTATACGTTCTCTTATCCTTATGATCCGAAAAAGTTTAAAGACAGCTATAGGAGCAGGCATTATAGAAAAAAATCCTGCTGAATATGTAATACTCCCTAAGCTTGAACAAAAAGACATTGAATACCTAACATTGTCTCAGATAAAAGCATTAATTAATGCAAGCAAACATGAACGCTGGTCAATCTTCTTTCCTCTCGCGTTTATGACAGGATGCCGCATTGGTGAACTCGGAGCTTTAAGGAGAAATTCACTTAAGTGCGAAAATGGAATATGGTATTTATCAATTGACGGTTCTCTCAACAGAGTAACAGACTATACAGAGCAGACAGATAAAAAGACTGTTCTTCGTATCGGTTCTACGAAAAACTCAAAATCAAGGCAAATTCCACTATCAAATGACCTCGTAACTATCCTACAGGAACATTTTCAACGTCAAGATTATGAAGCTTCTTTGTGTTGTGGCGTATATGAAGTTAATCCATTCATTTTCTCAAATCAGTTTGGTGGATTTGTAGATCCCTCAACACTTAGAAAATGGGCGAAAGGTATTGCTGCAATAGCTGGTGTTGAAAACTTTTATCCGCACCTTCTCCGAAAAAGTTTTGCTACATATGGTGCTTCAAATATGGAACTGAAACAGCTTAGTGCTATACTTGGACATAGCTCTGTCAATGTAAGTACCTCGTATTATATTGCAAGCGATTTGACCACAAAGAATACAGCAATAATGAATATGCATTCAGCATTTGGTGATTTATTCTCTAATTGTACTGTTTAATATTGAGGGGCGATAAGCCCCTCGAACTTAAACTAATAATATTAAACTTATATTTTATCTAATAAATAATTACAGAATTTTTTAGTTTTATTCAATTAAGAATAATATTCATGATGATTTACTCTGTTTAAAAAATTCTGTATCCAATTTTAAAGTTAATTTATATTCTTAAAGAAAGGGATGTTTTTTATGTTTGATCAACAGTCGCCTATTCCCCCACCAATCCAACCTCAACAGCCATTTGTTCAACGTTCTCCTGATTCTCGTGCGTATGTCAACCCAATGCAGTCACAACTTAATCAAAGTCACAACACAAACACTGATATTTGTTATCATTCTATATTAAAGCTTCCAGTTTATACGTCATCCGTAAAAACAGATTGGTTCAAAAAAGGGAATAATAATATCTGGTATTTCTTACGTACTGATATAAACGGTGTCAGTAAGACTACAATTTTATTTCAAATAGATATTACCAAAATTCAGATAATCAATCCGGATTGTTTTAATCGTTTTGAGTATCTGATTGTTGATTATTCCAGTGCTGAATCTCCAACTATTTCAACAGTGATTACATTTGAAAAATTTATGAAGAAAAAACTACAAGAATACTTCTTTCTACCAGCTGGCTTCAGAATTCCAAATGCCAAAGATAACGTTATTAACGAATTCCTATTCTATTTGATTATAAACTGTCAAAAATCTGAGTTTCTTTCCACTTATCCTTATCAAGGTTGGAATATCGATGAAAATAAAAAACTAATTTTCGAATGTGAAAACAGATATAATGAAGTTTTTAAGCAATATCTCCCCTCAAGCATACTAAACAGATCCTATTTTATTATATATCCATATGGTAAGCACTATGTCGATAAAATCTTGACTATTCTTCCTGATTTCTGGGAAATAAAATTTCTTGTTGCATTACGTATATCAAGCCTACTACTTAAATTCACTTATATGAATCAAGTTAATCCTAAGCAATTATTTATTATTGAAACAACAAATGATACTAATACAGCATTTATATCCAAGATATTAAAGACAAACAACGATTATGATAGTGAACTTTTGAGTTTATCTTTATCGCAGGATAAGCTAATATCAAGTGTAACAGATATTTCTGATGGAATTGCATTGATATATGACTATTCTTCTAGTAAAAGCAATAAACATAGCTCTGTGTCGTTATCTTTTTTATCAGATTATATCATGCAAAATGCACATAACCCTAATTCTTCAAAACAAATTATTTCAATTATATCCCCCTTTGCCCAGTATAATATTGATCCAGAAAAATATTATATTATTAATTTTGATGGTTTTTATTTGAATTACGAATTTAGTGAAGTCGCACCACTATTGCAAGAACTTGATTATTTGATCATTTTCTATTTTTATGGCAAAAGTTACGATGATATAATAAAGGAGTATGCTACTATTTTAACTATGCAAAGAAGCATTGTTCCTACAAATCTTCCGAGTGAAATACAAGATACATACCTCATGATCAATTGTGCCATATCATTTTTTAATAATAATATTTGTCAACATCTTCTTTATGGCATTGATCTATTATATCTTGAATATTTCAAAAAGGATGATATTGTTAAAATTAACAATTTTCTAATAAATATTGATCGTACTGGACACTATCCAATTGCAAGAATAATCGATAGTTTTGTTAATCAATTAAACACAAGTTTTTCTCGTCACTTTAAGTGTATTCCTTTATCAGACTATATTATTGAGGATGTAACGGATGAAATAATTCTCACAGATTCTGAAAATATTTATATTTCTCCTGCTGCTTTTGATTCAATAATCATTCCCAATATGGATGTACACATTAATCATCGTCCTCTTATAAAAACCCTTTTCGAAAATAAGATACTAACCAGTGATTATCATTACTGCTGTAGACTTCACTACACTGATAGTTCCTTACATTCCCATCAGATATATCGATATAGAATAAATCGAAATATTCTTTCATCTGATAATCAGAGAGCAATAAACAAAGCAACTAATTCTGAATTTTTCCATAAACTCACTACATTTAAGCATAACAGCTTTATTCCATTTATAACAGATGAAAATTCTGATACTTGGGCAGGTCGTTTAATCGAAAATGGTACAAAGGCTAATAATCATATGCTTATAACAGGTGAATCCGGATCTGGCAAATCTTATATGATGATAAGAACAGCTGCATATCTCGCAGAATTTGGTGAACGCGTTATAATACTTGACTCAAGCGGTTCAAACACCTTCGAAGAGCTCAAAGGTGCTTTATCAGAAGAATTTGTAAATAATAATATTGAAATATATAACCTTGATAATCAAGATTTTCCTATTGATCCATTTTCGCTTGTTGGGTTAAAAAGAAAAGACAGTAAAGCAAATCATATATATAATATTCTGCGTTCAGCACTCTATGATGCTTCAGATGCTCAAAATGATAAACTTAAAACGCTTATTTTTGAGAATATTGATTCTATGATAACTGACGAAAGAATCTCTCCAGAAAATATACAAAAAATCTTAATAAAAGACGGTTCAACTATTTCTGCTCTTCGCGATAAATTACTTCCGTTACTTTTTGCTCTTGAGAAGCATATCAACTATGAAAAAACATGGGCTGATTATTTGGCAAGTCCTAAAAAGATACTTATATTTTCTATGGATACAAGCTTTGAAAAACAAGGCAAAAAGTTACTTGATATTCTTTTAGCATCATTATATTTTTATCATATAAAGCATAAATACACAAATATTTGGTTATGTATCGATGAAATATATGATCAGAATCTTAAAGAAGATGGTGCAATCAATATGATCTTCACACAAGGAAGAAAAAGCAGAATAAATATCATTGGAGCTACACAAGGTTTTCAATTATCACGTTCTGACGAATGGACCACTCTTAATAACGCCAAAACTAAAATATTTTTCAAACCTCTTTCAACTTCTATATCTGATGTTATGAAAGAATTAAATATTCCACAATCCCAACGTTCAATTTTTGCAAATATGCAACAGCGAGAATGTATTATCAGTTCCGAATTGTACAGCAAAAAAGAAAAGAATAATATACCATCCATTGTAAGAGGAATGGTACCAAAAAAATTTGCTTCTTTAAGAGATGTTATTCCGCCATCTATTGATGTAACATGTTTTGACATTGTTTTACCGTAAGAGTCTTAACACACATTAAAAATTGCCTTATAATATCATTATTCCAAATAAAAGAGGTAGCGAGATCAAAACATTCTTTGCAATAGCAGCGAAATTGACACGTATTTTCCTATTTTACGCAATATCTGCATCGCTGATGAAACTATGAATCCTGAAAATGCTAAAAGAAATCTCTCTTTTACGGCACAACAGGTATTCAGAATTATTGATATATTTATGAAATAAAATCAATGGATATTATTGAAAAATGAAATAGATTATGATATAATGTTATTACCAAAAAGGAGTTTTTATGAGCAGAAGTTATATTACAGAAAACGATTCAACAATTGGAAAGAAGCGTACCGATTCTATATCAGATATAATAAAACAAATGCGGTATAACTGTCAAGAATTTAATACTTACTGCTTTGAAAGAATACAAAGAAAAACATGGTGGAGGAAATCAAAATGGAACTAATTAAAAAACAAGTATTCTTTCAAAAAACAGAGAACAACATAGTTGAAAATGGGGATTTATATATAGCTGCACCTCAAGAACTTTACGATACTCAAATCTTTGATTGTGTGATGATTCGCTGTGAATGTTGTTGCGAAATTATTACTTATTGCAAAGAAATATTTATTTGCCGTGTCCATAACAAAAATGAATATTGTATTTGTCCCGAATGTGCAAAACAACTTTTTAATATATAATTGCCCACCATGCACCTGACAGAGAAATTCATCAAGAACACGTTTGACACCTGACAAAGCTTTGAACTTGACATCTGTTTCTTTATATATATGAACACAGAAATTTAATCTAATCCATAGGAGGAATGAAAATGAGAAAAAATCTTGGAGCAAAGGCAATACTTTATCCTATGCCGGTGCTGATTATCGGCTCTTATGACGAAAATGGCGTTCCCGACGCTATGAATGCTGCATGGGGCGGAATCAGCGAGGAAACACAGATTTCAATCTGCGTCAGCGAAGATCACAAAACAACAGCAAATATCCTTTCACGCAAAGCATTTACTGTGAGCATTGCCGATGCTGAAAATGTAATTGCCGCTGATTATGTGGGCGTTGTATCGGGAAATAACGAGCCTGACAAAATCAAAAAAGCAAGCTGGACTGCTGTAAAAAGCGAAAATGTGGACGCTCCCCTTTTCAATGAGCTGCCGCTTGCTCTCGAATGTAAACTTATAAGCTACGATGAAGAATCTTGCCGTCTTGTAGGCGAAATCGTCAATGTCTGTGCAGATGAGCGTATACTTACAGACGGAAAGGTTGATTTATCAAAATTCAGCCCTATCACTTATGACCCAGTAAATCACGATTATCTTACCCTTGGAGATAAAGTCGGCAAGGCTTTCAGCGACGGTTTGAAGCTGAAATAAATATTTTTAAATTAAGGGCATCTCTAAAAACCCGTTTGATTAAAGAAAAAACAGATAGGTGCGGCAGCTGCAAGGAAAGCTTCCGAAGGCGTGCTTTCGCACTCCGAGGGAGGTTGACGCAGCAGATGTCGTGCATAGCTGTTTTTTCTCAAAA
>JAFWZH010000087.1 GCA_017522515.1 Clostridia bacterium
TAAAACTAATAAATAGTGGTCGAAGAAAAAGTATTTGCTGATTCGATTAAGAAGTGTTACACTTATGACAGTGTTGGAAGAGTGATTGAAACGGTAGTCAAGAATATAAGTGATGATTCAGCTATTGAAAAAGAAACGTTTAATTACGATGCAGCCGGAAACATTACAGACGCACCAAACAGTTGCTTCCAATATGATACCAACAACAGAGTTGTGGTGTTCGATGGTAATCAGGTAAGTTATGACCTTGATGGTAATATGTTAAGTGAAGGGGTCAGATGCTTTACTTATGACTCTACCAATAAACTTATTACCGCAGACGGACATACTTACACATACAACGCAGAGGGAGTACGAATCCGTAATCTTTGCGAGTGTGGAGAAGAAACAACATATACGTACAATACTAACTGCAAGTTAAGCCAGCTTCTTATGAAGACGACTGACGGAGTAGTTACAAAGTATGTATACGGCAAGGGACTGATAGGCGAAGAAGTAGATAATGCTTTTAAAACTTATCATTTTGATTTCAGAGGAAGTACAATTGCCATTACAGATGCAAGTGGAGCTATTATGGATACTTTTGCATATGATACTTATGGCAAATGTATAAGCAGAACCGGTACAAGTGATGTAATCTTTGGCTACAACGGCAGAGATGGTGTTGTAACTGACAGTAACGGACTTATTTATATGAGAGCGAGATACTACTCGCCCGAAATGAAGAGGTTTATTAACGCAGACATTGTCGCAGGTTCTATCACTAATGCTGTAACACTTAACCGCTTTGCGTACGCAAACGGAAACCCGGTATCTCTTGTGGACCCGTTTGGGTTGAGTGCAGAACGTAGCCTCTTGATTAATGAAATATCAAAGTATTCAGGAAATTGGGAAAAGGCAATTTTGGTTACACACCATACTCTCCCGGTTGTTGGCCATTCTGAAATATTTTTTATGAATGAAGATAATGAGTGGATTTGGGTGGAGTTTAATCTTGAGGGTTATAGTGGTTTAGACCTCGTGAAAAATAAACATAAAGCTTGTGTTTCTTTGAAAGATGTAAATCATCCTTTATATAGTGACTTTTTTGATGGTGAATTCAGTTATGTTGAATTAACAGGAAATTTTAATAAAAGTGTAAAACTTGCCTGCTATTATGCCCAGAATGATAATAAGGATTTTGGTGGTTACAATTTGTTTGTAAATAATTGTGCTGATTTTACTGACTGCTTACTTGAAGTTGCTGATGTTGATGGAATGTTTTCAAAAATTATGATTGAGGAAGATGATTTTGTTTCTATACCTAGGGTTAGAGAACTAAAAACTTCAGCTGCTTCTCTTTTGGATTCAGGCATATACAATGTTGTTAAAGGACTTGAAAACTCTGGAAAAGAAATCAAACGATATGATTTTATTGGAAGTGATTTAGCAGGAAATGTTTTAATTGGCACAGGTAATATGATTGATAAAGGTACTGACTGGGTCGGAGATTTTGTTGGGGATGCTATAGGAATTTACAATGATGGCATGGCTCCGATTAAAGACTTGGTTGGCATCGGAGTAAAAAAAGTTTGGGAAATGATAAGCCCGTGGCAATAATTAAGGAGGAATTATGTATAAAAAGACGATAATGATATTTCTTATAGTTATTATGATTACTTTGTGTGGGTGTAGTAGCCTTGGCATTAAGCAGGCACTTGATTTAGATGAGGATTTGCATATCAAATTTAATTATCTTGAGAATGAGAACATTGAGTTTCAAGGTAATGAATATTATCTATCTCCCATGAGCTTTCTGTGGAATGGAAAGGAAACTCGTACTAATCTTAAATATTTAGGATGGGTCGGGGAAAGATTTTTTTATCATTCGAATGTTTTAGGAAATTCTACAGAACCTCCCGTTTTCTTGTATGTTATAGAAACAGCCGAAACATATTTTATAAAGGATTATAACTATATTGATGATGAATTTTTGATTGAAGGAACTGATGATGTTATTTGTTTTGGTGATGATTTATTAGAGATTGATTGTGGCATCGGAATTGCGCCTTCACCCAATGTAGATATTATTATATCGTCTGTTAAATATCCCGAATTAAAGGCTGAATTGAGTGTCTTTTTTAGTGGAGTCAGTTGGTACGCAAAGTCAAGTGGGTTGCAAACTTTTAAATTGTCAGATCATTTCGTTTCTGTTTTAAATGAGAATTCTTTACTTTTTTGATAAAAAAGACATATTATAAAACAGAAAATTGTTAAGCAACTCGTTTGATTGGGTTTATATTTTTCTTTCTTAAGTGACTGGAAATTTCTATCGCGTAAAATTTTAAAAAATCTTTTTTAACCCTGACATATTTTGTCGGGGTTATTTTTTATACTTAATTTGCAGCTGTAAATATGAATTTATTTAAAAGGAGAGAATCATGAAGATACTAATTATATTAATGATTTTAATTATTTTACTCGTGACAGTTTTTTTGTGTTTTTTTATTAAAGCAAAAAAGAAAATTGTTAATACATTAAAGACGGATGAAAAGGATATAATTCTAATAAATAACCTTTCTTCAAAGAGCTATTTTATGCAAACGCTACGTCATTATCCATGCTCGATTTCGGATTTTGGTTTAAAAAAATGTGACGATGGCACATATTATCGTGAGGAGGATCAGTCTTATTGGATATCAAAGTCTTTATATGATTTGGGATATGGCAGAGAAAAAGGTTTTTGTAAATTACCTCTGCTTTCTTTTGAAGAATTGATTGCACTTGCTTTTGATGATAATGTCAATAATAGTGATATTGTTTGCGTGATGAATCATTGGGGAGCTATTTCAGTTTTGACTGATGATTATTATGAAAAAACAAATGAGTACATTAATCTGATGATGACAGTAGATATGAATTTCAGAAAGAAATACGACGAAGTGATCGAATATATCATTACTAAGGGGGAATAAAGAATGAAACGGTATATTTATATAGAACTTGATACATCAAACTGTACAGAGATACACCAATATGAGTATTTTGAAAAGATGACAAAATATTGTGTAGGTATAGATTCTGAACTGATAAATAAAACAGTATATGTTTCTTATGAGGAAACAGAGGAAAATCTTCGTGTAATTAATAATTTAAATCGTTATTTTAATGATAATTATACGATACATGAATGTGACCTACATTTATTTAAAAAGGATAATGAATCAATAATTAAACATGATATAAACCCGTCTGTTCCAATAACAGCATTTCCGTACATTTCTATGTTTTTGCCGGTTTTATTGAAAGACGCACAGTTTCAGTCGTGGTATTACTGTCATTTTTTAAATTTAATCTGTATCAATGACAGAGATTTTTACACATATACGGATGACAGAAATTTTATGAATGACGTTATTGTTAAAAACGATATACGATATGACAAATATATATCAATAAAAAAAGACATGTTTGTAGAAGCAATTAAGGACGATTGTTATATCTATACGTGGATAGATAGCTGTTATTCCGGAGATTGGGATGGAACAAACAGCCGTCACGAGGCTCATCCGATACTGATTTATGGAGTCGATTTGAAACGCAATATATATTATTGTTATAGATTTTCTCCTATGAAAGGTGTTTTTTTGTGTGAGTATGATATTGATATGGTACATAAGTCTATTGATAGTGCAAGAGTTGAGATAGGAGATCATGTTGATGATTCACATTTGGTTATTTTTAGATTGAAAAAAATACACGAAAAAGATTTATTTAATGAGAGCAGATTTTTAAGAGAATTAGGAAATTATATTTTTTCTTCTGGAGAGAAAGTCGAACAGTATACAAGAGCAGAAATACAGACTTCAAAGGAACATGAACTTTTATTTGGTCTTGATGTTACTCGAAATATTATTGATTTGTTCTTGGGTAATAAACACAATCATCATTTCGATTATCGTATGATTCATTTGATTACAGAGCATAAGAGGGTGTTGTACAATAAGTGGAGCATTTGCAGGCGCAATGAATCCTTCGTTCTGCTTTGTTGCAGGTACAACTGTTCTCACTACACTTGGCAAGAAAGCTATAGAGAATATTCAAGTTGGAGATATTATTCCTTGTGTTGACCACATTACAGGCGAACTTGCAGCGAAAAAGGTAGTAACAACAACAGTTAATAAGGTTTCTCGTATTACTGAACTTGATATCAATGGAGAAATTATACAATGTACCGAAACACATCCCTTCTGTGTCAACCACATGGTTACAATTGACACTGGAACAAGTTCATATCTTTCAACGAACTATTAAAGAACTTCCTGAATTGTTCATACAAGAAGAAACAATGAAGTTATTTGAAAGATATAATTTGAAACAGTGTTTTTCATTTCCACCTTCGAATTATAAATTAGCTAATAATATGTAAAATAATTATAGGAGTACATGTTATGAAAAAAATAACTTCACTGAATTTTATTGATTTGTCTGAAACATTGATAGAAGGAACCAAACGCCTTTTAGTAAACAAGAAAAAGAATTTTTTATAATAGAGTATCCAAAATTTCAAAACTTAGGTGTTCAGCTCGACCTTTCTCGTAACGGGGCTTTGAAAGTAGATGCAATCAAAAAATATATGGATAACATAACATTGATGGGATATACAAAATAATAGATTCCGTGGTAAAATGCTATTTTGGCAAGATGTACTTTTAGGTTTAAGTGATGAATATCTTAAAGGAAAGCTTAATCAAATAGAGGAATTAGAAGAAACTCGTTTGCACTTGAATGGTAGCCCGTTTCATTCATATTCGAGAATTGTAACAAGTACAGTAAGAATCTAATATATGAGGTGTTAAATATGAAAAAAATTTTAAAAAATATTTTTACTTGCTTTATTTTTCTTTTTTTATTTATGGTTTGCTCCTGTTCTCAGGGAGAAAACGTAAAACCTATTCATGAAGAAAAAGAAATAATTGATATTTCCAAGTTGCCGACTAAAGGTGTATTTACGGAAGGTGGATATACTGTAGATGAACCAGTTTTGAAATTTGGCACAGGTGGATTACGTTCTGCTGGCTGTCATTCTATCGGAAAAATTGATTTGAGAAAATATAATAAGGTTATCGTATATTATGGTAACATCGAAAATGTTAGTGAAATAGGCACATTAGTACTTAAAACCTCAACAGAATACTATGTTGGAACTACTGAGTGTACACCTGCAAAACAATGGACGGACAGAAATACAAGCGTTACATTTGACATCTCAAACATTAGGGAGGCAGGAGAAATGTTCCTTGAATTAAAAGATGCGGAAAATGGTATTGTAGTTAATAAAATAGAACTTGTTGTAAATGAAAACCCTATAGGTATTTATCCTGAATACGAATATGATAGTGTATTTATATGCGGCAGTGGGGCGGATTTGAATACTTATTATGAAAAATCATACGATGATTACAATGCAACGTGTAAATTCTATAAAGATAAAGGTTTTACAATATACAACCAAAATGAGAAAAACGGAAATCATTTTACTACTTTTGTTCGTGGCAGTAAAATGGCGCACGTTTATTGGATTGCTTGCGAAGAAGAATTGAATGTAATCTATTCAGACACAAACGGAGCAAACTTGCCACCACAAAAGCCAGCTGTTACAACAGGTTCATACAAAACAACTGTTACACAGATAAAAGGCGACGGAAATGATGTAACTGGATATATTTACCAACTTGCTGATGGCAGCTTCATAATTTATGACGGTGGCAATGCAGCATGCGCAGACGAAATTAAAAATACTTTAACAACTTTAAGTGGCGGAAAAGAAATAATAGTTCGTGCTTGGGTACTTACAGTTGCAGAAAGTAATAATTACGGAGCATTCTCAGCTTTTGCATCAAAATATGCATCAAGCATCAAATTGGAAACAATTATCACTGCTCCAATAAGCGAGAAGATTTCGTCACCAGTATCAAAAACATATTTAACAAGCACATTAAAAACAGATGCTGCGAAATTTAGTGGTGTAAAAGTTTGCTATGCACATACAGGAATGGATTTCACATTCTGTAATGTAAAAATGGAAATACTTTTCACAGCAGAAGAACAATATATCTGCGATGTTCCGAGAATTGAAAAAGGAAGTACAGAAGCTGCAGAATTTAGAAACACATCACTCGTATCAAGAATCGTAACGGATAATTGTAATGTAATGATGCTATCAAATATAGGACTTAACAGTGCAAGAAGAATGGTAATATATTACAGAGATTATCTAAAGAGTGATATATGTCAAATGGCAGAAAATGGTCTTGGAGACCTTTCAATGTACATTTATAATGTAATAGAAGCACCTACACTTTTCTGCCCGGCAACAACAAATACATTTAATACAAATACAACGAATAAAACAGTAAGAGACACACTTGCAAAATCTGTTGCAACTAAGAAGGTTATTCTTCTTGATTCAGCAGAAAATTCAATTGTACTCGATGATGTAGTAAAGCGTGATACAACTGCTGCTGATAACTTCACAGGCATACTTAATCCAGCTACACTCACTGTTGGATATGAATATACTTGCTTTAATGCAGATAAAATGTATTACTATTTCGACATTACAGCAGCTCAAGCTAAAGGTGTAATGGCATATTATGCAACTAATGGATATGAAGCATACAGTACATTCATTGGAAATGGAAATTATGCTGCAACATATACAAAAGGCGCTGAAATGATTCATATGTATTGGTATGAAATCGAAAACAGAATGACAATAGTCAAATCATCAAACGGAGCTAATACGCTTCCTGATAAGGCTTTAGCGAACATAACAGGCAATTTTGATACGAGTATAACACAGCTTAAATCAAAACAGATTAATGGCATGGGTTATGTGATTCAGCTTGAAGATGGCAGCTTTATCATTTATGACGGTGGATACAGAGATACAACAGATACAGAAATATTAGACGAGCTTTGGGGAACTCTCAATGATTTAACACCTGATGGAAATAGAATAATAATCCGTGCATGGATAATCACACATCCACATGGTGACCATTATGGAACATTTGTAAACTTCTGTAATACGTATGCTAAGAATGTAACTTTAGAAACAATGATAGTAAATCAGATAACTGAAGAAGTGAGACGTATGCAGGCAAATGATGGTTATTTACAAAAATATTTAGCCGCAGACGTTGCTAAGTTCGAGGAAACTGTTATTTGTAATGTATATCCTGGAATGGTATTTGATTTTGGAAGTCTGAGAATGGAAATATTAGGTACTTATCATGATGCATATATACTTTCAACACCAAAAGGCACAAGCAACAACACTTGCGTTGTTTCAAGATTGGTAACAGAAAATGACCAAATGTTATTACTTGCAGATGCAGGAGTAGACCAAATGGAGCCAATGGCTGCATACTTTGGAGATTATTTGAAATCTACAAATTGTCAGGTTTCACACCACGGTGTTGAGGATTGTCCGTTGATAATATACAGACATATCCAGGCTTCAAGACTTTGGTATCCTTGTGATACGTATCTTTATAACCTTACTGACAGAGATGCTGATGTTAGAAAGGCACTTAAGGAGTCAAAGTATACTAAGGAAATACTTCTTCATGATTTGACAAGAAAGACAAGAACTTTAGGTTGAAAAAATAAGGCAATTTAAATTATTAGTCGATACTACAAATCTCTTAATAATTTATCCAAGATTATACAAAATGGATCCGAACGACCGTAATAGACAATATAAAGAACAAGACTCTGTTGGAGTAGTGAAAATTGACTTTTGCGAAGAAAAGACATATAATCTCAATAACAATTATCTAAAATTCCGGAGGTTTTTATGAATTTTAATCTTATTCCTCGGCCAAAAAAAATCACCATTGAAGAAGATGTTTTAACTATTGATAAATCAGGATACATATGTATTGACAGCAAGGATTTATATACTTGCATTTCCTGCGCAAGAGAAGCTTATTTCGCATCGTGCGAAATCACAATCGGTGCATACCACTACGCTCCCATCATCAATATTCACAAAGTTGATTCGGGCATTAAAAGTCAAGGCTATAATCTAATAATTACAAAAAATGGTATTTCTATAGAATACTTTGACCTGTACGGTGCTTTATACGGGTTTATGACACTTAACCAAATAATGAACGCAATTGTAGGTGCTCCCGGAAATGAGAGCCATCAAGTTAATATTCCGTGTTGTGCCATAAGTGATTATCCGGATTATCCGATACGAGGATATATGCTTGATATAGGCCGTAACAAAGTACCAAAGACAGATGAAGTATTGCGACTTATAGATATGCTGGCCGGATTAAAGATTAACCATGTTGAATTATATATAGAAGGTATTCCTTTCGCTTATAAATCTTACCCCGAGATGTGGGAAGGTAAAGAAGTGATGCGAGGAGAAGACATTCTTATTATTGATAAGTATTGTAAAGACAGATTGATAGAGCTTGTTCCAACACAAAATAATTTTGGACATATGGACAATTGGTTATATAAAGAATACCGTCATTTGGCAGAATGTCCGGAAGGTTTCTACGTTGGAGAGACGCATATTCCGGGCCCCAGATGTCTTAATCCTTTTAATCCGGGAAGTATCGAGCTGGTAAAGAATATAGCAGATGATCTTTTACCGTATTTCTCCTCATCTCAGTATAATATATGTTGCGATGAAACACTTGAACTTGGACAGGGCTTTGCAAAAGAAGCTTGCGAAAAGGATGGTAAAGGTCGTATCTATGTTGATTTTTTGAATAAAATATGTGAAATTGCTGCATCACATGGCAAATCAATTCTTTTCTGGGATGATATTATAAGAAATTATCCGGATCTGCTTTGTGAATTGCCTAAAAATGCAATCGCTCTTGAATGGGGTTATTATGAGAATCTCCCTCTTGCCGAGAATTGTAAGATGCTTCAGGACAAAAATGTTACATACTATGTTTGTCCGGGAACTGCATGTTGGAACACATTGCTTGGTAAAACAGGGCAAATGCTCGCCAACATTACTACGGCGGCAAGAAACGGTCTTACTTACGGAGCTGCCGGTTTCCTTAATACAGATTGGGGCGACTGCGGACATTTGCAGAGCATAGCAACAAGTTACGCGGGTATTGCTTATGGGGCAGCCATGTCTTGGGGGCTTGAAGAAAATGAGAAAATAGATTTGGCAAGTGCTTTAGATAAACATATTTTCTTTGACAAAGCGGGAAAAATGGGTAAGTTTGTTCTTGACATAGGAAATTATTATCAACAGGAAGGTTCTCATCCTAAAAATATAACTCTTTCTTTCCGATTATTTGTTGAGGGGCTCAGAACAGGTAAATCTTGGGTAACAGGCTTACATCCGGAAGATTTCTACAGAGTGGAAGAATATATTAAGTTGCTTGCTCCAATTATTGATGAAACTCAGATGCAACGTTCTGATGCGGAGTTAATTAAAAATGATTATAAGTTGGCAATAGATGCTGTTGTTCTTCTGCAGCAAATCGGCTTGTATTATATGGCAAAGGAAAGTGGTGATGATAATATGTTGCAATTGTCACTTACTAAGCTAATCGACAAAATCCCTTGTATAATATCAAGAACAAAAGAACTTTGGTTGGTGCGCAACAAGTATTCATATCTGGACGTTTCTCTTGAACCTTGGATTAACATACTAAACGATGCTAAAAAAGAAGTAAAAACGTAGCTTGTCAATGACGGTGATTGTGTGGAACATTTAGTATAGGGAGTCTTTTTCAGGAAGAGCTGATTTGCGAGTCCATCCAGGTGTATCTGCTTTGCAAAAAAATCCCTCAAACGCTGTATTTGTAATTGATATGTATTGTATTTTCTGTGTGAATCAGGTTGTGAAGGTATAGATTCGCCCAATGTAGGCCAAACTTTGAAATTGTATTCCGCAGAGGGTGCAATAAGAGAGCCCATGTTGGTAACACAATTTAAAGCACAATCTAAAAGAGGCTTTTTGATTTCATTCCATCTGGCATATAGCTTTGCCTTAAAAGAAGGATCTTTTAAAAGATAATTTATCCAAGTAACGCCCACGTATCCATCGGAATACCCTTCGGAAGCCCAATCGCCCTCCTCGTAGCGAAAATAACTGCCGAAAGCTAAATCAAAGTCCCAAATTGGGCCCATTTTTAATTTGCCGCCTTTTTCTTTTATCAAGTAGCAGCTTCTCCTAAAACAACAATCTAAATTATAAGAAAGTTCATGTATAATAAACCAATCAATAAGACTATCTGTATCGATATAATTTTCGTAACCATCAAGATTTTGCACTGCTTTGTCGGCAGCTTTTACGTATGTAATTAAATAATCAGCTTGTGCTTCACTAAGTCGTGTGCTGTCAGGATGCTTGATTGCCACAAATCTTAATGTACCCGCATTAAAGTAATCTCTTCCGATTACATCACCTTCATCTGTGCCACCTAATTCTAATAAATAATCCGTATCCGGATTCTCATAATCCTCAACAAGATTAATTCTTTCTTCTTTTGCTTCTAATTGCTCGCCGAAAGTATAAACTCCGCGGTAAGAACCGTTTACAAAAACATCTACAGGATATTGGGAAGAATGATATGGTATATTTTCCATGATTTTACCCATTTCCAACGCAATGTAATTCTGCATAAGACTCCTGTCAACATAATTTGCCAAAAGAACCCAGTTTTTTGACGGTTCCAAACCTAAAACAGAAGTTTTATTTTCGAAGCGAATTTTATACGGCGTTTTCGGAAACTTCCAACTATAGTGACCGCGTCCGCGAATCAGTACATCTTTCTCTTCAAGAGACGGAAAATGGCCGCTCGCCGTAGATGCATCTATTGTAATTTTGGCATTAAGATACTCTTCTTTAGAAGTAACTTCCTTATCGTCTTCAATTTCAATATAGAAAACGGGAAGATTATAAGTAATTCTGTTGGTAACAACAGTATAAGTTCTCGCCAAACCTTTTTCGTCAGAAATTGTCAATGTTTGTTCTTTTGTTAAGTCCATTTTTTCAATTGTGTATGAGTTGTTTGAAGTTTCAATAAAAGGTATTGCATTTTCTAAAATATCGTCTGAAATAGAATAATTAACTGATAAAAAAACAATATTGTCTTCTACTGACCATATTAAAGGTGAGCTCAATAAAGGGTTCTCTTCAGGCCTGAGTGAAAAAGAAATAAGCTCATTAAGTGCGGCCATAGTGGGAGTTGGTGTGATGGCCGAAGGCGATTCCGTAAGGGGAGGATAAGTGGAGTTAACCACCTGCATCTGGTGAGATGAACAACCGCAAGTGAAAATAATTATTAAAAATAATGCTAATAATCTTATTTTTTTAACAGAAAAAAGCAAAAGAATTCCTCCGTGTTTATTTATTGAAATAATTATATCAATGAAACAATATAAACGCAAAATATTTTGTTCTTTTCTCACAATGTATTATATGTTACAATAAAAAAACAATATACAAGACAAACTGAGGGTCGGGAGTTTATGGACAAAACAGAGCAAAATAAAACTGAAACAAAAAAACGTGTGCTGTATTTCGATATGCTTAATATATGCGCGACTTTGGGAGTTGTTTTTTTGCACACTAATGGTATTGCCCATACATACAGCAATACGGCGGCTTGGTTTCAAGCGCTTGCTATAGAGGTTCTTTTTTACTGGCCTGTGCCGATATTTTTCATGCTTTCAGGTGCTACTTTAATGAATTACAGAAGTAGATATACTACAGCCGAATTCTTCAAAAAGCGATTTATGCGCACGGTTATTCCGTTTGTTGTATGGACTTTGCTAACCGCCGCGGTTAAGAGAATCAATCCGCTTGTTATAGGAGAAAAAGACTTTATAAATCGTTGTTTTAATACATCAATAGAAAATGTATATTGGTTTTTTATACCGCTTTTTGCAATTTATATTGCAATGCCTGTGATTTCGCGGCTTAAGGATGAACGCGGAACACTTTGGTATATGTTTGGTTCTGCTTTTTTACTTAACTCCTTTTTACCATTTCTGTTTTCATTTGTTGGTCTAAAATGGAATTACAGTTTGTCAATGCCGGTGGTGGGGGGCTGCCTTTTATTTGCTATTTTAGGTTATTTGCTGGCAACAACAGAATTTGACATCAAAAAGCGCATCGTAATGTACTGTTTAGGCATTTTCGGAATACTATTGCGCTACACGGCTACAGTGTTTTTATCTGTTCGTGATGGTGTAATAAACAAAACTTTTTTTGGATATTCGGAATTCTTTTCTGTTTTTCTTGCTGTTGCTGTTTTTGTTTTATTTAAAGAGTCCAAAATAATAAAAAAGCTCGAAAATAATAAGAAGGCGGTACGGATTATATCTAAGTTATCAGGTTGCAGTTTTGGTGTTTATTTAATACATATGTTTGTATTAAGGCTGTTCCTTCGTATATTGCCGCTTTCATATCAGGGATTTGTATTCCGACTTGCCGGCCCTGTAATTATTTATTTGATAGCAGTGTCAGTTGTGTTTGTCCTTAAAAAAATCCCTGTAATAAAGTATATAGTGCCATAGTGCGTTTTTTATCATTCGATTTAGGAGGAGGGGAGCAAAATGATTTATGCTAAAAGGTTAGTGTTGCCAAGTGAATATGCGGAGATAGAATTTGTTAAAGATGAAAAAAGGACTTGCTTTAATACTTTTTATCCTTTTAATATTTTCCCAAACAAGGCTTTAAGAGAAGTGGAATTTGCAGGTATTACACTTTTTTATGGTGGTAACGGTTCGGGAAAAAGCACTTTGATAAATATTATGGCACAGCTTATGAATGCAGTCAGATATTCAGAATTTAATCATTCTCCGCTTTTTGGTGAATTCGTGGAGATGTGCTCTGTTGAATATAATCGTATGCCCAAAAGAAGCTACGTTTTAACAAGTGATGATGTTTTTGACTATGTTTTGTATGCTCGCTCTGTAAATGAAAAAATAGACGACAGACGAAATGAGCTTTATGAAAAATATGTTAATGTTCGCAAAGAGGTTCAATATAATCCCGAAATAGGAAGATTGAAAAATCTCGGTGATTATGACAGATGGAAAGAAACGAGAGAAATATTATCAAGAAAGAGCTCGCAATCAAGTTTTGTGAAAAGAAGAGTGGCGCGAGATATTGATCTTCACTCTAATGGTGAAACTGCAATGAGGTACTTTATTGAACGCATTGATGAAGATGCTGTGTATTTTCTTGACGAACCGGAAAACAGTCTTTCGATTGAGTACCAAATTGAACTTTTAGACTATATAGAAGCGACTGCACGTGTTACAGAATCGCAATTTATAATAGCTACACATTCTCCGATTTTTCTTTCCATGAGAAACTCCAAAATATATAATTTAGATGATTATCCTGCATCCGTTTGCAAGTGGACTGATTTGCCTAATGTTCGCAAGTACTTTGACTTCTTTATGGATAGAAGGGAAGAATTTTTGTAGGCATAATAATGCATCTGCCGGAGAATAATATAAAAAATATTTTCACAAGATAGGTGCATTAAATATGGATAATATAAAAGTTGCTTTTTTTGACACGAAGCAGTATGACAAAATTTCTTTTGAGAAATTCGGTAAGGATGTTAATATACACTTTAAATTTTTTGAGACAAAATTAAATGAAGATACAGTAGACCTGACAACGGGTTTTGACGTAGTTTGCGCATTTGTAAATGACACCGTAAATAAAAAAGTCATAGACTGCATGCACAAGAGGGGAATAAAAGTTTTGGCTCTAAGATGTGCAGGTTTTAATAATGTAGATGTAAAATATGCACAGGGGAGAATACATGTATTAAGAGTTCCTGCATATTCACCGTATGCGGTGGCTGAACATGCAATGGCTTTGCTTCTAACATCAGTAAGAAGAATTCATAAGGCCTATATACGGTCAAAAGAATTTAATTTTAGTCTTGTGGGACTTACCGGTTTTGATTTACATGGAAAAACCGTGGGGATTGTAGGTACAGGCAAGATAGGACGCGTTTTTGCGGATATATGTAGTGGCTTTGGGATGAACATACTGGCATACGATAAGTATCCTGATAAAAAACTTGAAAGCAATAAATTCTTTAAATATGTTGAGCTTGAAGAAGTTCTCATAAAAAGCGATATAATTTCTCTCCACTGTCCCTTGACAGAAGACACATATCACTTAATAGATAAGACAGCAATAGGAAAGTGCAAAAAAGGTGTAATAATAATCAATACGTCACGAGGCGCTTTGCTTGATTCAGAAGCATTATTAAAGGGAATAAAATCCAGACAGGTAGGGGCGGCCTGTCTGGACGTATATGAAGAGGAATCAGATTTGTTTTTTGAGGATAATTCCGGGCATATTTTAGATGATGACATTCTTGCCAGGCTTATCTCTATGCCTAATGTTATAGTGACTTCCCATCAGGCATTTCTGACAGAAGAAGCTCTTGAAAACATTGCAGAAACTACAATAAACAACATTGTGGAATTTTTTAATACGGGCAAGTGTACAAATGAGATACAACAGTAACAGTTAAATAATTCTGCCGTCTGTTGAAATTGTTATAACTTGCCACGGAATGAACTTGCCGCCGGACAAAAGTGCGTTTTTTACTGCATTTTCCAAACCTCCGCAGCAGGGGACCTCCATACGGACAATTTTAACGCTCTTAATATTGTTGTTTTTAATAATTTGTGTGAGCTTTTCGGTGTAGTTAACACCATCCAATTTTGGGCAACCTATTAAAGTTATATGATTGCGCATAAAATCGTTGTGGAAATTTCCGTATGCAAAAGCAGAACAATCAGCAGCAATAAGCAGATTTGCACCTTCGAAATACGGCGCGTTTACAGGAACAAGCTTTATTTGACAAGGCCATTGAGCAAGGCGGCTTGCAGCGGCAGAATTTTCAAATGTTCTCGGATTAACGCAAGGTACTTCTCTTTCTTCAAAAGAAATTGCGTTTGTTGGGCAAGCAGGTAAACAGTCACCGAGACCGTCGCAATAATCTTCCCTTGTAAGTTTAGCAACACCATCTATCATTTCTATTGCACCCTCATGGCACGCTTTGGCACAAGCACCGCAACCATTACACTTACTTTCGTCAATTTTTATTATCTTTCTTAACATTGTTATATCCTCCTTTGTTGTATGTCGGCAACAAAAATATTTGTTACCGTAATTGAATTATAGTATAATCATAAAAAATTAACATATATTTTTTGGAATATTTTGTTATAATAACAATGTAAATATGATTTTAGAAGTGAGGCGTATATAAATGACAATAACAAAAGATATAAAATATGTAGGAGTTAATGACCATAAGATTGACTTGTTTGAAGGACAGTACAAAGTGCCCGGAGGTATATCGTATAATTCTTATGCTGTTATTGATGAAAAAATAGCAATAATGGATACGGTTGATGTTAACTTTACACATGAGTGGCTGGATAATATTCAAAATACTCTTGGTAACAGAGTGCCTGATTATCTCGTTGTACAACATATGGAGCCGGATCATTCTGCAAATATTGTGAGCTTTATAAAGGCATATCCTGATGCAAAAATTGTTTCATCTGCTAAAGCCTTTTCTATGATGAAAAACTTCTTCGGGACAGATTTCGAGGATAGAAGAATAGTTGTGGGCGAGGGTGACACTTTGAATTTGGGAGAACATACTCTTACTTTTGTAACAGCACCTATGGTGCATTGGCCTGAGGTAATTGTGACTTATGACAGCAAGGATAAAGTGTTGTTCTCTGCTGACGGCTTCGGAAAGTTCGGCGCTCTTGATATTGATGAGCCATGGGCAGACGAAGCGAGACGTTATTATATAGGCATAGTTGGTAAGTATGGCGCACAAGTACAGAGTCTTCTTAAAAAGGCGTCAGGACTTGAAATTGATTTCATTTGTCCTCTTCACGGACCTGTTCTTAAGGAAAACCTTGCTTACTATATTAATCTTTATAATACATGGTCAAGCTATCAGCCTGAAGAAGAAGGTATTGTAATTGCCTATACGTCTATTTACGGTAACACAAAGAAAGCAGTTATACAGCTTGAGGAAAAACTTAAAGGTAACGGTTGCCCGAAAGTTGTTGTTTACGATTTAGCAAGATGCGATATGTCATCTGCTGTTTCCGATGCATTTCGTTACAATAAACTTGTTCTTGCAACAACAACGTATAATGCAGATGTTTTCCCGTTTATGAGGGAGTTTATAGACCATTTGACTCAGCGCAATTTCCAAAATCGTACAGTTGCGTTAATTGAAAACGGAAGCTGGTCGCCTTTGGCAGCAAAAGTGATGAAAGAAATGCTTGCAGACAGTAAAAACATTACGTATGCAGAAAATACAGTGAAAATATTGTCTGCGTTAAATGAAGAGAGTGCGACACAGTTGGGAGCACTTGCAGAAGAGCTTTGCAGAGAATATATAGCTTCAAAAGATGATACGGCAAATAAAAATGACCTTACTGCACTTTTTAATATAGGTTACGGATTGTATGTTGTAACATCAAATGATGGTAAAAAAGATAACGGTCTTATTGTAAATACAGTTACACAAGTTACAAATACACCTAACAGAATAGCAGTAGCGATAAATAAGGAGAATTACTCTCATCATATTATTAAGCAGACAGGTATTATGAACATTAATTGCCTTACTGTTGATGCACCTTTTAAGGTATTTGAGACGTTTGGTTTTGTAAGCGGCCGAAATGTTGACAAGTTTGCAAATTGTCAGACGCTTCGCTCAGATAATGGCTTAGTATTCCTGCCCAGGTATATAAATTCTTTTATGTCGTTAAAGGTAGAGCAGTATGTTGACCTTGATACTCACGGTATGTTTATTTGCAGTGTTACGGAGGCAAGAGTGCTTTCTAACAGAGAAACAATGACATACACGTATTATCAGAATAATGTAAAGCCTAAGCCGAAAACTGAGGGCAAAAAAGGCTATGTGTGCAAGATTTGCGGTTACGTTTATGAGGGAGACACATTGCCGGAAGACTTTATATGTCCTTTGTGCAAGCATGGCGCTGCAGATTTTGAGCCTATACAATAATTTTAAAGGTAAAAGAGGTGACCGAGGATGGCAAACGGCTGTATTTCTACAGAACGCATATTAAATAAACTAGACGAATATCTTAACAAAAACGATTATGATTCTGCACTGAAACACTTGCTTTATTGGCTGTCCGAGGCACAGCTTTCCGGTTTGGGAAATATAGAGTTGCTTGTGCGAAATGAGCTTATGGGACTTTACAGAAAGCTTGGAAAAGAACAGGAAGCTTTGCAATGTGTGTCAGCAGCTCTTAAAAAAATAGACGAAATGCAGATTCAAAAGCAAGTCGGAGCTGCAACCACATTTTTAAACTGTGCAACGGTATATAAAGCTTTTAACATGCCGCAAAAAGCCTTGCCTTTATTTGAAAAAGCTAAGGAGATATACGAGAGTGAGTTAGAACCTTTTGATTCAAGATTGGGCGGGCTTTATAACAATATGGCTTTGGCTTTGGTTGATTTGGAGCGTTACAAAGAGGCAAGCGAGCTTTATGACAAAGCTGTTTCCGTTATGTCTTCTATAGAATACGGAATGCTTGAGGTTGCTATTACATACTTAAACATGGCCAGTGCAAAAGAGGCAGAAATCGGACTTTTGGATGCAGAAGAAACAATATCTCATTATTTAAAAAAAGCAGAGCAGATATTGGAGAACTTTGACAAACGAGATGGGTATTATGCTTTTGTGTGTGAAAAATGCGCTTCTGTTTTTGGATATTACGGATATTTCAATTATGAAAAACAATTAATTGAAAGGGCAAAAAGAATTTATGAAGGGGCTTGAACTTTCAGAAAAATTTTATATTGAGCACGGAGAGAATATGCTTCGTGAAAATTTTTCAGAACTGCAAAAATATATTGCTGTGGGTCTTGTGGGTAGTGGCTCTGAATGTTTCGGATTTGATGATTGCCTGTCTGTTGACCATGATTTTGAACCGGGTTTCTGTATTTTTCTTCCGGGAGAGGAAATTATAGACAGCAAGTCTGCTTTTGCTCTTGAAAGAGCGTATTCAAAACTTCCGAAAGAATTTATGGGTTTTAAACGGAGCAAGTTGAGTCCTGTGGGTGGGAATCGTCACGGAGTTATCAGAATCGGTGATTTTCTGAAGGAAAAGACGGGCGATGCTGCCGGCTGTTTGTCTTTGAAAGAATGGTTTTTTGTGCCGGAGCAATCTTTGGCAGAGTTGGTTAACGGTAAGCTTTTCTATGATGGTTTAGGTTTGTTTACGGAAATACGTGGGCGCTTTGCTTATCTGCCTGAGGATGTCAGATTGAAGAAACTTGCAGGTAATCTTTTGATGATGGGTCAATCAGGTTTATATAATTATGAAAGATGCATTGCGAGAAAAGAAACGGCCGCAGCTCAAATGGCCGTATTTGAATTTGCCAAAAGTGCCGTCAATGTTATTTTCTTGTTAAATAAGACTTATATGACATATTATAAATGGGTTTTTAAAGCTATGCGCAATTTGGCTGTGCTTTCTGAATCAGAGTCATCTGTTGAACATATTATTTCTTCGCCTAATGATGAAATGGAAGTAAAAGTGAAGATTAAAATTATTGAAGAGCTTTGTAAAGATATAGTTGCAGAATTGAAAAAGCAAAAAATAACGGATTATTGCGGAGAAGAAATGGAAGGACATGCATATTCTGCCAATAATAAAATCAAAAATGAAGAAATACGCAATTTACATATTTTATATGGAGTGTAAATTATGATATAATGTAAAAAAATGAAAGGAGATACTTATTGTGAAACAAAGATTTTTTAGATGTGAAAAGTGCGGTAATATATATGCCGTAGTAAAGGATACGGGTATTCCCGTAATGTGTTGCGGTCAAAAAATGACAGAGATAATTCCGGGCAGCGTGGAGGCTTCCGTAGAGAAACATTTGCCCGTATTTACTGTTGAGGGCAGTAAAGTTTATGTAGTTGTAGGAGATGTAGAACATCCTATGGCAGCAGAACATTATATTGAGTGGATTTCCATTCAAACAAAATTCGGCAATCAAAGAAAATGTCTTGAACCGGGAGATAAGCCTGTAGCATGCTTCTCTATATGCGATAAGGATGAAGTTGAGGCAGTATATGCTTATTGCAATTTGCATGGATTATGGGTGGCTGAGAATAAGGCAGAGCCTGTATGTGACCTTAAACCGGTTGACACAGACACAAATGAGAATTATGTTGTTTGTAAATGTAACAAAGTAAGTTATTTTGATATTCTTGATGCGGCCCATAAAGAAGATAATCTTGATAGTTTGCTTTCTGTTTTTGACAGTGTAAAAAATACTACTCATTGTTCTACAGGTTGCGGCGGTTGCTACAGTAAAGTAATAACCATAATTTCTGACATAATGAATGGTAAAATAAAATAATATCGGTACATAATAAACTCATAAAAGGAGGTTTTATAATGTCAGTAATAAGTATCAACAAAAACAATTATGAAAAAGAAGTTTTAAATAGTGATAAAAAAGTTCTTTTGGACTTCTACGCAGATTGGTGCGGTCCTTGCCGTATGGTAGCGCCTGTTGTTGACGAGATTGCAAAAGAACATCCGGAGTATAAAATAGGTAAAGTAAATGTGGATGAACAGCCGGAGCTGGCATCTTCTTTTGGAGTTATGAGTATACCGTCTATATTTGTTTTAGAAGGCGGCAAGGTTATAAAAAAAGCATTGGGAGCAAGATCGAAAACGGAGCTTTTGAGTATGCTTGAATGAAATTTTCACGGGGAATAATATGAAAGATAAAATACAAGTGCTTTGCTATGGCGATTCAAACACTTGGGGGTGTATAGGCAGATGGAAAGATTTGCCTATTCCGTCGGAGCGTTTTGATGAAGAACACAGATGGCCGGCGGTGCTTCAGTCTCGATTGGGTGACGATTATAATGTAATTTCAGAAGGCCTTTGCGGCAGAACGACAATTTATTATAAAGACGAGTTACAATATAAAAGCGGCGAATACTATTTGTTACCTTGCCTCATAACGCACAGACCTCTTGATATTGTGGTTATTATGTTGGGGACAAATGATTTGCAAATAAAGAAAGATATAACAGAAGAGGAAATGCCTATAGGTATTTCGAAACTTGTGGATATAATACAAGACTCGCCTCAGTGTGGCAGAGGAAATGTTCCGCCGAAGATTTTATTAATTGCTCCACCGGAGATAAAACCATCACATCCGGATGGCAGGGTGCATGTATACGCAAAGTTTCGTGGAGATATAGGACGTGATTTGAGCTTAAAATTTCCTCAAGTTTACAAAAATGTGGCAGACGAAAAGCATTGCTTTTTTTTGAATGGTGCCGATTATGCAGAGCCGGGGCTTGCTGACGGTGTTCATATTGATGCTGATTCTCATGTAAGATTGGCATCGGCCGTGGCTGATGCCGTAAAGAAAATTTTTCAAAATAAATAGCATCTGAAACAGAATATAAAATGTTGACATCCTTTTGTTGGTATGGGATAATTTGTGTAATCTTATACTAATGAAAGGGTGTTTTAATAATGTGGAAAAAAAGATCTTTTTCTTTGTTCCTTGCAGTTGTTATGTTGCTCACATATTGTTTTAGCGCAGTTGTACTCAATGTGGCGGCAGCGGATATTACAACTATTCAGTCAGGAGAGACAAAAACAGTTACTATTAGCGAGGGAGGAGAAATAGTATACATTAGCTTTACACCTACAGAAAGTGCCGGATATGTTTTTTATTCATCGTCTGTAGATGATACTAAGGGTTATATTTACGATGCAAATATGAATGAGCTTTTGCAGGACGATGACGGAGGGGAAGAATTCAATTTCCGTCTTCAATATGATATGACAGCCGGTACAACATATATTTTTGGCGTTTCATTCCACGAAACAACGAGTGTAGGTGATATTATTGTTAAATTAGAAAAAACAATTATTGCCGACACGTTGACAATAGATCAAGGTGAAAATGTTAAGGCATATGTGAATGACAGCGTGCAGTTGACAGCAAGCTTTTCGCCTCAAGATTGTATTTCTGAGAGTGTTACGTGGAGTTCTGACAATAATGCTTTAGCAACAGTAGATAATAACGGTAAAGTTTCTTTGCTTGCCCCGGGAACAGCAAATATAACTGTTACTTCAGAAAATGGCTTAAAAGATACTTGCAAAATCGAAATTGTAGATTATTCAACAATAAAAGTAAACAGTCTGACAGAGGCAGTGACAACAAAATATCAAAAGAACGCATATTTTTATTTTACACCGGAGTCAAGCGGCAGGTATGTTTTCAGTTCTTTCTCCGATAAAGATACATTTGCGGCAATTTATTCTTCTGCAAGGGAATTATTGGCAAGTGATGACAACAGCGGTGCTGATAACAATTTTAGATTAGAGTGTGATATGACAGGCGGTACAACGTATATCTTGCAATGCCGTTTTAATAAAGATGTTTTGGGTAGTTTTAATGTAAAGATAGCAAAGACAGTGGCGGCAAATTCGATTGTTATAGATCAGGGAAGTAAGATTATTGGTTACATTGGAAATAAGCAGCAATTTACCGTGTCTTTTTCTCCGGAAAATTACGCAGCGGAAAGCCTGTCTTGGAGTTCAAGTGACAGCTCGGTTGTATCAGTTTCGGCAAGCGGTGCAGTTGAGTTTCTTAAAAAAGGCACAGCTGTCATTACAGTAACATCACAAAAAGGACTTACGGCTAAATGTACTGTAGAGGTTGCCGGATATCCTGTAATAAACATTGGAGAAGAAAAGATTGTAAAAGCTACTGTAGAATCAGTCGCTGCGATTTTTGAATTTAAACCGACAGTAACAGGTCTGTATGCTTTTTATTCGTATAATGCGGATATTGATACGTATGGATATATTTACGATGGTGATATGAACGAGCTTGCTTGTAATGATGATATGGATGAAAATACGGATTGTTTTTATGTGAATTATCAAATGACAGCCGGTGAGACATATTATCTTAAATCCACTCCTTATTTTAGCGAGACAACAGGAACATATTCTGTTCAAATTAAAAAGATACAAACAGCAACTTCTGTTTCTATTATACCCGACAATTCCATTTCCGGTTATGCTGATGAATATCGTTATTTATCTGTAAGTTTTCTTCCTGAAGATTCAGTTAAAGAAGAGGTAGTGTGGTCATCGAGTAATGAGTCGGTTGCTGTTGTTTCGGATTATGGTCGAGTTCATCTTATTTCAGAAGGACAGGCTGTTATTACGGTAAAATCAGAAAACGGACTTACTGCAACGTGTTTGGTGACTGTTAACAAAAGACCTGCTGCAACTTCCGTAACTATCGGAAATGGTGACGCCATTTCCGGTGATATAAATACATATTTAATGTTGTGGTACTTCTTCTCTCCGGAGGAGTGTCAGACGGAGTCTGTAACATGGTCCTCAAGCGATGAGAACATAGTTACAGTCAATGAAAACGGCATAATTTCTTTTGTCTCTAAAGGTACAGCTGTAATAACAATTACTTCAGAGAATGGTCTGACAGATACGTGTGAAGTAACGGTAATCGAAGAAATACCTGCTACTGCTGTGGAAATATTATGTGAAGAGGTTTTATTTGGATATGTAGGAGAAAAAATTGCTTTATATGCAAACTTCCTCCCGGATGAATGTATTGTAGAAGATGTGACTTGGAAATCAAGTGATGAGAGTGTTGCAACTGTTGATGAAATGGGTTGTGTTTCACTTCTGAAATCAGGCACAGTAACAATTACTGTAACATCCGAAAAAGGATTAACAAGTTCTTGTGAAATTACAATTAAAGAAATATCCTCCATTATATGCGATGAGGAGGTTTCATTTGATACGGCAGTTGACAGAGGCGTAGGCTTTTTCTCTTTTATACCGGAAACAGATGGGTATTACGTAATCTATTCATATAACAATAGTATTGATACATGCGGAAGTATTTATGATTCAGGCATGAATCTTCTTGTAAGTGATGATAACAGCGATACAGATAATAACTTTTATGCTCGGTGCTATATGACAGCAGGAGAAACGTATTATTTCAAAACAAGACCTGTTTCGTTCGAAGATATAGGAACTTACAGTATAAAGCTCGAGAAGCTTGTAGAAGCTACATCAATAAGCATTGCTCAGGGAGATACTTATACAGTTAATTTTGGTTCAGAGGAAACATTTGAAGTGATTTTTGAGCCTTTAAATTCAATAATTGAGAAAGTAACTTGGTCGTCAAGCGATACGAGTATTCTTACGATTGACGAAAATGGTTTGGCCGTACCGGTTTCAAGAGGCAAAGTAATAATCACAGCCGTAACATACAGCGGATTAACAGCAACATGTGAGGTTACCGTCGACGGAGATCCGATAGCTGACCTTCCTGATATGCCTGATGGACATGTTTATATAGGTACAGATTTTATCGCACATATTGTAACTCCCGATGCAGTTAACGGTCTGGGACTTTCCGGACTAAAAGTAACATCTAAAGAAGCAAATAGCGAAGATAATGAACAATTATATTACTTTGAACGTCAAGTTGACGGCAGTTATAAAATTACCAATGTAAAGACAAGATATATTCTTGGCGTAAGTGGTAGTCCTACTTCAGGTGCCGGAATTGTTCTTCTTTCAGAAGGTGAAAGCGAACAAACATGGTTTGTTTATTTGGCAGATGGTAATTATATATTGAGAGCAGCAGGTACGGATGACTGCGTATTAGCAAAAACAAAGAGCTCTGTTCAACTTGAAGTTTTTGCAGAAGATATTCTAAGCATTACTTTTATAATTAAAAAGACAAATACGGCAGATTATGAGAGACCTTCTTCTTTAGCAGAAAGCTCTCTAACAAACGAACAAATCAATAAAATAAGTGAAATCCTTTGCAGTGTTTCAGAAGAATACAGTGCAATGGCATCGGATGAGCTGGCGCAGTTGATTAAAGAGTACTCAAAAGAAGCTTACGACATGGGAGTAAAAGGAATTATCGCAAATGCTCTTTGTATTAATATGAGATTTATGGGTGGTATAGAGGAAGTTGAACGAGTACTTGCAAAGACGAATAATTTTACACACGAAAGCATTTATTCTGCGCTTTTGACTGACACCGGTTCACAAGTAGGTGCATACAGAAACAGAAATCAAAGCTTCTACTATGCTTGTTTATCATCGCTTTGATAGAGGGTGAGGAGAAAATATGACAACAAATAATAGTAATTTTAAATATCCCAAGGATTTTTTATGGGGTCTTGCCACAAGTGCCGGTCAGGTAGAGGGCGCGGCAGCAGAGGATGGCAGAACACCAAGTATATGGGATGTTTTTGCAACAAAACCCGGTAAAATATTTAATGGTGAAACGCCGGCCGTTGCTTGCGACAGTTATCATCGTTTTGACCGTGATGTAGAGATGCTTAAATATATTGGTGTTAACAGTTATCGTATGTCTATTTCATGGTCTCGCGTGTTACCACAAGGCACAGGCAAATTAAATCCCCTCGGTGTGGATTACTATAAAAGATGTTTTGAGAAGCTTTTGAAGGCCGGAATATTGCCAAACATAACTTTATACCATTGGGACTTGCCGCAAGCCCTTGAAGAAAGAGGTGGCTGGGTTAACAGAGATTCCATAGAGTGGTTTGGTGAATATGCTTATAAAATGTTCAGAGAGTTTGGCAATATAGTGCCTATGTGGACTACAATAAATGAACCTATAGCAACGTATGTAGGCTATGCGTTAGGTGGCTTTGCTCCCGGACATACAAATGAAGCATGGGGTAACCAAGCCCGCCATAATATATTGGTAGCTCACGGTAAGGCAGTGGAGGCATTCCGTAGCGAAAACATAAAGGAGTCTCAAATAGGCGTTGTCATTGATATATGGAAACGCCATGCAATTACATCTTCTCCGGAGGACGCAGCTTTGGTTATTAACGAAGATGAACGTAATTGGAAATTTTACTGTGACCCGATTCTTGCCGGAAGATATTCTGACTATATTCTTGAGCACTTGGCAAAAGAAGGGACTTTAATGGAAATGAAGCCTCATGATTTTGAACTTACGTCTCAGCCGTTGGACTTCTTCGGTTTGAATGTGTACAACCGAGTTCCGGTTTCCGTTGATGCCAAGGCCCAGGCAGACTTTTCGCAAGGTGGTAATTTCTTGAATAATCGTACGGAATACTACCCCGACGCTCTTTATGAGGCAGTTAAGCTGTTGCATGATTTGTATAACATAAAAATACCTATTTACATAACAGAAAACGGTACTTATGCCATAGGAGAGGAACATGTCAATGAAACGGGTATGGTCGAAGATAATGACCGTATAAGATACGTATCGGGATTTTTAAAAAGCCTTGAAAAAGCTTTGACAGATGGTTATGACATAAGGGGATATTATTTGTGGAGCCTTATGGATAATTTTGAATGGTCTGCCGGTTCAAATTATAAATTCGGCATAACACAGGTAGATAAAAAGACGATGGAATTAAAACCGAAAAAAAGTGCATATTTCTATAAAGAATACATAGAGAAAGCATAGGGTAAGGAGCAATTAATTATGAGGTGGATTACAATTGGAACCAGTCATGGTTATTCGGAAATCGGCAGAGCAACATCCGGTCATTTACTTACGGTTAACGGGGTACATTATGTTTTTGATTGCGGTACTCACGTAGAAAGTAAAATGACAAATGAAAATCTTAGTGCGTATGATATAAGATGTGTTTTTATTACACATATGCATGAGGACCATGTGGGCTCGCTTTCTTGTATTGCAAAAAAATTTATAGCTTATTCCAAAAATGTCAGAGTCGATATGTTTTTGCCTGAACAGGCAGGAATAGACGCGTTTAAAGGCTGGCTTACAGCACTTCACATGGAACCAAAAGAAGATTTTATATCTTTCCATTGTGTGAAAGAAGGCTTTATATATTCTGATGAGAATATACGTGTAAAGGCAATCAGAACGGATCACCTTTTGGGCGGTAAGTATCCGAGCTTTGTTTATTATATAGAGGCTGAGGGTAAAAAGCTCATGTATATTTGTGATTTGTCTTGTGATTTTCATGATTATCCTCAGATTGTTTTTGAGGAAGATTTTGACGCTATAATTTGTGAGCTTGTTCATTATGATGTAGAAAAGAACATCGACACAATTGCTAAAACGAGAACAAAGAAAATGATTTATACACATATTTTCCCTACGAATTATGAGCAAATGCAAAAAAATAAGGATAAGCTTCCTTTTGAAACTGTATTTGCTGAGGATGGCATGAAATTTGAAATATGAGGGAATTTTAATGGGTACTGATTGATGGTAAACAATAAAAAATAAATTTCGGTGTTTAATTTATTTCTCTGTATAACTTAAAAATATTTGCTGCTATGGGTGGTTCGGTGCCCTTGTTCAAACAAGCGGCACTGCCAAAAGCAACACCCCATTTTACAGCTTCTGAAATGGTGCATCGATGCAAGGAATTCTCTTTTAAAAAACTAAATAACATACCTGCAAGCATACTGTCGCCTGCTCCTACAGTGGAGCAGGCAATGTTGTTTATTTTTGGAGCATTTATATAACCTGAATCACCATTTTTTGATGCGAATGCAGCGCCTGACGCACCGCAACTTATTACGCAGTAGCTACTTTCTGTATGAATACATAATGTTTTTGCTGCATTTTCAGCATCTTTTTTGTCTTCGGCTGTAAAACCGGCAAAATTAAGATTCTTTAATAATTTTAACGCTTCTTCGTAATTTGGTTTAATTAGGAAAGGTTGTATTTCTTTGATATGTTCGGATGTAAGCGTTGGACAATCCAATACGATTTTTGTATTGGGAACTGCGTTTTTTATTGTCAATACGAATTTTACAAAATCTGCGCAGGTGATGCCTTTTGGCAAGCTTCCTGAAAAAACAACAGCCATATTTTCTGAAAGCTTACTGATAATTTTAGCGGCGAAAACAGGAAGTATGTTAGGAGTTATGCTGTAGTTATTTAGACATATTCTTGTTTCTCCCTTTGGCGTGTTTACGGAAATATTTTCTCTTACTGCTCCGTCTGTCGTAATGCAGGAGATAGGAACAGCATAGTCTGAGGCAAGACGCAAGTATTCCGAAGCATTTTCTTCTCCGAGAAGTATATGTGTTTCGGCGGAAATACCTACAGCGTGCAAACCTCTTGACACATTCATGGCTTTTCCTGCCGCAAAAACATGGCGACTTTTAACAATATTATCCTTGCCAACAATAAAGTTGTCGGCGGAATAATGTATATCAATTACAGGACTAAGAGAAACAGTGATGATTCCGTTCATAAAACACTCCGTTATTTATACACCGTCGTCGGCGCGTGTTAATGTGATATCAGGCTCAAGTTCTGCAAATAGCTTCATAAATTCATCACCGGTTAGGTTTTCTTTCTCGTAAAGAACAGAAGCAAGGGCATCAAGCGTGGATTTGTGTGCACCTAAAAGTTCCAATGCCTTTTTGTAGCAGTCGGCCACAATTCGCTGGATTTCATTATCTATTTTACTGTGAGTTTCCTCAGAGCAATTCATGGTTTTGCTGTCACCAAGATACATTTGATTCTTTTTTTGCCAATTTACAAATCCGAAGGAATCGCTCATACCATAAGTTGTAATTATGTTTCGAGCCATTTCGGTGGCACGTTCAATGTCGTTGGAGGCACCTGTTGTTACGGAATCAAATTCTAATTCTTCTGAGGCTCTGCCGCCTGTAAGAATAATGATTTCTTCAAGAAGTTCTTTCTTTGTCATAAGAACTTTTTCTTTTTTTGCAACATGCATTACATAGCCAAGAGTACCTGATGTTCTTGGTATAATTGTAATCTTGTGAACCGGCTCCGTGTGTGTCAGGAGAGAAGTGACAAGTGCGTGACCTGTTTCGTGGTATGCAACTATTCTTTTTTCTTCATCAGACATAACACGGTTTTTCTTTTCTTCTCCGGCAATGACAACTTCTATGGCTTCTTCCATTTCCTTCTGGCTTACGCGTTGTTTACCTGCACGCACAGCTCTTAATGCTGCTTCGTTGATTATGTTCTCCAAATCAGCACCGGAAGCACCGGGAGTAGCTCGTGCAATAACTTCAAAATCCACATCCGGCTCCATAAGGACGTTCTTGGCATGAACATTCATTATGTCAACGCGTCCTTTTTGGTCCGGGAGATCAACTATTATTCTTCTGTCGAAGCGGCCCGGACGGAGCAGTGCTTTATCAAGTATTTCGGGCCTGTTTGTTGCGGCTATGATAACAACACCTTTAGAAGAGTCAAAACCGTCCATTTCAGATAAAAGCTGATTAAGTGTTTGCTCCCGTTCGTCGTTTGAACTGAAACTGTTATCGCGACTTTTTCCTATTGCATCGATTTCATCGATAAAAACAATACAAGGAGCATTTTCTGCTGCCTGTCTAAATAAATCACGCACACGGGATGCTCCCATTCCTACGAACATTTCTACAAATTCGGAACCGGAAAGGGAGAAAAACGGAACTTTGGCTTCTCCTGCTACTGCTTTTGCCATTAGTGTTTTTCCTGTTCCCGGAGGGCCTACAAGTAAAGCACCTTTCGGAAGTTTTGCTCCGATTGCAGTATATTTGCCGGGATTATTAAGAAAATCTATTATTTCCACAAGATTTTGTTTGGCTTCTTCTTGTCCTGCTACATCTGCAAATGTTTTGCCTGTGCTTGTTTCGGCATAAATTTTACTGGTGTTTTTGCCAAAAGACATTACTCCGCCTTTTTTGTTCATGGAACGATAAATGAACACGAAAAATACAATTGTAACGACAGTAGGCACAATGTAAATGATAATTTCCAATAAATAGTTAGACGACACTATGGGTGAATCGTATTTTAAACCTTTCTGATCAAGAAGGCTTAAAAGTACACTGCTTTCATGAAAATCGTTGTAAATATTACCGGTTACATAATATGTGTTTGTTTCTTTGAAATTTTTAGGCTTGAGTTTATATTGTCTGGAATTTACCTCGACCTGTTCTGCCTCGTCATTTTCAATCATTTCAACAAATTCGCTGAAGGAGATTTTTTTCTCTTTTGGCTCTACAAGTTTTGGAATAAGTAGGTAACTTATTACAAGGACAACGATTAATAAAATAGCATAATATATAAATATTGGTGACTTTTTTTTCTTGTTATTGTCTGTGCTCAATTCTATATACCTCCAAAATTCAGTATGGAAGACAGTATACCAAATAAATATGTTTTTCGCAATTTTAGTTGTACTATTTTTGTAATCCGTGTTATACTGTGGGAGAGGTAAATATAATGTTAAAGAGAATCCTGATAAGCTTTTTATCTGTTTTAATAGTCTTAATATCAATAACAGGTGTTTTCAGATATTTTGTGAATATCTGCGACGATTACTTGTTGCCTGAAAAAGGTCGAATTACAGCGACTGACATTGCAGGAGCGGAGAATAAAACCGTTGACTGCTTTTTTGCTGCAGGGCATAAAAGAGTAGGGGTAATAGGCAAGAATTTTAAAGATAACAGATTATACTACGCATTTTATTCTGATGATGGCAAAGCGTTAGCCAGAGGAAATTTTGGTTCGAGCATTACAGAATGTATAATTCACGATATTCGTGTTGTCGGTGATGCAGTGAGCGTTTTATGTCTGAATGATGGTGTGGCTGAGTTGTATTCTGTTGATTTTTCTCAAAAAAATACAGGTGGTGCAGTAAAGCTAAACGAAATAATCTCTTTCACACCAAATTTGGGCAAAGACACACTGAGCAAGCTTTTACTACCTGATAACAACGGTGAGTTTATTTTGGCTGCAGGTACACAAAAAGCCATTTTATATGATATAAAGGGAAAGATTATAAGATCATATTCATATTCGGCAAAAAGTGTTATCACGTCAGGCGTTTATTACAATGATGAATTGATATTATGCGGTGCCGATTCTGCATCTGAGGACGGTATTGGTTTTAGTTATGGTTTTGCTGAGGCTTTTGATTCTTATGGGGAGCATAAGTGGTCTAAAGTTATTTATGATGAAGTTAATTGCGTAAGTGCTGTTACAGAATGTCAAATAAACAAAGAGGGTAACTTGGCACTTTATGGAAGATTTTATGATTACAGCAAATCTGATGTTATTATGACAACATTAGAAGTTCAGAGAATTGATGAATTCAAAATATACGGACATGGCAGTAACTACTACATTTACACAAAAAAGATACAGAATGACGATGGAGAGAAAGTTCAATCTTCTGTTTTTCTTGCAGAGCTTGATGCACAGGGGATGGAGAAAGAAATGACTGTATATTCTGCGTTAAACGATTATCGTGTACCAAGCATAGCCAGAGAAAAATCCTTAGACAAGTTAAATGATAAAGGTGAATTTATTCTTACTTTGGCACAGGCAACCGATTTGTCGGATGATTCATACTATCTTACTGTCGATGGCGCAACAGTGAAAATTCCTTGCAATATTTCCGTATTTTATGATATGGACAGCAAGGGTGGCATATACACATATATAGCGGAAAACGGTACAGGCGTATACAAAATGGTATATTTTAGCTCTGTTGAAGAATTTTCCAAAGGCATGAGTAAACTTAACAGAGCGTTGTATTTTTCTGAATTATTGGATTTTATTCCCGATATTTTGCCTTGGATTCTTATTTCGGCAGTAGGTGTAATTTTAATCATGGCAAAACACAAATGGAGGAATATTGATGTTAAGTAAATTATTAAAGTTCTTCTGTATTATTGCAATAATCGTTATTGTTCTTTTTTGTTTGCACATGGTTGTTACTCTGGATTCGGTTGATTCATGGCTTACGGAGAAAATGACGGATGATACTGATATTCCGTCTGCACTTGTTTATACGGAGCATTACGATGATAAATACAGTTTACATGAGAATAATAAACCGTGCATTTGCTTCTATGAGGACAAGCTTTATATGGTTATAGAGGATAATCCTATAGATATCACACCTGAAGGCATTAATATTTCTTATTTTGGCAAAAATACAGACTTTAATGAAATGATAAGCTATAAACATAATTGTCTTGTAAGCGGCGATGGTAAATTTGTTGTTTATGTGCTTTATTTTAAGGATGTTTCGTATTTATACTATCTTGACGTTGAACATGAAAAGTCATTTTTTATTGCAGAAAAAGTCGATAGCTTTGATATTATCGAAAATGATGGTGTTGAGGCACTTACAGTAATATATGCCACAGGTTACGAGCAACATAACAGTCTTTTTGCTTTCACTTCTAATATTGCAGTATCTGATACAGGGGAAAGTGAACCCGGTGGAGAGTATACACTTATTTCCGAAAATATAAGCGTTGCCGGCGTCTTTGAGGCATACAATCAAGTTGTGTACCTTAGCCGCGACGGAATGCTCTCTGCTTATGATTGTGACAAGGCTAAAAAACGTAATTTGTCTGCAGATGTTGAGTCTGTTTATTTTCCTCAAAGTGATAAATATAATTATGATGATTATTACAGTGATTTTACTGTTTGCGTCTCTAAAGGTGGGCAAGATTACATTCTGAACGGTGAATCGCAAGTAGAAATCAAACAAGGATATTATAGTGTAATACCTAAGTACACTTTTTCTGATAGCAATGGTAACTTATTTTATTATTCTGATTATAATAAAAAGATCGTTCTGTGCTCTGAGAGCAAAGAAAAAGTACTGTATAGTGAGCTTGGAAACATATATGGTATTTTAGAATATTACATAGAAGAGAATGGTAAAGGATATTTTATTGCTGCTACAGAGAATTCTTTATATTTATTATGTAGTGATGGCAATAAAGCTGAAAAATTAACAGATCTTTCGTCTCAATATAAAAGAAAACCTCAAATGATAGAAAAACATATGAATGTGTATAGAGTTTCTGAGGATGTATTTTATTTAAATCAGCTTTCTTCCGGTAGTTTAATACTAAACGAAAATAATCAGGAGAGCTGGCTTACAGGAAGCGAAAGTTACAATTACGGTCTTGTAGCAATAAGAAGAACCGAAGACGGTTTTGAGAGCAGCGAGTTGAATATTCCGTATACGAGAATTATGAGTAGGCCTACAGCAGTATCAGTGGACGGTAATCCGAACGGGAAAGAAAATAACTTGCTGTACGTGTCTTATTTTGACGATGGTTCAGTTAAAGCAGTTTCTGTGTTGAGTGAAGAAGGCCAAGTGAAAAAGGCTGATGTTTTGGTGTCGGCTGCTTATGCGAAAGGGCAGTGTAATATAGATGTTTTTCCTTGTGAAACAGGAACATATATTTTGCGTGAAAGTGAGTCAGAAGGTACAAAATTCTTGTTTTTGCCTCCCGATGATATTTCTTTCCAAGTAGTTGTCGACGAAAATGGCGTTTATACAGAAAATTATGACGATTTTTCTGTCGCAGTTTCTTTTGGAACGCTTGTTATTTTTTGAGAATCGCGGTATAATGAGCCGTACAATTTTTGAAAGGGGTTATCTACACATGAATTACTCACATGAAGTACAAAAAATGATGTGTGTTAAACAAGGTCCCAATCACGGACCGGCTCCCATTCCTGAGGAAGGCAAATGGGTAAATGTTAAACAAATTTCCGATATTTCGGGTCTGTCACACGGTGTGGGCTGGTGTGCTCCTCAGCAGGGTGCATGTAAGCTGACACTTAATGTTAAAAACGGTATTATCGAGGAAGCTCTCGTTGAAACTTTGGGCTGCTCAGGTATGACTCACTCTGCTGCTATGGCTGCTGAAATTCTTGGTGGCAAGACATTGCTTGAGGCTCTTAATACTGACTTGGTTTGCGATGCAATCAATGTTGCTATGCGTGAAATTTTCTTGCAGATAGTATATGGTAGAACTCAGTCTGCTTTTTCTGAAGATGGTTTGCCTATTGGTGCAGGACTTGAAGATTTAGGTAAAGGACTTCGTTCTCAGGTTGGTACTATGTACGGTACTAAGGAGAAGGGTGTTCGTTTCCTTGAAATGGCTGAGGGTTACGTTATCAGCATTGGCCTTGATGAGAATGATGAGGTTATAGGATACAAGTTCGTTCATCTCGGCAAAATGATGGAAGCTATCAAGAAGGGTGTAGATCCTAAAGAAGCTTATGAGAAGAACATCGGTACATATGGCAGATATGCCGATGCTGCTAAGGTCATTGACCCCCGTAACGAGTAAGGAGGAATTGAACCATGGTAAGATTTGAAGGTTATGAAAGAAGAATAGATGGCATCAATAAAGCTATGGCAGAGTATGGCATTGCTTCTTTAGAGGATGCTAAAGCAATCTGCGACGCTAAGGGCGTAGATGTTGCAAGTATTGTTAAAGGTGTACAACCTATCGCGTTTGAGAATGCTGTTTGGGCATATACTTTAGGTTGCGCTATTGCAATAAAGAAAAATGTTACTAATGCTGCTGATGCAGCTGAGGCAATCGGTATTGGTTTGCAGGCTTTCTGTATTCCCGGTTCTGTTGCTGACACAAGAGAAGTTGGTCTTGGTCATGGTAACTTGGGCGCAATGCTTCTTCGTGAAGATACAAAATGCTTCTGCTTCTTAGCAGGTCACGAGTCTTTTGCTGCTGCTGAGGGTGCTATCGGTATTGCAAGAACAGCTAACAAAGTTAGAAAACAACCTCTCCAAGTTATTTTGAATGGTCTTGGAAAAGATGCTGCTTATATCATTTCAAGAATCAACGGCTTCACATACGTTGAGACTAAATACGATTTTGCTACAAGCGAGTTGACAATCGTTCGTGAGGTTAAATTCTCTAACGGTGATCGCGCAAGCGTTCGTTGCTACGGCGCTAACGATGTTAATGAGGGCGTTGCTATCATGAGAAAAGAGAATGTTGACGTTTCTATCACAGGTAACTCAACTAACCCTACAAGATTCCAGCATCCCGTTGCAGGTACATACAAGAAATGGTCTTTAGAGCATGGCAAGAAATATTTCTCAGTTGCTTCCGGTGGTGGTACAGGTCGTACACTTCACCCCGATAACGTTGCTGCAGGTCCTGCATCATACGGTCTTACAGATACAATGGGTCGTATGCATGGTGATGCACAGTTCGCAGGTTCTTCATCAGTTCCGGCTCACGTTGAGATGATGGGTCTCATCGGTGCAGGTAACAACCCGATGGTTGGTATGACAGTTGCTTGCGCTGTTGCTATCGAAGAGGCACAGAAATAATCCTTTGTTTATAAGGGTTTTCGCTCAAAGGGACAAAAATTGACCAATGGGTGAAAGCCGGTACGGGACAAGAGAAAA
>JAFWZH010000088.1 GCA_017522515.1 Clostridia bacterium
AAAAGGGAGGGAAATGTCGACTTTTGTGCCAGTTTTCTTTTTCCCTCCCTTTTGCCCCGTAGGTGTTCCTCTCTGGTGATAAATCACCCTTTTGTATTTATTATAATTAGAAAAAAGTAAAGTTTAAGATATTACAATGTATTAGATTATAATTAATAAGGAGATTTTTTTATGGGACAGATTCTTGAAACTATTATGCTTGTTTGTTTTGGCTTTTCATGGCCTTTGAATGTAATTAAAGCTTATAAAGCACGAACAACAAAAGGAACAAGTTTGATATTTATTATTCTTATCATAATTGGTTACATAGCGGGAATATTATCAAAAATAATTTCAGGACAAATAAACTATGTTCTTATTGCATATATTCTTAATCTTGCAATTGTTTCGGTAAATGTAGCTATTTATTTCAGAAATGCAGCGATTGATAAAAAAGCTAACGGCTAACAGCTGAAAAGGAGAAATTATGAAAAAACGTATACCATATATAATAATCCTCATTCTGCTTATAGCGGTTGAGGTTGTAATTGCCCTTACACAGCACGGCAACTGGCTGAGATATTACGGCGGAGATGTTATCGTAGTGTGGGCGGTTTACTGCCTTGTACAGGCAATAATAGGCGGTAAAAATCCATATATAACTCATATTGGAGTGTTGCTTTTTGCATTTTTGGTGGAGTTTTTGCAGTATATTCATATTGTTGATATTATCGGGCTGGGGGATATTGAGTTTTTCCGCATACTTATCGGCACAAGCTTTGCCGTGGAAGATTTGTTCAGCTATGCCCTCGGAACAGCTGTGGGAATTGGCGGTTCATTCCTTTATAAGAAAATGCAAAAATAAATGAATAAATATGCAGTATAAATAGAATATTTTGCAGAAAAATGAATATTTATTCTAAAACTATTGACATTATTTTTGAATGGTGTATAATAATATTGTTGATAAAAATTTAGGCATTGCCTTTCAATGGAGGTCTTTAAAATGGATAAGAAAGATATTAAAAAAGTTGTTCTCGCATACTCTGGCGGACTTGATACTTCAATCATTATTCCGTGGCTGAAAGAGAACTACAATAACTGTGAAGTTATCGCTGTTTCAGGTGACGTTGGACAGGGTACAGAGCTTGACGGTCTTGAAGAAAAGGCTATCAAGACAGGTGCTTCCAAGCTTTATATCGAGGATTTAAAGGAAGAATTCATTCAGGATTACGTTTACCCAACAGTTCAGGCTGGTGCTATCTACGAGAACAGATATATGCTCGGTACTTCTTTTGCACGTCCTATCATTGCAAAGAGAATTGCTGAAATCGCTATCAAAGAGGGTGCTGACGCTATCTGCCACGGCTGTACAGGTAAGGGTAACGATCAGGTTCGTTTTGAGCTTGCTATCAAGGCATTCGCTCCCGAAATGGCTATCATTGCTCCCTGGAGAGAATGGGACATCAAGAGCCGTGACGAGGAAATCGACTACGCTGAGGCTCACAACATTCCTCTTAAGATTAACAGAGAGACAAACTACTCCAAGGATAAGAACCTCTGGCACCTTTCACACGAGGGACTTGACCTTGAAGACCCAGCAAATGAGCCACAGTATGAGAAGCCCGGCTTCCTTGAAATGGGCGTATCTCCTCTCGAAGCTCCCGACAAGCCTACATATATCACAATTCACTTTGAAAAGGGTATCCCCACAATGCTTGACGGCAAGGAGCTTAACGGCGTAGAAATGGTATCTGCACTCAATAAGCTCGGCGGTGAGAACGGTATCGGTCTTGCTGACCTGTTTGAAAACCGTCTTGTTGGTATGAAGTCAAGAGGTGTTTATGAAACTCCCGGCGGTGCTATTCTCTACCACGCTCACGAAGTTCTTGAAACAATTTGTCTTGATAAGGAAACTGCAAGAATCAAGCAGTATCTCTCAATCA
>JAFWZH010000089.1 GCA_017522515.1 Clostridia bacterium
CTTTCAAAGCTTCTGCGATTTCCACTCTGCTAGACGATGGATTATAGTGCAAGAATTGCAATATTTCAACCTGTATTGTCATGATATCTTATTCTTCATTCGGGACAAAAATAATATTATTTCCGGATTTACGGGACAACTGACTGAAATTTTGTCCCGAATACAGCTTTTTTTTGTCCCGAATGTACGATGTCATTTACGGATGCGACTATCCTTAGAAAAGGTTGACATTCTTGAGAACTGTTAACTAACAGAGTTTACATTACAGATGATAGAATCAAATTGAGGCTAAATGTAAAAAGCCCGGTACATAGCCGAGCTTTATTCCAATCTAAGAATGCCTATTAATAATGTTAAACCATCCAACTTGGGGTCATATAACTCTTGCGGTGGCATTTGTACAAACAGAGGGCTTTTAGATCGCCCTCTCTTTATTGCTAGTTTATATTAAAAGAATATTTAATCTTCACACTTGTAATATAAGTACCCACTATTATTTCGTTTAGTCTCATTCTTCGAGTTATTCTGCTCACCATTCCTTTGATATTCAGCACTAACACCAACAGAATTATTACCTACATTACCTTTTATTCTAGTAGAATTCTGAGGGCCATTTTTAGAATTCTCATATTTTGAAGATGTATCATATTTAATGGCACCTGTATGATCTTTCGCTGTTCCGGCTTTCGCCTTTTGACCAAATTCATTACAAATAGCTTTTGCTGCTTGTGCAGCCTCTTTTTCTGTCTGATACACTTGAGCATTCAGCGAACAAATTAAGCCAAATACTAAAATGGCTAATAATAAAATCTTTCTCATAACAATACATTTTAATTACCCCCCCTACTCACTTAACGGCTTTTTGGGAAACTCCGTATCATTTAATATCAATAATGGTACTGGCTTGGTGCTGTAGTGTTCCATCCTTGACGGAAACCCTCAGAGAACTCAGGTGAACAAGACTGGGCTGCAAATAAAGATGCAAGCAACAAGGCTACAACAAACAACTTCTTTACAATTTTTGTATTTTTCATGGTAATATGGTTTAAAAACGTTAATACTGTTGCAAAGAAATCTACTATATGATTCTGTTCTTTAGAAAATGCGTATAGAAATTATACTGTTTCGTATAAATGCTATACAAACGGTATTATTTCTATACTTCCTCAGAATAATACCGGAAGAAATTATGATTCAGTGCCTTAGAAATTCGCAGGAGCAAATCGGTATTGATTGATTCCTGCCTGAAGATATAATAGACATTGGGGCGCGCACAATTTATCTTACGCGCAAGCCACGCAGGGGTGCGTTCCTGACGCAACATCTCTTCTTCTATTATTTTACCGATGTGTATCATAAAAGGCGGAACCGTTTGTTGCAAATCTTCAACTGAGGCACCGCCAAGCACCGTAACGCAGACAAGCACAAACAGTTCACACCTCGTAGGTATGAACTTTCGTCGTGCCTATTCCTGCGTTTCTGTAAATTGGCGGTTTTCAGTTGAAGGAATAGAGCAAAAAGCTCAAAAATTATATGTACTAAAAACTATTTGTCCTGTTTTATTTATTGCTTTGTTTTTTGTGCGTTGCTAATATACAATAATAAAATACTAAACTCCTTTGGTTAGTGATTATTTAACATTAATGAACTACAACTTAAGCCCGTCGAGCATTTCGGCGAATAGCTTTATACCCTCGCGTATCTCGCTTATCCTTATATATTCGTTTGCTGTGTGCGAGCGTGAGGAGTCACCGGGGCCCATCTTGAGTGTGGGGATACTCAATAATGCCTGATTC
>JAFWZH010000090.1 GCA_017522515.1 Clostridia bacterium
CAAATCCGTATCCCCTTGCAGAGCCTGTGGCAATGCTTTTAAATTTATTTTCTGTTGATGTGCCGACTTTTTCAGCACCCACAAGTCTATTATTTTCGTCAAAAATCTTGAAAACTGCATTTCCTGTTTTCTGTTCCTGTACAATTTTCCCTTCACGTACAAGACCTGCAATAAGACCGTATTCAAGACCTCTTGTTCCGCACAAATATCCGAAAACACGTTTACTCTCTGTATCTTCAAGGATTTTAATATTTTGTTTTTTAACTATTTTCTTTTTTGAATCAATGATGTGAGATGGAACGTGTTCCCTCTCATAGCGTTCACCGTTAAGAGTTTCTACAGCTTCAACAAAGGTTTTGCCCATATACTGTTGCAGAAAGCTGATATTGTCACCGCCTTCGCCGGTACTAAAACGATACCATTTGCCACGCTCACCATTGATATTATCTTTGATGTGCAGGCTGTCGTGTTCCTGCCACACAAACTCTCTCCCTGCCTTTTTCAGCGGAAAACCGTTTGAAATGAGGAATGACGGAAGATTGACCATATTCGCTCTGTTTATCTGTTCTTCCGTAATTTTCATTACTCTAACCCTTGATGCTTATCTTTGGTAGGTGTGTTCTGTCTGCCTTTATTTTTTATCCGCTGTGCTTCTTTTTTCAATTTGTCACGAGAAAAAAATGCTCTTTGATTTTGCTTTTGGGGAACTGCATTATCAGATTCAAAACATTTTTCTGCAAGTTTGTCTTTAATAGAAGATGATGCCTCCATATATGACTTTTTATTACGATTTGAAACAGTAACGACTACAGTATCATTTTTAAGAACAGCAGCTGAATAAGGGATTTCTTTCGCTTCTAATTCCTTGATTATCCCACGAGCTACTTCTGTAGATTCAATGTTTGTGAATTTCTCATCTGGTTTCAGACTTTTAAAGTATTGCGGATTAATTTTTCTTAATGGCTGAATTTCACTTTTAGGCGGACGCTGAAAATCACGGGTTGCAGTCTTTCCGATAGATACCTGCATAATATCATTAAGTGCAGGAACATTCTTTTCATTAACTGTGATATTCACCTTATCATTTCCACGAGATACAGCTGAAAACTGTATATCAGCCTTTGAAAGTTCTGTCATAACTGTAAGTGCCTGTTGCTTCGTCATTGATTCAAAGTGACATTCATCTTTTGAAAGGCTTCTGTAATATTCAGGATTCACCTTAAAAGAATCTTTTTCAATTAATGTCGATAAATCTGTCAGATTATTCTCTACACTGTCCAGAGCTTTATTTACAGCGTTAAGCTGTTCTTCAATTTTAGGGATTTCCTTTGCCGTATCCTCTTTAATGCTTTCCATAATATATTTATTGCCCACAACATCCTTCATAGCGGAAAGGGTTTCTGATAATTCCTTTTTTGCAGCTTCAAGTTCGGCTTTAGAGCCGTTGTTGATGATACCGTCAATTGAATTGTAATCATCTTCAAGCTGTACTCCTGCATTATCAAGATAATTTAATTTATCAGCAAGACGGGCAATTTCAGATTTATCAAGTTCCTCAACCTTATCTGCGGAGTTAAAGATATTTTCCGCAACATCTGTAAGTCTGATTTCTTCTTTATCAACTGCTTCTGCAACTGTTTCAGATGTGACAAGCATTGTCGCATCAACAACATCATTTGTCTGCTCGGCAAAGTGATTATCAGGGCGTGAAAGCTTATGTACTTTATCTTCAAGTGTATCAATTCTTTCACTTATG
>JAFWZH010000091.1 GCA_017522515.1 Clostridia bacterium
AAGCTTTGATCGACACGCAGAATGCCGTCAAGCGCGGCAACGTTGTCGCGATAGCTTTCGCTGAATTTACGCATGAAGAAATCTCCTTGGATTGGAATACAAGGAAAAGTATGCGCAGACTCGGTTTGCACTATACGAAAACTCTCAATTACCTTTTGTGTTCCTATAAACAACAGGGAAAATGGACAATAAATTGGAATTTGTCAATCGTTTCTTCCTGTGCCGTCAAATGCGTTTCTCTCAACATAAGCCATCATTGTATTATTTCTCCAAGCGTGTCCTACCAAAAGCAACAACATAGCGGCTGAAACGAGAATAGGTAAGCTTAAAATAATGCCCACTACGAGAGCTGTGATAATTCCTATGCCCCAGCAACACATGGCTGCAATATGTTCTTTCAACCACTTTTTCTTATAAAATGCTATCTTTTCCTTAAGGGTAAAGCTGCTCGCTTTAACGACTTGCCTAAGATTTTCTTCTGCTGCGATTTTGTACTCGTCTTGAGTTAGTCTTTTTCCACTCAAAAGTTCGTTAATAGTAACATGAAATAGGTTGCTCATAGATACCAGCATTTCTGCCGGTGGTAAATATGTTCCTGTTTCCCAGCGTGATATTGTTTTGTTCGTTACGCCTAACATTTCACCCAACTTTTCTTGAGAAAACCCGTGTTCTTTTCTAAGTTGCGCTATAAACTTTCCTATCTGAACTAAATCCATTTGATTCACCTCCAAGAACATTATAGCAAACATTTACCTTCATGTCTTTACCATAAATAGCGAATGATTAGACATTACATTTGAAATCGCTATTTGTTTTGTAAATTCTTATTTGTATAACTCATTATACCATGCCCCCGTCCTATCAAGAAACGAGGGCAGATCTTTAGTCTTTATTATCCTTGTCTGCAATATAATTGCAAATACACATCACGACCGGAAATAAAACACCACCAACGGCGAAGATGATCCAAGATAGATGCCATTGATTATTGAGGAAACTTACCGCAAGATAGATTGCAGTTAAAACACCCCAATAGCAGAATCCAATAATCTCTTTTACGCTCGTTCTCTTTTTCTCTTTCTCGGTAAAATCTCCTTCTTTAAGGAGTTTTTGAATACTTGCGTTTTGCGTTCCTGCTACAATGAACATTCCTGCACCTATACCTGCAATAATCATCAGCAAGGCAAGAGCTGCCGCAACAAGTATCTCATTCTCAGAAAAAGATAATAAAACCACAGGAACAACCGAGAAAATACATACACACGTTGCGATTATATTATAAGCAATATAGGTTGGTCTGAAAGCATTTTTCCTTTCTGTAACTAACCCTTTCACTCCATATTCAAGTTCAAAAGGAACGTTTTTATCAAGGAACTCATACGGTTGGTTTTTGAAACCGCAATAAATATAAAGTGGAACGGCGCACAGAATAAAGGCAAAGAGAACGGTTAACCCAATCGAACTCGCTGTTGCTTCTGTCACAATAGCATTAGGTAATTCCGATAACATAGTCAACACAATGAGGGTGATGGGAGAAAGAATGCACAGGAACGTAGCAAGAGCAATACGCCAAGAGGCTTTCTTCCTTTGCTCGATATATGCGTTTGCTTCTTCTATCGAAATCCTTTTTACTGTTGTATCCGAAGAAGTATCGCCGGTTAATTCTTCATCCTCAATTTCGTCCTTCAAAAGATAGTCGGTAGTCACACCGAACAGCGTGGAAAGCTGCAGTA
>JAFWZH010000092.1 GCA_017522515.1 Clostridia bacterium
ATCGCAGAGAATTTTTTGCCCGAAAACCCTCGGCTCGAACGTGGAGGTATTGTCCCTCCGAGTTAACTTCTTGAAGGGACTTTGCGAGTGAAGCGGGATTTTCACGCTACATACACTTTTTGTAGCTTATTCTGTCTTTCAATCATAAAAAAGGCTGTAACTTTGTAGCCAAATAAAATGTACGAATATGAAAAAGGAAATAATCGACTATTACATAGAATATATATTTAATTATTTCAGAAGAAATGGTTGTCTTAAAGCAGGTCATGGATTAATGCTTAGAACCATAAGATTTACCTCCGAGAAAAGCTTTACAAGACCTAAGATGAATAATTTGTGGTTTGTTATTGACTTACTCATTCAAAACGACTATTTAAATCTAAAGGAAAACGATTTTATATGCCTAACGGAAAAAGGTTCGGACTATATAAATGGGATAGATGGCTTAACGCCATTAGTTGATTTTGGACAATTGATTGATCCAAAAATGTCTATAAACAAGGATATAGTATTTAACTCTTTATGGGCCTTAATTGGAGCTGACGATGATGATACACTCTATTACACTAAAGGTTCAATATATTATAATACTATTCGTCATTACCTTGAAGATTTGGCATTACCTACTACATATGGTGAATATATAGAGCTTTTGAAGAATACTACAGGAAAAACCACCAGAGGTATTTGGTATAGGGATTTATTCAAAGCATTAAAGGATGCTGATGTTCCGCTATTTTTGAAGGATTTATCTGCAAATGTGAATAAGATAATAGAAAGTATGTACGCACAAAAAGAAGAGACTGAAGACTTTGATATTTTTACTGATATTATTGAAGAACCTAAACCGATTAAAAAGCGACAAGTTATGATAGAACCAGCTCCACAGATAGAAGCCCCATTAGTACTAATTTCATATGCATGGGAAGAAGAGGATGCAGAATATATGAACTGGGTAGAACGCTTTGCTGGGGACTTACGAAATAATGGTATAAATGCACAGATAGACAAATATCAACCCCACGGTACTGATTTAGTAAAATTTATGCTAAATAGTATAAGAACTGCTCAAAAAGTATTATGTATTTTAACTCCTAAATATAAAGAAAAAGCCGAATCTGGTAAAGGAGGAGCTGCTTATGAAGGAACAATCATATCTCACGAGATATATAACGATCAAGATACCATAAAATTTATACCAATACTCAGAAAAGGTGATTTCAGGAGTTCTACACCTGACTTCATTGATGGTCGAAAAGGATTTGATTGTACAACCTTAGAAAAATATCAAAAAGAGCTTATAAATATTGTTAAAACAATAAAAGGTGAACCTATTATTGAGATTCCGCCCATCAAGTAACATAAGAAAAGCCAACTTAAATCTGCACCTGGGCAGACCTAAGTTGGCTTTCTCATTTATCGGAATTAGCTGTTTCTATGTGTGTATGCTCCACCCGTGAATAGGATTCATCAATACGGCAAACGATTGGTCGGGCTGTCCGTGATAGAGCAAGCCTCCGACAATACCCGTTCTACCATCCGGATATACCTGTCGGAAACCGAATGAGTGCGGAGCTGAGTCATAATAGATTTCAATCTCACACGGACAATTCGGGTTTTCCTCCCACTGCTTCAAACGGTCAATACACTTTTGCAGCGTGTCGTTCTTGATTTCCTTTGCGTAGGCAATAGCCTTGTCATAACGCTCTTGACATAAAATCTTCATACTCGATATATTTTAGGGTTTATAATAAATCTTCATATGCTCCAAAGCCGTAGCAGTCGGCAATGTAGAA
>JAFWZH010000093.1 GCA_017522515.1 Clostridia bacterium
GTTGGTGAAAGTGCGGCACTTCTCTTTACTGCAGGTATGGCAAATGAAGTTCTTGGAATTGTGGATGCAGTAAAACCCGGCAATGCAGGCTCATCACTTACAGTTGCGCTTTATATGTACGCAAAAGAACGAGGCGAATTCGAAATTGCCTTTGCGATTGCGGCAATATTACTTGTTTTGACTTTTGTGATAAATATTAGCGCCAAGCTAACTGCAACAATGCTGAAGAAGAAAGGAGCAAACTAATGGGTATAATTACAGCGAAAAATCTTAATTTATGGTACACAACAAATCACGCATTAAAGGACATTAACATAGAGCTTCCCGAAAGACAGATTACAGCGCTAATCGGGCCTTCGGGATGTGGTAAATCTACATTTTTGAAAAGCCTTAACCGTATGAACGATTTGGTTGAGGGATGCAGAATTGAGGGAGAAATAACCCTTGACGGAGTTGACATTTATAAAGATATGGATGTCAATATTTTAAGAAAAAAGGTCGGTATGGTTTTCCAAAAGCCTAACCCGTTCCCAATGAGCATTTATGATAACATTGCATATGGTCCTCGTATTCACGGCATCAAGTCAAAAGTAGCCTTAGACGAAATAGTTGAACGCTCTTTAAGACAGGCTGCAATTTGGGCTGAATGTAAAGACAGACTTAGAAAGAGTGCGCTCGGTATGAGTGGCGGTCAGCAGCAAAGACTTTGCATTGCAAGAGCATTGGCGGTTGAGCCTGACATTCTACTTATGGACGAGCCAACATCGGCGTTAGATCCCATCTCAACATCAAAAATCGAAGATTTGGCAGTAGAACTTAAAGAAAAATATACAATCGTTATGGTTACACATAATATGCAGCAGGCGGCAAGAATTGCAGATAAAACTGCTTTCTTCCTGCTTGGCGAAGTCATAGAATTTGACGAAACTGAAAAAATGTTCTCTACCCCTACTGACAAGAGAACCGAAGATTATATTACAGGAAGGTTTGGTTGATATGAGAAATAGATTTGACGAGCAATTAAACACTTTAAATAATGAGCTTATTACAATGGGAGCACTCTGCGAAGAAGCTATTTCAAGCGCCGTAAAACTGCTTATAGATAACGATGTAAAAATGAAAGAAAATGTCCTCGATGCGGATAAGCAGATAGACCAAAAGGAACGAGATATTGAAACTCTTTGTATGAAGCTTTTAATGCAGCAACAGCCTGTGGCAAGTGATTTAAGGACAATATCCTCTGCACTTAAAATGATTTCCGATATGGAGCGTATCGGCGACCAAGCATCCGATATTGCAGAAATTGCCGAGTATGCTTACGGTAGCGGTATGGAAAGCGAAACACACATTGCTGATATGGCAAGAGCAACAATTCAAATGGTTACAGACAGCATTGATTCTTTTGTAAAAAAAGATGTCGATTTAGCTTATACAGTAATCGAGCATGATAATACCGTGGATGATTTATTTGACAAGGTTAAGGGCGAACTTATAAGTGCTATCGAAAATAAAGCAGCAAATGCGGAGGCTCTTATTGACCTACTTATGATTGCAAAGTATTTTGAGCGTATCGGCGACCACGCAGAAAACATCGCTGAATGGGTTATATACTCCATCACAGGAAAACACGCAGAATAAACTTTAGTTATGTGTAAAATGATGAAATATAAGACTTTCATTGAAAATACACACATTTTATGGTAAAATATATATGTAAATCATATTTCGGAGGTGAAAGCGATGATTTATTTTGTAGAAGATGATGCCAATATCCGCAAGCTTGTTTGCTATGCTCTTGAAAAAGAGGGTTATGCAGTAAAAGGGTGCAGCCTGCCGAGTGAATTTTGGCAAGAAATGAAAAATGAAAAGCCACAGCTTATTTTACTTGATATAATGCTTCCTGAAGAAGATGGACTTTCTATATTAGGCAAACTTCAGGAAGATAGCAATACATCAAATATCCCTGTAATTATGATTACTGCTAAAGGCAGTGAATTTGACAAAGTAACAGGGCTTGATATGGGTGCAGATGATTATATTGCAAAGCCGTTTGGTATGACAGAACTCACAAGCCGTGTTCGTGCAGTTTTAAGACGGTATGAAAAAACAAATAAGTCAAAGGAATATAAAATCGGTGATTTGTATGTAAATCCCGAAAAACATATTATCGAAGTTGCCGGAAAAGAAGTTAACCTTTCTTTCAAGGAATATTCGCTCTTAATGGTGCTACTCGAAGCAGAGGGCAATGTTGTTTCGAGGGATGCTTTGCTTACCCGTGTATGGGGAGAGTTTTATGACGAGTCAAGAACTCTTGATGTTCACATAAGAAAGCTCCGTATGAAGCTTGAAACCGCAGGTAACCTTATTCATACTGTTAAAAACATAGGTTATAAGCTCGGAGGTAGCGAGAATGGTTAATAAGATATTTCGTTCAAACTTCTTTACCTCAATGCTTATCTTGCTTATGAGCTTTTGTTTGATTTTTGGTGTTTTGTTCAGTTATTTTGAAGCACAGATGTTTACAGAGCTTGAAAGTGAAGCCGGCTACATATCCTATGCGGTAAAAAATGACGGCATTGATTTTATAAATAGCTTCAATGAAAAAGGCAAAAGAATAACTTGGGTATCAAGTGATGGTACAGTTTTGGCAGATACACAAGCCGTTGCAGAGGAACTTGAAAACCACGCTGACCGAAAAGAAATTGCAGATGCTCTTAAAAACGGAAAAGGTACAAGCTCAAGATATTCCAATACTTTGATGCAGAAAACCTTGTATTATGCAGAAAAACTTGATGACGGAACCATACTTCGTGTGTCAACCACACAAAATTCTGTTGTTATAATACTGTTAGGGCTTCTGCAGCCGCTTATTATAATTATCGTACTTGCACTTATTATTTCAATTTTCTTATCATACAGATTATCAAAGGCGATTATAAAGCCAATAAACGAACTTGACCTTGATAATCCGGCAGCAAATGAAACCTATGAGGAATTGACACCGCTTCTTAAAAAGATGTCTGCGCAGAAGAAAACCATTGATAAGCAGATTAAAGAAGCCGAGCAAAAGCAAGAAGAATTCAAACTTATTACCGAGAATATGAGTGAGGGACTTTTGGTAATTGACAAGGACAGCAATGTTCTTTCTTATAATCAGGCTGCAATTCGTCTGCTTGAAATATCAGATGTAAAAAGCGGCAGTGTGCTTGCCTTTAATCGTAGTAAAGGATTTAGAAGTGTTGTTGAAAAAGCCCTTTCGGGAGAAAGAGCTGAGAGTGATATTTCCCATGACGAAAACACATACAACTTGATCGCAAATCCCGTTTATCAAAACGAAAAAATAATCGGTGCAGTTATCGTAATCATTGATATTACTGAAAGCGTAAAGCGTGAGCAACTTCGTCAGGAGTTTACATCTAATGTGTCCCATGAATTAAAAACACCGCTTACCTCTATTTCGGGCTTTGCTGAAATGTTGAAATCGGGCGGAACACCGGATGAAACGGTTGTTGACTTTTCTACTTCGATTTATGATGAAGCACAAAGGCTTATTACCCTTGTTAGTGACATTATGAAAATATCCGAGCTTGACGAAGGTGTGATACCTTTTGAAAAAGAACAGGTTGATTTATGCGAACTGTCAAAGGATATTATAAAAAGGCTAACTCCCGTTGCAAATAAACGGAACATCACTTTGAATGTCATTGGCGATACTGCCCTTGTATCAGGAACAAAGAAAATTCTTGATGAAATGATATATAACCTTTGTGATAATGCTATCAAGTATAACAAAGAAAGCGGAACGGTTGATGTTATTGTCAATCAGGCAAATGGCAAGACAAGTGTTACGGTAAGAGATACAGGAATTGGAATTCCACAGAGTGAGCAAAGCCGGGTTTTTGAACGCTTTTACAGAGTGGATAAAAGCCATTCAAAGCTTGTCGGCGGAACAGGTCTTGGTCTTGCAATCGTAAAACACGGAGCCGCATATCACGATGCAGATGTTTTTCTTGAAAGCACAGAGGGAAAAGGTACCTCAGTTACAATTAGTTTTCGCAAATAAAAATAACAAGTTCGCATAAAAATTTCCTGTTTCTATTGACAATTTAAAGAAAAAGGTGTATAATATCAAAAGTGAGGGCAATGGAGTCTTCCGACATTATGTCGGGTGCATTGTCCGCATTTTTGTTTTTAGACGAAAA
>JAFWZH010000014.1 GCA_017522515.1 Clostridia bacterium
AAGGGAAAGGAGAGCCCAGAGAGGAAAACCGTAGGGGAAAAAGGGAGGGAAATGCTGACTTTTGTGCCAGTTTTCTTTTTCCCTCCCTTTTGCCCCGTAGGTGTTCCTCTCTGGTGATAAATCACCCTTTTGTATTTATTATAATTAGAAAAAAGTAAAGTTTAAGATATTACAATGTACTACTGTTGTTTCAGGGATTGGTATTAGATTACCAATAAGTAAAAATAAATCCTGCAAGGGGAGAGAGTACAATCATAATTACGGAAAAACTGAAAGACTCAACGGAAGTCAGAGTTGCACGCTGCTCCGAGGGAAACATATCCTGCAAAATAGCGTTAGTCCGCACTTGCAGAGCGTCATCGCCCACAGCGGCAATAAATCCGCCTAAAGCCATTACAAGATAAGATGCGGAATGTTCCGCAATAAATCCGCAAAGTTCAAGGGAAAGGGCAATTGCATAAATCGTTTTATAGCGGATTTTCGGGAATTTTAAAATCAGCTTAGAGCCTGCAATTCCGCCCATTTCCATAAACAGCAGGGCAATTCCGAGTCCCCGTTGAGGAATACCTTTTTCGGGGAGTTTAGCCTGCAAAAAGAACAGCAGAAGAATATCCACCGCACCCACAAAGGAGTTGCAGAGCATTAATCCAATAGCCTTGCGGACTTCTTTGAGGAATTTGAAACTTTCCTTGAAACAGGCAGCCAATCTTTTGCCGATAGTTGAATTTTTCTGCGAATTTTCGGCATAAATCTCGTGGAGGGATAAAAGCAGAATAATCTGAATTGCTCCCATTATAACGTCGGTGCTGTAGGCAATCTTATGCCCGATAGTAAGGGCGAAACCTGCACAGAGAGTTGAAATTCCGCTGCAAAGTCGGTAGATAATCAGCTGATTTGACTCGTATTTTTCAAATCCGCTTTCCATATTAAAGCGTTTGAGGGAGTCATAAGCCAACGCATCTCCCGAACCCGATGAGAAATTATAGCTTAAAGCGTGAAAGGCGATTGACAGGCAGACGGTGAACAGATTGCAGGAAAAAATCATAATGAAATTGCCGATAATACGCATAATTGTGCTTACTATAAGCATTTTCTTTCTGCCGAAAACGTCCGCAAGAACTCCCGAGGGAATTTCAAAAATCAGGCTTGTGATGTGGAATACAGTTTCTGCAATGCCGATTTCAACAAGGCTGTAGCCTCTTGCGGCGAGTATGGCAACCCATGCACCTGTAAGGGAGAGATTGCCTAAAATTGATGATGTATACAGCTTTGAAAGCTGCTTTTTGATATTAAACATAAAAAATCTCCTTAACTGAATTAATAATCGTTAAGGAGATAATGTACATATTTGTAAGATAGTATAATAAAAAGGTCAATTATGAACTGATTTACGACCATTCAACTTACAAAAGGGTACACTATCCCCGTAAACGGGTAAAATGAATCCTTTTTTAAGCTGTACATTTGTCATTTTCCAGAACATAAATCTGACCTCTTTCATGTTGTTTCTGATTTACAAATTTATTATAACACATAAATTTTTGAATGTCAATAAAAGTTTGATTAAAAACCATAATACATTATGCAGAAACTAAAGGCGACATAGCAAAGTTATCAATATCTAAACGTGATATAATGGTGTTTTAACCTTAGTGTTCTTTTTATTGTAATGCGTCTTCTAATTCTTCTTCAGAGTAACCGTACATATAATCTTCGTCTTTACCATTTGATAACCAAATATCAGCTGCTTCATATACACTAATACCATGATAATTATCATCATCAAAGTACTCTGGATTTTCTTTTTGATATTCTTCATATTGTTCACGAGCTATGTCTAATGCACAATTAGCACAAAGTATCAGTTCTGATATATCATCTCTTGCAGTGTCAACTAATCCGTAATCACCAGACTCATTTTCAAATTGCGAATCAGCGTCAACAACAAGGAATCTTGTCCCACACTTTTCACATACTTCATAGTATTCACGGTCTTCCCATGCTTCTTTAGCACATTCAAAGCATAAGCATTCATTAAAATGATTATCATAAGTTAATGATGTTCCATATTCAGATAAAAAATTTTCTTCTGCCTCGTCGACATTGAATCTATTTCCGCAATTTTCACATTTAGCCATATAAAAGCCTCCATTTGACATTATTTTTTCTTCTTATTCCTTAAGTCCTTTACTATATACTTTATTTATTATTTCCCAAAACACAAATCTGACCTACTTCATGTTTTTACAGTTTATATGTTTATTATATCGCTTTATTTTTGCTTTGTCAAGTATTTTTTGGTTATTTTGATAAATTAATCCGCATTTATTGCAGTACCAGACAAGCTTGCCCATACGGAAAAGGGGGAGTGTTGCCTGCAAATTCCATTCGGGATACTGTTTGAAAATCATAGCGGAACTGTCGCCGCAATATGCCACAAATGAAATATAATGTTCCTTAGTCATAGGGTGGGGGGAGGATATATATAAATTGCCGTCGATATTCTCAACTGTCAGCTTTTCATTTTCCTCTGCGGCTCTTGGAGTGAGGGGCGAAAGCTTTTTTCCGCAGCAGGAAATTGCAGCTTCGGAAGTGGCTGTGATAATATTTCCGCAGTCATCACATACATAGAATTTCATTTTTTTCATATTGCCTATGTCCTTTTCATTTTTATTTATACTGCCCATAAGGAGATTTTCCACATCAGCTCCGAAAACATCTGCAAGGGCAGAAAATATGGATATATCGGGAAATCCCTTGCCTGTTTCCCATTTGGAAACCGCCTTATCGCTTACACCTAAACGCTCCGCAAGCTGTTTTTGTGTAAGCTTTTTTTCTGTCCGCAGCTGCTTAATTAGGCTGCCTGTTTTTTCGTAATTCATATCATCACCTCATAGGTATATTATAGCCTATGTTCGGTAATTCGTCAACCTACCATTGGTAGAATTCCGCTTATTCCTCGTTTTCGGAATCGTTGTTATGATACTTTTTCTGTAACGCCTCGTTGATTTCCCTTACCTCTTTCCGTGAGGTGAAAACATAGGCTATAGTAGTGAAAATATAGACAATTGCAACGGATACAATCATAGAAACTGCACCGCCTATGCTGCACTTCATCCAGCCGAATGAAAAATTCATTATTATCATAATAACACAAAGGGAAATATAGTGAAGTCCCATACGGCATAACATATCCTTTTTGCTTTTCGGTTCACCTGTAAGGAAAATAGTTGTTACAAGGGCAGTTACTGCTCCTGCAATGACAACTTCCATAAGCGTTGATGAATGAACCGCATCATATTTTAAAATTGTCAATCCCGAAATCAGGGTAATTCCCGTTGTGATAATGCAGAAATACTTTATAAATTCCGATAAATATTTCATCATTTTCCGCCCTCCTCAAGTCCAAGTTTTCGTTTCAATTCGGGGACATACTGCCTCGATATAATGATTTTTTCGCCGTTTTTCAGCTTAGCTTCAAGCTTTGCACCGAATGCACGGGAAATAAGCGAAATTTTCGATACATTCGCAATTACTGATTTTGATATGCGGAGAAAATCGGAATGTGGATACATCTCCTCAATCTCATACAGTTTCAGTTTTACCTCATAAACGCTTGATTCGCAGTAGGCGAAAACGTGGTTATCAACAGCTTCAAAGTAGAAAATATCCTTTGGCGAAAGTTTTACCATACCGTTTTCAGCAAAGCCTGTAAGCGATTTTCTACGGGATTTTATGAGGTATATCAGCTCCATAATTTCCTCATCAGCCTCGGCACAGCGGATAATTATTTCATCTTCTAAATCGGGACTTTGCGTTTCTATGGTGATTTTCATTTTATCTGTCCTTTCTGCTGATGAATTTTGTGGCAAATCCGCCGATAAGCAGGAACGCTCCGCCGCATACCGCAAGAATTGCAAGACAGCCTGCAATATTCACATCATATCCAAAAGCTTCAAGGGAAACTCCCATAACCTCGTTGTATGTGTCCTGCATTTCAGCAGGGGCGTTTTCAAAGCATACATCTCCTGCCTGCTCCGTCATAATTCGTCGGAACATAACAGTTCCGTAAAGTATGGGAGTGCATTTCAGCACATTGGCAATACCATCGGCAAGTGAACCGATAGGAAGGTAAATTCCCCCAAGAAAGCCCACGAGAGTGCCGATAATTGTACCAAGTCCACTCCACGCTCCCTCGCTTTTGACAATAGCCGCAAGGAAATACATTATGCAGGCATATGTAAAGGAGTTGACGCCAATCATTCCAAAAAGCTGTAAATGCTGAACTGCACTAAAGGCATCTGCTCCCATATATACGCAGTAAATCTCACTAAGCACAAGGGTGAGAGTGCATATAATAATTGAACAAATCCAAGCGGCACAAATGTAGCTTAAAGCAATACTCAATCGGCTGACAGGTGATGTGTAAATTGAATGGAGAGTGCCGTTATTTTTGTCACGTATCATTGCGGTGAGAACTGAAAGTGTAACAGATACGGCATTTATGGAAATTACGCTTGCAAGTGTCCATTGAAGTACGAGAAGTTCCGCATTTTTCTCATCCTGCTCCTTATCTCTGTGGGGCAATTTTCCAAGCATATCGGTAATAGCGGAAATATTCATATCTCCCAAAAAAAGCACCATAAGGAGAATTACAATAAGCATTGCCAGCAAAGAGAAGAAAACCGCCCCTTTGTCACGGAGATAAATCCGCATATTTCGTTTGACAAGTTCTGTAAATGCAGCCATAATTATTCGCCCTCCTTGATTTCTTCACCTGTTGCGGCAAGAAAAACGTCATCCATAGTTCCCTGTATAACCTCAAAGCCGTCAATTAAATCCCGAACTTTTTCGAGAATTGGCAATGCCTCCATAGTTGAGGAAACAGCCACAGTCAAGCCGTTGTCGGTAATTTCTGAATTTCTGATAAGCTTCTGCAACTTTTGTATTTTCTCACTTTTGCAGTAAATACGCAAAGTGTCGGCGGCATATTGCGTTTTCAGCTCATTTGGAGTTCCCTCTGCAATTATATTTCCCTTGCTGATTATAATAATTCTGCCAGCCTGTGCCGCTTCTTCCATATAATGAGTTGTGAGAAATACAGTCATTTCCGTGGATTTGCGGAGAGCGTCAATAGTTTCCCATACCTCTTTTCTTGTGGCAGGGTCAAGACCTGTTGTAGGCTCATCAAGGAAAAGAATTTCGGGAGTGTGCATCAGTGAGGCAGCTATTTCACATCTTCTTTTTTGACCGCCCGACAGCGTATTATAGGGCTTTTTCAGCAATTCATCAAGGGAGAATATACTGCTAAGTTCCTGCAAACGCTTTTTCGCCTGCACCCTGTCAGCACCGTGAAGAATACCACGGCACAGCAGATTTTCACGGACGGTAAGAAGTCTGTCAAGGCTGTTATTCTGATATACAATGCCTATTCTTCGGCGGATTTCAGCATTTTTTTCACCTAAAGCATAACCGCACAATTCAGCAGTTCCCTTGTCGGGTTTTATAAGGGTTGAAAGCATATTGATTGTTGTGGATTTTCCTGCACCATTTACACCGAGAAATCCAAGCAATTCCCCTTTATGAACGGAAAAGGAAATATTATTCACAGCGGTAAGGCTGCCATATGTCTTTGTAAGACCGTTTACTTTTATAATATCCATATTTTACTCCTTTCGGTAGCTACAAGTTTATTATAGCATATCCGACTGATTACTACAAGTGATTTTCTGTAACCTGCATTTTCTATGGGGTAAAATACATCTGATATTTCAATGCGGAATTTTTATAAAAGCCGTTAGGTTGTGGTATTGCTTTATTTCAGATATTCTGCTAAAATAATATTGTCTGTATTTTTTGATTGAAAAGTGTAACACTTTTATGATGAATTTCCATTGTATTAATGAAAGCAAAAATTAACATCTATCTGATATTGAGGTGCAAAAATATGAATGAGAATGAAATCCGGATGCTCATTTGTAAGTCACAGGAAGATGGATTCAGAGCGTTATTTCAGGAATACCAACGATATGTTTATACAATTGTATGGGATAAGATTAGAAGTCACGGTACAGCAGAGGACGCTGAAGAATGTGTATGTGATGTATTTGCGGAAGTTTTTATTCATTTTAATGAGATAAATGAAGGCTCGTTAAAAGCATATATAGGAACGATTGCAAAGCGAACAGCAATTCATCGGTATCGGACCCTTAGTGCTAAAAATGGCTGTATTGCCGATAGTGATGAATTCCCCGATATTCCTGATGATGTTGATATACAAAAAGAGTTTGAGGAAAAAGAATATTATAATAAACTCTATCAATGTATATTATCCCTCGGAGAACCTGATTCGTCGATTATAATACAAAAGTATTTTTACAACAGGAAATCCGCTGATATTGCTGAATCCGTTGGACTTCTGCCAATTACAGTACGAGTCAGAGCAGCTCGTGCTTTGAAACGCTTACGAAAAATTCTGAATGATAATTCAATAAAGAGGGGGGATAACCTGTGAAATCAAAAAGATTTTCTCTTAATAATGCCGATAAAGCTACTTCTGAACAGATATTCAAGGATTTTCCGACTGATTGGGATATGTCAAAAACTTTTCATAAAAGCTATAAAAAATACTTGTCAGCGGTGAAAAATCGTGAAAATACCAATGATGAAACTGCTGCGGAATTAATTACAGTTGACGTATTACAGCCAAAAAGAAGTATTATCAGCTTTGTATTTAAGATAGTTCCCATTGTTGGCTGTACGGCGTTATTTGTATTTATGTTCAAGGGTATGTTTTTTTCTGATAATGGAAACGACGATACTCCCGATACTGTTGATAAACCGCCTGTGGTATCAGAAGCGGACAGGAGCAATTCCGCTGAAACTAAGGTTTCAACATCAACAACTGAATTAATCAGTTCAGCAACAAAATCAACTGAAACGCAAACTGCAAAAACAACCGATAAAAAAGTTACTGAAACTGTGGGTAATACAACGGAAACACGGGAAATTGAAGTGACTTCCAAAACCGTACAAATGACAGAAACTGAAAATGAAGAAACGATTGCAGTAACAGATCTAACCCAAGAAACGGAAAATCATATACCCGAAACTACACAGACTGCACCGCCCACAGAACCAAGTCTGCCAAAGGAAGAAAATAAAACCGTTACTTTTGAAGAATTGCTAACTATGGCTGATGATGAATTAATGAAGTATTGCGATGATAACAGTTATTCTTTCACATCACAGGAACAAATCAGAAACGAATTGAAATCGGGGGGCAGATTCTTTATAAGAATGAAGCCCGAACAATATCTGATTGACGGAATTGATGATATATGCGTATCTGAAAATATCAGCGATATAAAGCAATATAATGCCCATGAATATGATTTTGACAAAATGATTGCTGAACTCAATCTGCCTGAAAAATACTTTACTGTCAAGGTTGACGATACGCCGTTTATGGTATGCAGCGAGTTGCAGTTTTATGAAAATGGAGATATAAAACCATACTTTTTAAAACTGGCAAATCTTAGCGTCAATGTCAATCCCGAATATGCTGAATCAGAAGAATTGTACAGGCTTTATCAGCTGATAAATATATTGCCTCAGATTAACAGCAATTTCCATAGTATTTCAGTTCAATACGGTGGAAGATAACAGATTTACATTTTTAGGAGATTTTATTATGAAAAAGAAATTATTTTCGCTGACATTATCAGTTATAGCTGCATTTTCAGCTTTTAACAGCATATACGAAACGGCTGTTAATGCCGATGATAATTCTGCGGTTGGATTAGCAGAATCGGAAAGCACTTCCAAAGAAATGACGATAGATGAATTGCTTGCTATATCCGAAGATGAACACGCTGAATTTATAAAAGAATACGGCAATATTTCAGTTCACGGCAAATACATTGTTTATTGCGGCGAAGTCAATTACAGTACAGGTGCAAAGCTTATGGTTAAGAAGTACGGCACAGCGGAAATCAAGGAATACAGGCAATATTCAGTTTCTGACGGCATAGTGGGAGTCGGCGGCGGTGCAGCAAAAATTGTCAGCATTTACGAAGCAGTTACCGCAGGTACACTCAGATTATCATTTGCAGCAGGACGGTCATGGGAGAGTATCTCCGATGAGAAAAAAATAATCAGAAATTATATAATAGGTGAGGATTTTACCATTACCGAAACAGAGGGAATTGCTGATGTGATAAAAGGTGATGTAAATGGGGATTTTGAATTTAACATAGCTGATGCTGTAGTTTTGCAAAAATGGCTGCTTGGCGATGATATTGAATTGAATAACTGGCAGGCAGGAAATCTTTGTGAAGATGATAGGCTTGATGTATTTGATTTCTGCTTGATGAAAAGTGCTTTGCTTGAAAAAGTTGGCAATTCTGAGATAAAATGAGCCGAATATTTTTTCCATTTTCAGGGATTTATGCTTTAAGGGCATCTCTAAAAACCCCTTTTGAGAAAAAACAGCTATGCACGACATCTGCTGCGTCAACCTCCCTCGGAGTGCGGCAGCACGCCTTCGGAAGGTTTCCTTGCAGCTGCCGCACCTATCTGTTTTTTTTTAATCAAACGGGTTTTTAGAGATGCCCTTAATAAACTTTAACCCCGATTTTCTTTCGAAATCGGGGGTTTTGGGCAGAGTGAGAAGCTGGCAACTTAGGCTTCGGCTATCATTCTGTTGGTAAATCTATAAATGTAGGCTCGTGTTTTGCTTCACGAACATATTTCAACATATCCTCACGGAGCAGGCGAACTGTAGAAGTACTGATACCGGGATGACCGCTGATGTACTCGTCATTCATAAGGTCGTTGTCGATGACAAGCTGAATGTTATTATCTGTATCGAATATCAATTCCAGAGCCGATATGGAGCCTGGGATAGTGTGCAGATACTCCTGCATTTTATCAGCTTCGGCAAAGGAAAGCCTTGCACAATTCAGCTGTGAAGTCAGAAATTTTGTTTTGAAAGGCTTATCACCGGGCATAAGCAGCATATAGAAGTTTGTCTTTTGGCGATTGCAGAGAAACAAGTTCTTGCATATCTTCGCACCGAGAACTTTTTCAATGGCAAGGCAGTCCTCCATAGTATCAGCGTGGTCGTGGTCAGCACGTTTGTAATCTATGCCAAGGGAGTCAAGCTTATCATATATAGCCATTTCAACATCAGAACGCTGGTCTTTAGGTCTGCCTGTGTAAAGTGTGTTATCAATATTCATTTTTTCTTCCTCGTTTTCATTTATTTTAAATGCTTTGTACTGTATTTATTATATCATTTCTATTTCCAAAAATCAAGATATTTGTGATTTTGGGAAATAGAATTCAAATTATAGCATATAGAAACTCAGCTCCCGTAAGGGAGCTGGCATGTTGTAACGTTATACCACTTTTTCTTCGTGTGAAAACGTGTGAAAAACAACTGTTATTCCTTCACACACAACTGCAAAATTGCAGCCCTAACTGTTTTGCCTAAGCAAGAAAAAAGCCTGTATTTCGGTGTTTTCTCGAAATACAGGCTTTAATGATTTGTCAATACGTGACGAAATTGATCACCATAAAAATCACGATTCCTTCTATTTTATCGTTGCAGCAGAAAAATACCATTTTCTGTGTATTACTTTGTTACATCAATAATATAAAGGTGATTCTGAGGATCATCGCCATACTGAGAAAGATACAGGTAAACCTCACCGTCATTGTGATATACCAATTGATGATTTACATAATCATGCTCACTAAAAATTTGATAAGTTTTAACGACTTCTTCATCTGTCAACGAATAGATTGCTACCTGATATTCGTTTAATCCGTTTGTTTCCGAAGCTTCGGAAACAATTCCATAAACAGCTGCTTTTGTTCCATCGGATGAGAAATCCGTACTCCACGAATAGTAATTATCGTTGTCAAGCAATGCTGAGCAGTCGAGTTCTGTGAATTCGTAGGTGTCAAGATTTAACTTGCCGATTCCTCTGAAACTAGAAATGAAGCCCTTTGAAAAATACAAATAATTATCAACCGCTTTCTCAGGAATATAGCCTGAATGATCTTCACAAACATCTATACGGAAGTCCTCGCCGTTTTCAAGGTTATATACTCCCGAACCGTCTATTGATTCATGATAAGCAATATAGTAGCTGAATCTATTATCATCAATCATTTCTCCGAACACAACATATTTTTCTGTCTCTTCTTCCGGAACCTCAAGAATGGCTGTTTTATTCCCTGATAAATCCTCAAGATAGAGATTCGTATCTTCGACTATTTTCCGCCCATCAGACAAAGTATGCTCGTTTCCATAGGTGAATTCCTTATAATATTCCAGATAGCTGCTGTTTTCAGGCAAATTCAAATCAATTATCTGTATATTATTCGTCGTGTCGTCTGTCACGCTTGTATCAACTGTTGTACTTGTATTGCCTGTTGTGCTTTGCGTAACATCGGATGTGAATGTTTCTATTTCTGAGTCTTGTTTATTGGAACTTTGTTCACTCGAATTACATCCAGTACATAAAAACAAAGATAAAGTTACCACTAATAATCTTTTCACAGTTACCACCAACCTCATTATCTATTTCAATTACGGATTTCATCCAGGCAGGGATTTTTCTTGTTGGATTTACTTCGCTTTTGTATATGATTTTTCGTGACAATAAAAGGAAATAACCGCCCAAGCGACCAAACTTAGCGGTTATTTTTTTAACACTACTTTGGGAGCGACCGTCAACCGGTGCACTCTCTTTATTTAATTATACACCTTCATAGCAGGAATGTCAAGTCTAATTTATGAGTCAAAACAAAAAAGCTTCCGATCACTCGGAAACTTTTACTGTCTGTCTTGCTCAGAATAGATGACATTAAAATGGCTATGTAATAATATTCAGTTCGACAAATTGGAACTTGTCAATCGCATTCTTTTTGATAGTAAGCAAATTCCTCGTCCCGTTTCACTTCACAATAACCCAGCTTGGTATAAAAAGCATTTGTTCTTACATTCCAAAGTGGCGTATCAAGTTTGATTTTCTTAATACCAGAATAGTAAGTTTCCACAATTTTCATCAAAGAAAGACCATATCCCTTTCGATGATGAGCTGGGTTAATAAATATTCTGCCAATGTACAATGTTTCACTGTTTTTGTCCACAAATAGAACTGCACCACCAACGATTTCGCCATCTACGACTGCCTGTAGTAAATGCCCTTCGTTTTTCATCTGAATGTGCCATGGAATTGAATCATAATCAGGAGGTCTATCTGCTTCGGAAGCACCAACATTAATATCGCTATCAAACGCAGCCTTTGATATAGCCACAATTCTTTTTATATGTTTCAATTCTGCATTTTCTAACCTCATAAAAGTCATATCCTCGTCAAATTCTTTTTTTCCGGTCTGTCCGACCTCCTATATTATATCACATCCCATATCCGATTGCAAGAAAAACCTCCGATGCTTTCACATCGGAGGTTTGCTGGCAGTCTTGCTCAAAATAGATGACATTGAAAAGCGACGATTCTACGAGGTTTTTCAAGCATTCCATTGCTTGGAGAGCTTATTTTCTTTGCTCAACGATAACGACTTATGAACCCCCGAACAAGCTTGGAATGATTACATCATATGTCAGAAGGACGGCTCCCCTTACAAGAGCGATTCTTTTTCTATGAAGTTCAGACGATTTCTTGTAGCAAACAATCTCAGGCATATACGTTTCCATGATTTACGTCACATCAACGCTACAATCATGCTTACATCGGGGATCTCTCCAAAGGTAGCCCAGGAACGCCTCGGACATGCAAATTATCAGATTACTATGGATATTTACAGCCACGTTCTGCAAAAGGTTGAAAAGGAAGCAGCTGACAAAATTGATGCTGCTTTGTTTGATAAGGTCAGTGTGTAAAAAATTTCCGGAATCTCCTGTGTAGGGGATTCCGGTATATATTTTATTTTTTTAGTGAGGGTGATATGTTTTGGGGAATTCTTTTTTAAACAGTATTTTTATAAAAAATGTCGATCTAAAATATTTTGTATTTCATTAAAATATGAGAAAATTTCATTTAAAGTTTTATATCTTTTAAATAAATCGTACAATTCTTTCATCCATGGATTACTATGCATTAAGTTATCAATAAACTCCGAATTAAAAATTTCAGGATATAAATATTGCCATACAGCAAGCCTTCCTAAAAAATGAACAATTACATACATTTGTCTGTCCGCATCATTTGTTTTATTAACTTCCATAGTCATGTAATTAACTTGAAAAGGCAATTCTATATTTATAAGATTTTCAATATGTGCATTATTTTCAAAATCCTCTAAGGTGTACTTTCGTAAAAAATAATGTCCAATAGCTCTTGCATGAAATTCTGTCCAATAAAGAAATGGACGATGCAAATTATAATCATATAATTCATCATATGAAGATGGTAAAACTATGTTAAAGTAATCCTTGAAATCATTAACATGAACTGCTTCATGAATTAAAGTTCCCACCCAATCAATGTTTTGGTTATTAATTGATTCTATAATATAATTTTGATTAAGGACAATTGTAAATGCCCCATCAACATTTGCTGGTTGAACAGTAAGTCCATGGTATCTTTCTAATCCTGTAAGATTTGTTTTATTTAAATCTATAAGATCCTTTCTTAACTGCATATATGTTTCTTGAATATTATCAGTAATAATAATTTTACCATTAAAAGGTTCTACCCTACAGGTTGAAGCGTAATCATTCAATAGTTCTTGTATAATTTTTGAAAGTTCTCCATTATTATTTATCGTTAACATTTATATTCATCCATTCTATTTATTAATATAATAAATTATAGATTGATTTTTTACATCAACAATATTTTTTATATTATATCATATTAATACTGACAAATCAACATATAAAACCTTAAACTACCTCCAAATATACTTAAAAGAAAAAGTTTGTTTGATTTTATTTTATAAATATATTGTCATTTCCGAAGTATCGGCAAAAGTTAAGTCCTTAACCTCATATTTCAAGGTTAATGACAATTTTTTTCTATTCAGAAACAAAAGTAAAAAATCATGCCACCCACACCACATTTTAAAAAGTGATATGAGTGGCAGAAAAAATCATATCTTAAATATATCTTTTGTACTCCAACAATGCTTTAGTGTTTCTGTATCATACTATATGTTAATTACGCACTTATTCCTATATATCGACTGTCTTCAGAACACTAATCTCAAGACTGCCTTTTGGGTCAGGAGAAATTCCGTCATCCTTATATAATGTGTATGTGCAATCCTGATAACCAAGAAGTTTTGCTGTACCGATGTCAATTTTTTCAGTACAATCAACAGGAGTACACATCGCAATCGCCTTATCCTTGCGGATGAAAAATATCAGTTCATTCAGTTTGCAAGGAATATAGTGATGCCCTTTAGGAAGAATTTCAGTTTTAAAATCGTCATGCTTTTTCATTCTGACAAGCATCATCTCTTCAGGAAGATAAACATATCTTCCGTTGGCATTCTGCTTATAAATCGGAGTAATCATAAGTTCGTTTCCAAGCAGAAGCTGATCCTCAATGTTTCGTGAATCCTCATCGTTTGCAAAGTCAAAGGACAGCGGACGGAAAAGCATTTCGTCATTTAATGCGGCTTTTAAAAATTCGCTGTAAAGATATGGTATAAGACTGTATCTTATCTTAATCATTTCACCCATTGCCTCCACAGTCGAGAAGTGGTAAAGTTCCTGTTCTCTCGTTCCTGCAGCAGAGTGGTTTCTGAACAACGGTGTAAAAAGTGAGTATTGCAGCCAACGGAGCATTAAATCCTCAGTTGTGTCACAACCAAAACCGCCTGTATCTGCACCTGTGAACAGAAATCCTGCCATATTAAGTGCAGGAAGCTGCTGCATCGACTGCAAAATGTGTGACCACCACGATTTATTGTCTCCCTGCCATACGCCACCATAACGATGAGCACCGATATATGATGCACGAGAGAAGAAAAGAGTACGTTTTTCAGGCTGGATTTTTTGTAGTGCCTCAAATGCAGAGCGTGTCATGTTCATACCATAAAGATTGTGAACTTCACTGTGCTTTATCATTTTGCTGTCAACATTATGATAGAATTTATCGTAGTCACCTACATTTCCGTTAAGACCTGCAACCATTCCCGTAAATATGAAATACTCATCAATTCCCATATTCTTAGATGTGAGACTATCAATTTTTTTGAGAGTGTCAGCAAGTCTGTCATCAGTATAGAATATTGCCGGCTCGTTCATATCGTTCCAGAAACCGTCAATTCCTAGTTCTGTAAGTGCTGAGTATTTTCCTCCGAACCATTCTCTTGCATCGCTGTTCAGAAAATCGGGGAAGTGCACACGTCCCGGCCATACTGCACCAACAAAGTCCTCCATATTTTCATTTTTACAAAAGTAATTGTTCTTCACGCCTTCTTCGTAAACGTCGTAACCTTCTTCAATTTTAACCCCTGCGTCAATGATAGGTACAAGATGAATTCCCTGAGTTTTCATGTCGGCTGTAAGTTTTTCAAGGTCGGGAAAACGATTCTTGTCAACAGTAAAATCCTTATATCGTTCCATATAGTCAATATCCAGATAAATGCTGTCGAGTGGAATTTCTCTTTCCTTATATTTCTCAGCAACTATTCTTATATCCTGTTCGTTCTGATAGCCCCAACGACTCTGCCCGTACCCAAATGCCCACATTGGCGGTATATAGCTTCTGCCGATAAGTCTGCGAAACTGCTTTGTGATATCCTTTTCGTTTTCACCTGTGATTATATAAACAGCAAGATTATTTCTTTCAGCATGAACACTCATCTCATTTATTTTAGTGTATCCGATATCAAATGTGAGTCTGCCGGGATAATCAAAAAATGCACCGAACAACTCTTTACCGCTTACTATTATAAAATTGTGAGCACCATAAAGCGAATGTGTATCCTCATGGTGATCAGGATTGTCGCTGCACCAGCTTACATACTTCCAGCCACGCTTATTTATACCTCGTATCTGTTCTCCAAGTCCATAAACAATGTCGTTTTCATCAAGATTCAAGGTGAAATTGCCGTTTTCATCAGTCTTGAAATATGGGAGTTTATGGTTGCAGATTTCTGCATTTTCAACTGTTGCATGTGTCGGGAAAGGATTTCCGAAAATATACTTTTTAATCATAACAGTTCTCCTTTACTGAAAGGGTTGTTTTTCTTCTGATAATATGATATCATATATTTATATTAAAATCTACGCAAATTATATTCAATTTCTGATACTATCCTACTTTTACTGGAGGACTCTTATGACAAATCTGCATTCAAAGGAGAACAGAGTACACACTTCTGCCGAAAAGCCTTTTTCATATTACAAATGCATAATTCCTGATTTTTTCAGTTATGTCCCGATGCACTGGCATGAGGAGTTTGAAATAAACTACATACTTGAAGGTTCGGCAGAATTTATCAGTGGAGATGAAAAATTCATATCTCAAAAAGGTGATATAATAATTATTCAGCCGGATATACCACATTCTATTTATCCTTACAAAAAATCACATCAGATTTATGATACTCTTGTTTTCGGCTCTGAAGTATTCTGCTGTTCAGAGAGTGACAGATATTTTCAGCAATGTATCTCCCCTCTTATCTGTGGTTCCTTAAGACTGCCTTCTCATATCACTTCTGAACATTGCTATTATACTGAAATCAGAATTATAATTGAGAATATTTTTTCCTGTGCCAAAGGCGACACACCTCAGCTTGATATGCTGATGAGAAGTGAGATTATTCGACTTTTCTGGCTGCTTCAGAGTGACGCTGAAGTATACACCGTTAACAATAAGGAAAACAATATAATACGAACTGCACTTTCATACATTCAGAAAAATTTCAGAGATAACATATCCATTCAACATCTCGCAGACCATGTTCATCTCAGCCCAAGCTACTTTATGGCACAATTCCGGAAAAATGTCGGATTCAGTGCAGCTGAATATATCTCACATTACAGGATTAACTCCGTTTGTAAGCAGATCACTGATACCTCCAGAAATATTTCCGATATAGCCTTTGACTGTGGTTTCAAAAACCTGTCAAATTTCAACAGACAGTTTTTGAAAATAATGGGATGTACTCCGATTGAATACAAAAGGAAAATACATTCACAGAAAGATCCTATCGACTGAAAACAATATAATTTTGGTCTATTATACTAAAAAATCATATCATATGTCCATGACACAAGTGATATACTTTTTAGAAAAAACGTCATTACCGATAAATCGGTAAATAAATTAAGTCCTTAACCTCACATTGATATAATCCCCTTAGAGTAGACACTCGAAAAAACAAAAATTTCGAGACTATACTAAGGGGATTATATCATATTTCAAGGTTAAGGACATTTTTTCAGAAACAAAGATGAAAAAAATCACACCACTCACGCCACCAGATACCTTTGTCGTCGAAAATTCATGGCATACCGTACAAATGGCGTAAAACATGGGAATTCTGATAGTTTTCCTGCCGACCTGTCGCCGACGAACTAAAGCCATTTCAGAAATCAAAATTTCAGTTTAAGCAAAAAATAAACCGGATTTAACTCCGGTTGAAATTTCCTTGACAAATATCAGAATTTATAGTAAAAAAAATAAAAGTGCCAAACAAAGAAAAAAGATTGTTTCACTCCCAATCGACTATTCTTTGTTTGACACTCTTTTAATTGTCAATACGTGACGAAATTGATCACTTCATTTTTTGACGTATTTCCATGCTTTTCAGCACTCAAACTGTCATCCGATTAGTTATTTCATTTTTTATATTATATCATACCCCCGATCAATTTGCAATAGCTTTCGAAAATTTATGAGCGTGCTTTCATCGCAATCAACCTGAACCCCTCACTTTCCTCTGCAAGGTAGTCGTACAGATCCTCTGCCGAAGTCAGCAGGTAAACTTCAATTTTGTTACCCTTAGGAATCCCGAAGAAATATTCACCATCGTCATCTCTGTCGTAAAGATAATCACGGATTACCCCGAAGCGGTCGAAGGTGATTGCCGTGAGCATTGTAATCAGATCCTGCTGAAACTCTGTTTCTTCCATAATGCACTCTACGCATTTATCGGGAAGGTCACCGCTGCATTCCAGAAGTTCCTTTTTGTCATCTACGTTCTTCATCAGCATAGAAACAATTGCCACAAATGTTGTTTTTGAAATCATCATATTCTTTCCCTCCATATTTTCGGTTTACATCATGCTCATACCCTCGTCGGGTTCTTCGTTCATTTCCTCGGCGGAGCAGATTTCCACATACTCGCCAAGAATGTTCAAAGCCTCCGAATAACTTCCG
>JAFWZH010000094.1 GCA_017522515.1 Clostridia bacterium
AATAACGGTACTGTAAAAGCATATAGTGAAATAGAAGCCAAGTATGCATCTTTTTCCTTTATCAAGTTTCCGAATAATAAACCAATATTATATTTCAAACAAGATTTAATCTTAGATAAAGACAGATATGTTCATATATACAAAGAATAGTATTTCTGCGTATTTTAGCGTAAAATAAACTTGTTTATTCAAGAAATTTTCGTCCTAAATCGTTGATATTCAAACGTCATCCACTTATTCGACGAAGAGGAGTATTAAAATCAAACAATTAGTTAAACCATTGATTTTTCAATAGGGAAGCAAGAGAAAACTTGTTTCCCTTTTTTTGTTTAATAAAATGCGGAATATACATGTTTATCTGTTGTATTCCGAGAATAAACTTGTTTATTTACTAACCTTCTTTAGCCCCCTCTTTTTTGTTAAATCAAGTGAAACAAAAAGAGATTTCCACCAAGAACTATTGACAACGGCATGCCCGTTTTGTATATTTGCTTTTGAAAGTGGACTCAAAGTGGCAAATCAGCAACCTTGCAGAAAAGGTCGTACAGTAATTTTGCATTGTAATTTTAAAAATGCAGTAACCATGAGTGCTTTTTTTAACAAAGGTCAGAGAATGCCAAATATCTTTGAGAGAGCAAGAGCGTATGAGGACGGTAATGACGGCTATGTTCAACAACAAAAGCCAAAAACAAATATTGTGGTAAATACAAATAGAATCGGATATGGAAAGAAAAGCACTGTAAGCGAATTCACCGCAATTGCATACGATGGAACAGGCAATAAAATAGATTCAATAAAAGGTTATTTTCTTGAACCAGAAACAAATTATAATAAAGCAAAAGTAAAAAATAGTGATACATCGATTGCACAAGGGAACTACAATGTCATTTCTAAGACAGAATTAGAAAAAAGAATAAATACAGAAAGAAGAGAAAGAGGAGAAGCGGATATTCAATTAACTTATAAATGGTATGTAGACAGCGTGCCTGGTCGTAGTGGTATTGCCATTCATTCTGGTAATTATGGAAAGGACACGGAAGGCTGTTTCTTGCCTGGCTATAATTATTCATATGATAAAGTGACAGAAACTTATAGTGTCTGGAATTCTAAGAAAAAAACAAAAGAACTTTTTGATTTTTTTGACAATTACGGACATAATGGAATAAAAATAAACGTAAACTCCGAGTAATTATATTTTTAGAAACAATAAATCTTATGAAACGCTTTTTTCTTACACAATTACTGTTTGCAGCATTTCTTTCAACAGCTACAGCGCAATATTTTCCCATTGACACTGCAAGACTAAACAATGCATATAGGGCATTATTGCAAAATCCACAATCCCCAAAATTGCAATTGGATTTTTTCAGAGCGTTTCCTGAAAATTGGGACGATTTTAACTCTACATACAAATACAGCGACAAAGATGGGTACGACTTGTCAATGTATAGTCGAGCATATGAGCACATAAAGGCACTCGCGGAATGTCATGCAATAAACGACACTCTATACTGCAACAGACTAATAGCATTATCGGTTGGAGCCTCGCTTGATGCAGACGCCCCTAACTATCTGCAAACATTATTGCACGACACAATGCAAGAAAAGAATGATGTATTCATTCATTGTTTATCAAAAATAGAAAAGGGGCACCAAATGCAATTCTGGCAATTCTTTTGGTCAAATATAGTAGATGGAAATAGACAAGAGAAAGAGTTTGAGGTTCTTTATAATATCAATAAAGAAAAATATCCAAATCTAATGAAAACAATGTCAATCGCGTTTGAGTATTTCAACAATGGGGTACTGTTTATGTCGGATTTCAATAATAACAATTCAACAAAGTAGCATCACAGATTACATCGCACTTCTTTAAGTCAAGCAAACAATGGGAAACTTAAAATCGGGCTTTAGGAGCATAATCTTTGCTTTTGCTATATTGTTTATCAGCTGTAGCGAAGACACAAAACGTAATATCTATTTTGCCTTAGATATGGCAGGAGTTCTTATTCCAAGTGAAACAAGAATTGATTTACCGCTCAATAAGGAACATATAGAAAAGATATTTTCATTTCAAGATTACTACAAAGAGGAATGTGATAGTCTATTTTTGGTATAT
>JAFWZH010000095.1 GCA_017522515.1 Clostridia bacterium
AATACTTTTTTCTTCATACGTCGAAATGTTTTTTAGTTATACAAAAAGTGATTTCGACTGCGAATATATAGCACTTAATCCATTGATTTTCAAATCGGTCTATACACGTCATAACGTGTCATCAGATGTCATAGTTGGGGTGTTTTGAAGGGTGGATTTTGGGCTGAAAAGAGGGGTTGAAAGGTTTGTTTGAGAAAAGGAATTTCAACCTTACATTGTCGGGTTAAACGGGCAAAAACTTCCAAAAATCACAAGTTTTTGCCCGCTTTCAGCCCGATTCTAAGGTAGAAACCTTATTTGATTATCTGACAATGAATTGCGTGTATATTACACATTTAATGATTTTTATCGCCTCAGTTAAACAGTATTAGAGAAAAAAGCATTATCTTTGCATGTTAAACAAGAAATTGTAATGTTATGAAACGTCTGCTCATAAAGAATTTCGGTCCTATAAAGGAGGCAAATCTCACATTAGGGCAAGTCAATATAATCACAGGTATGCAGAGCTCTGGAAAGAGTTGTGTACTTAAGACTGCGTGCTATTGTTCATGGGTGGAGAAACGCTTGGAACTTACTCAAAAAATCAATGGCTTTGGCAAGGGCAGTTCGTTTATTGACATTATGGCAGACTACTATAAAATGGCAGGCTATATCCAAGATAATACCTACATTGAATATGAAACCCGCCATTTGAAATTCAGTTATGACCATTCATCAAAGACATTTAAGAACACATGGAAATCTAAAAGATGGGAATATAAACGACCTAAAGTCAGTTATATCCCTGCTGACAGAAATTTGGTGGCAGCAATTCCTGGTTGGAGTTCATTGTCAATGGATGGGAATATGATTGAGTTTATGTCGGACTGGGATAAGGCTCGAAGATTTGTCAAGAAAGAAGAGAACTTCCTTGACTTAGGTATGTCATATTCATACGATAGTCAATCTAATTCTGACAGGATTCAGTTAGAAAACGGGAAACCATTGATGCTTAGAGAGAGTTCAAGCGGTGTTCAATCGCTCCTCCCGATGTATGTTCATTTGGATTATCTTGTAAATGGTCAATACAAAGATCGTAATGGTAAGATTTCATATGACCAAAAGGAAGAACGAAAGAACTTACTATCTACAATATATAACAAATTTAAGAGCAAGGAAGAAGGTGCACACTCAGAAACTGTCACAATAGAAGGATATGATTATAATTTTGTGAATAAGGAGGAGGCTGAGCGTTTTAGATCTATGTACCACAAATATATCAATGTGGATCATAGCGAGATATTCCTTGAAGAACCAGAGGATAATCTATTCCCTCCTACGCAATGTAAGTTTGTAAATTGGCTGTTAGATGCTATTGAGAAACATAATGACATGTTGTTTATAGCAACTCATAGTCCATATGTTCTTAACCAACTTATAAAGGTTTCTCCGGAAGGAATGAATGTATTATTTACATATCCTTCTAATGATGCAGAAAGGTCATATTGTGTAAGACAACTCAGCGAAGAGGAAATTCATGAGATATATGACAATGGAGTAGATATGTTCTTTAATTTCGAGTTGTACGTATGAAACAGAACAAACTACTACATGTAATGCCCGAATGCTTCGTTGATACCAACCTTATTGAATATCTGCTTAATGCAGGTGTCAATCACCAGCATTGTTGTTCTAAGGTTGTAGGACAAATGAAATCCACTTTTGTAGATAGGTTTGCCGTCGGCATTATTGATAAGGATAAAGTTCAACTTGGGTATATCCAAGAATGTGATGTCATAGCTCAAACTGAGCACTTGACATTGATGAAACACCGTGAACGTCATCAATATCTAATTACAATAGCACCTGCCGTAGATAAGTTTGTTTTAGACTGTGCGGAAGAGCAAATGGTTGATGTTAAGGCTTTTGGTCTACCAGATGAATTAAAAAGATTTACCGACGAAACTAAAAGGGTATCTTCTAACTCAGATCCTCGATTTAAGTCTTTATTTGCTGCGATAAAAAACAACAGTGAAATTCACTCTCTTAAAATGGCATTAAAGTATTTATGCGAGAATCAATACTCTTCTGACAGTGCATATCTAAGAGAACTATTTGTTGCTAGTTAAGAGATTTTATAATAACTGAATTTAGCAAGGCAAGTATTTTAATGCATTAGGCATTACGATACTTGCCTTATTTGTTTGTACGAAACACCGCAAAACTTGAAAGTAAAATATCGCAATAATTGAAGACAGTTTCCACAATTATTAAAACCATCAGTCGGAAAACGCAGTTTTTTGAGGCTTAATTTTATAGGAAAATGCACCTTTTCAAGGGCTCGTTTTATAGGAAAACGCACCTAATGACATTAGTCCGACAAAAGAATTGGTGGATATTGACAAATTGCAGTTGTTAAATTTGGTGGATATTGACAGTGATGATTCTTTCGTTGGAAAAAGTGTATTAAAGTCTAACTTATTCGCTTGGAAAAATGCAACCGTACTGAATTATTCGCTTGAAAAAATGCAAAAATCACATAATTTCGCCCGTTTATCAGTATAAAGCAAGTCTATGAAGTCGGAAAAATCTGCAATAATTCCGACTAAAAATGAGGCTTCAAACAGTATCTAATTTTCTACCTAACAAAATCTTAGGACATATCTAATATGCGAAAAACTATGCTATGGCTTTAGCGTGAACGGACTGAGAGGGGAAAGGAATTATTTCTTTGGATTTTTTCATTTTTCGGCAATTTATTTGTTTAGAAAATTTCATTTTCATCTTTCTTGACCTTCAAAATATGGAAGTTCAGTTCACCATTTTGCTCGATTTATGGAAGTAGAAATCTGAAAAAGAGTTTGTATATGGAAATAGGATTGTATTCAGATATGTCGAGGTCGGAAAAAAACGCTTTTATTCC
>JAFWZH010000096.1 GCA_017522515.1 Clostridia bacterium
GGTGGATATGTGAAAAGGCTATATCTTTGCATGCTGAGTATCTTTTCTGTTACTTACCTCTACGGATACCATCAGCCGTATGCTCAAAGCTGCTCTTCGGAGTGGCTGTTTCTTTTTCTGGTTCTTATTCATTCCACACCGGTAACCATTGGAGGCGCAACAATCCGCAAGGCCTCCAAAATGGTGCTAAAGCACGTTCCTTGGTGAAGCTAAAGCTTCAGTCTCTCTGTGAACGCGTGGGATACCGCGTTAAGGTTGATATCGAGAAGTTGAATGCGTTTATGCTGGCGCAGGAAGTTGGATGACCAATGTATAAGAAAACTCACGCCCGAACTTTTCCGTTCGGGCGTGAGTCGTTTGTCTGCAACCCTGATATTCTGCGGGGGTATGATTTTTGACCTTCGTAATAAGACTTTTCTAATTTACTTACTTGAAAATGATATAAAAAACGTAGTATCAACAAGATATCGAATATGTTGAATTTTTTTATTGGAACTAGTGGTTTTTTATCATCTTTAAATGTGCTTGATTGAGTGTGCCTGGTTTTATTCTTTCTACTTCAAAAAAAAGCATTATCTTTTCTTTCGTTGAAAGATATATGGTGTCTTTATTGGACTTCCACCATTTATAAAATTTTACGGGTTGGTCTTTATATGGGACACTTGCCTGTACTTTTGTGTCATATCCAGGAAAGTCTATTCTCATTTTCAATCCCATGAAGTCTCTGTAATATAGAGGGAATTTCTGCTCTAATCTATTCATTAGAACTTTATAATACTCATACTCTATCTTGAAATCTATTTCAACCATTATTCGATGCAGTAGTACTGGATCATTAGTCATCCACTCACAAAGTCTGTGAGTCTTACCTTCGAGTGTCAAGTAATTGTTGCTATAATAGGTAACTCCTTGCTTTGGAGGGAAATTATGTACACGTTCATAATTTAGACTATCGTGCGTAGTTGTTTCGCATTGTTTTGCATTGTTTCGCAAGTATTCGATTATGTCTATATGATTCCTAGTTCCTCCTTTGTATTGTTCCAATAACTCATCATTAGAAACTCCCAAAAAGAAGTCCTCAATAAAATCCCAACGAGTATCATTCGATAGATAGTTTGTGAAGAAATGTTCAAAAATTTCGGTACTTGACAAATATCTATTCTTAATAGATTCAACTATTTTGTTTTTGTAATTTGTATTTTCGGAATCAAATTTGATTCTTCGAGGATCATTTATACGAATAAACAATTTAGGATCTTCTCCACCGTGAGTCTCAAAAGTTCCCAATCCCATGATTTCAATGATTGACCCTAATCTAATATGATTCTTTAATACAATTTCTCCTGCAGACAAATATCTAATAGCTTTTTGTTTGTCATTATTTGCGTAGAGTTTTGCAAATATTGTTTTTAGTTGAGATAACTTTGCCTCATAGTTAGTGTTAAACACCTGATACTCTTCTATAAATTCAGAGCGACGGCGACATTGCAAGAACGAATCTGTCTCTAAATGATATACATCGACTTTTCGGCCACCATAAGTGCTTAAAATAAATTTTGACAATTTTATCACATCATATTTTGATTTCAAACGCTTTTCCATAAGCGCTTTGAATTCGTTTTCAGTAAAAAAGGCTCCTCTACTACGCAATAATGTCAAAACAGAATTAATAGTATCTAAAACATATTGAAGTCTATTATACGCTTCATCGGCAGGAATCTCTATTGTGTGTATAATTTTAATTAACGGTATTAATTCTATTTGGTCTTCATGGAAAAGTTTCTGCTTATAGAATTCATTTTTAACTGTTGGGAAGCTCTTATCGGAAAAATAAGTACTCCATATCTTTTCTAGGTCCAATTCCACATAATGATAGTCTCCGAAATCACGATAATTGAATTCTTTACAACACTTACCATATTTGGCATTCAGTCTGTTATAGCTAAGCGAAGGAATTCTCGCAAATACTTTTGAGAAAATCCTCTTAGGTCTTGCTATTAGTACATTGAATCGGTGTTTAATCAAATAATCCTTTTCAATCATCATTAATGCAGAAGAAACCTTTTGATCGAGATCCGGATCATCATTAAATATGAAAGAAAAATCATTTGAAGACATTAACATATTTCGCTTCCTTCCATTTGATTCGAAATACTTGTATACCTTCTTTATTACTTCTCGCAATTGGAAGTTACGAATAGCTGAGATTCCAAATAATTGTTTACTATATATCAAATCGGAGAGTGAAAATGTCAATGCTGCATAGCCTTTCAAATCTTTCTTTCTCGCCACACGGCCTATCTCTTGAATATAATCAGGAATTAAACCTGATGGAGTATGATGATAGACTACTTGAATATCAGGGATGTCCACTCCCATACCAAAAGCCTTTGTACATACCATGATTTTACATTTATTCTCTAGAAACTTTTGGTATGAAATATTTTGTTCATCGGCACACATTTTTCCATGATATGGTATCATCATATTCGGTTCTATTTCATTTGCGGCAGTTTCCAGTTTTTTTACATGCTTGGTGAAAGGCGCATAAACAATCGTTTTAAGATCCAACTCCTTTACACCTTTGATAAAGTTCAAAGTCTCCTCTTCTTTATTATTGTCAAATGTACCACTACTATATTCTTCATGATTATCAATAACAAACTCAATATCTTTGCGTCGCACCTCTCCTATGAATTTATGAGGGTTACTCATGTAAAGACTATTTATGCTATCAAAGACCATATCATTTGTTCCGCCATATACAGCTGTTGCAGTAAGTGCAACAAGTGGGAATTTGGATTCAGAGAATTTTCGTATTTTATTGACATGATTTCCCAAATACCAATAATCAACTCTAAAATCTCGTCCCCATGTTGTAATCAAATGCGCTTCATCAATTATCAAGAGTCCTAATCTCCTTTCGCCGATAAAATAACGAATATCATATGAGAGAAGAAGTTCTGGTGACAAATAGAGGATATCTATATTTCCATCTTTACATTGCTCTATAATTCGATCTCTATCTATTAGATTGAGGTCGCTATTGATATATTCTACCCTATAATAATTTCTTTGCGTATGTAAAGCAATAACTTGGTCTTTCATCAAAGCTTTAAGCGGTGATACAACAATTGTCATATCTCCATATTGAGCCGCGTAAAATGAAGGAAGCTGAAATATTAATGATTTTCCGGCACCAGTAGGTGCTGTTATAAAAACATCACGTGGTTCCGTTCCCTTCCGGCCATTTTCATACTCTTTAATAATGGTATCAACTATAAGTCCTTGAGATATAGGAATGGTAGTACGTCCCAAATCAGGGTTCTCATATATATTAATATTCCTAAATTCTGCTTTATCTCCCCAGTATTTCAATAGCAAAGAGGTTGAAGCCTCGCTTGCAATGTATTCTTTTGGTATTTGATTCTCTTGTATTTCATAAATACTGCCTCCGAATAACGATAAAATATAATTTAACAAAGAGAGATTACTTTTTATAAATGGTGCAAGCATATTCTTCTTAAAGACCTTTACAGCGAGTTTTTTAGAGAAATCATTACTTGCAATACAATCATTAAGGAAGAAATCACAAGAAAATTGATCGGAAGACGTATCTATAACATCACAATCTATCTTTTCACTCACTATCGAATCCAACTCCCTTGTTTGAGTAAAGAACGGGATTTGCTTTATCTTGTCATCAATTTTCCTTAATGAATAAAAACAACAAGTGCCATGCTTTATTTGGTCTGCTTGGTATGCAGGAAGTCCATCAGGTCTTTCATCCATTTTTTCACCTGAAATATTCTCAACATAAGAATTTAAAGGCAAAGGATAATATGATCTTAGATTATCATATATTACAATTGTTCTATCTGCATAGATATCTGCTAGGAGAAATTCCGTCAAGTAAACATATTGTTGGTGGGATAATATGTGAAAATCTCTATTCTGAGAAAGGGTGGCAAAGAATTTTACGAACCAGTTCTCCGTATAAACATCTTTCCCTCCATCCACATCAAATGTCTCTATGTCTGTAATATAATCTTTATATTTTGATATATCAACATATGAAAGAATTCCAGTCAATACGAAAATAGGATTACTAATTTTCTTTCTATATAATGTAATGCATTTGTCTAAATTGGCGGTGAAAAAATCTTTAATGTTTTTCATTGTATTATCTATTATAACCGTCGAAGCCCTAAAACGGAAGTCTGTTTACAATAAATATTCATAATAAAAAAGCGGGGCATTCGTACTTGTCACTCATCCCACATATAGAGGCCTTCGCATTGCCTAACCAGTAAGGACAAGCAACGCAGAAGCCCACGCTGATATGTAAACACTCTAATTTATTATCAGAAGTAATTAACATACCACGCAGACATCTACTATTGCTCTGCTTTGACTGGTTATTAAGAAGTTGCGAAGTTCCTATATGTCAAAGACAAAACGTCAAGTAAACGTCTTTCTCATTATGTATATCGCACACCCACGAACCCTGTCGGTGTGAGCGATGTTGCAAATATAATAAATATCTCTGGAAAAATCTAACGAATGAGGGAAAATAATGATGGCGGCACTGGTGTTCAATGACTTATGAGGACTTTTGATGAAAGCCTCGCCGATGCAAAAGTGCGAGGAAATGAAAGGTAATGAGAGCGGACGGTTTCTTATTCATTACCCGATAACGAGGTAAGTATATAGGTCGTTGGAGTTTATTTCTACTCTCTGCCACATTCTGCATAACAATGTACAACTCGCTGATAACTAATTTTGTAACCAAAAAGAATTGGATTATGCGAAGTACATTTAAGGTGCTGTTCTACGTGAACGGAAGCAAGGAGAAAAACGGTATTGTTCCCATTATGGGACGAGTTACAATCAATGGCTCGGTGGCAC
>JAFWZH010000015.1 GCA_017522515.1 Clostridia bacterium
AAAAGACCGTTCTGCAAAACACGTATTCGTTCTTGGTGTTTATGCAAGTGCAGTACATGCGAAGTGGAAGAAAGGAAATAAAGTTATCTGTCAAGCACTTGCAGTTGCAAGCGAACCACGTATTTTCTGGGACGGAAACCCTGAAGAAGCAAAACAAATCATTGACGGAATTAAAATTCCTGCCGAACTTGGTGAACTGATTCCAGCCAGCAGTCAGTTGAACGGTCCATCAGCAAAAGTATTGGATAAGCAAATTCTTGCCCCACTTGGATTTACACGTGATGATGCCTGGTTGTGTGATTTACTTCCGGAAACAAGAATAAATCCGAGTCAGGAAAAAGCAATTCGTGAGCGTTATGCTCCATTGATTGAGAAGTATAATCTGAATCCTGTGACGATTCCCAAGCGTCCTACTGTTTTCTGTGACGAAGAACGTGCAGCAGAAATTACAGATGAACTTATGGAATCACAAGCACCATTGCTTGTACTGCTTGGTGATATTCCTATTTCACAGTACTTGAATCGTGTAACTGATATAGATTTTTCATCACTTCAAGAATTCACAGAGCGTTATGGATATGGCAATACCTTTTCTGTTCAAATTCGTGATAAAGTTATTAAAGTACTTCCGCTTGCACATCCACGACAAATCGGAGCATTAGGAACACACAACGAAAAATGGTATTTACTTCATAAAAAATGGGAAATAGACAGACTCAATGAAAAATAAATACATTTCAATGAATTAAATAAATATTTACGGCATTTAGTCTTGACAATATAAAATTTAAGTACTATAATTGAATTATGGACAGTTCAATTGCTGAACTATATGCTGTTATACTCTTACTTACGCTATAATGCATAAGTATATTAAGCACGGATATTTCATTTAAAAAAAGGAGTGTTTTGTATGAAAAAAACTAATGCCGCTGACAAGCCCCGCCGTTTTCCGTTAATCAGGAAAATTCTTCTCGTTATTCTCGCCTTGATTTTAATTGTTGTTATTGTAATTGCGATCTTTTCCGCAAAGAACGTCAAGGCAATGGATAAGACTGTTGATGCCGCACTTTCCGCCATATCTCAGGAGTACACACTAACTCCCGAAGATCCTGAAAACTACAAAGAAATCAAAGTTTACAATGTCTTCAAGTTCGATGTTCAGCAATATTCTGTAGAGGGTGTCGGAAATTTATCTGTAATGAAAGTAAATATGGGCTTTATGCAAATGGCAACTATTATTCTCACACCAATTGAAAAAAATCTTCCATTGGTTTCTGCCGATTATATGTATCAATTCGGAAAGCGAACTTCTTATCTTGAATTTTATGACTGTGTACCTGATCTGAAAGACGAAGCCTATCAGTCACTATTATCCGATTTATCAGCAGTAAAAGAAAAATATTCAGAATTGGAAGATACTACACCAACACCTGCATGGTATGATTCACTTAAAACAGTTGGATTCTATAAAATCGGTAAGGCAAAAGATGACCCAACACTTGACCAAATGCTCTGTGACGGATTCGAAACAGTTCTGAGTGCATCAAAAGAACTTCCAACGCTGAACGAAGAAGAAATGTCTGCAAAAAGAAAGCTTTGCAAAGAATATTCCGACGGCTTGATTTCCAACGGCGGTATTTCTACTGACGTTTTCAAAGAACAGCTTGGCGAAGATACAACGAGAGATTTCTTTGACAAAG
>JAFWZH010000097.1 GCA_017522515.1 Clostridia bacterium
GATACCCGTGCAGGTGTAATTAGCGGACTTTTTTACAAGCTACTCCCTGCATTACGGGTAACTAAAATGATACCCGTGAAGTTTGTAAGCACTTTATTTATATCGCTATGTTCTCTTTTGATGTGGGTAGGTAAAAGTATATGCAATTATAATCACGGCAAAAAGGAGGGGGTATTTTATATATATGACTATGGCTATTTGTCGTATGTAGGTAAATATGATGACGACAAAAATGTATCCTTTTCTTTCTTTTACCGAGGTGTGTTGAAGTATGATTTTTATGATTTCGAATATGGTAATATGCAGATTGGCCAGCTGCACTTCATAGGAAGGTGCAAAAGCAGGTCATACCATCCAAATGGCGTAATAGCACAGCAAATCATCATATATTTTGATGAAGGAGGTCCTGAAATGGACACTGCGTATTATCCAGAGATTCGCTATTATGATGAGAATGGATATCTGTATAAAGTGAAATATCAATCGGTTGATGATTATGTATTATCAAAAGCATCGGAGGTGTGGTATTATGACAAAGCGGGAAATATAACGAAAAAAGAATCAAAAAAATAGTGTTCTTATACTCCTATTTAAGTTCTCATTTTTACATTCTATGACCAAAACGACCCGCATCGTATGCCTTATACAATTTTACAGGATATGAAAACAAAATACATAAAGCTCAAAAGATATTACAAAAAAAACTTGAAATCGCCATTCCATCAAATAGTTCCGAAGCTGCGTTGCAAGCAGTAGATGATGCAATTAAATATGCCAATGACAAAGGAATTGAGGTAATAATCCATAAAATGTAAAACTATGTGTGTAAAAGTAAATAGCAAAAATTTTAAAGGTCTTGAAGTGTGTGTTGATCCAGTAGACAAATCATATTGGTTATTCCCTATGTACCCGATTCTGCCTTGGGGAGGTATGAGTTGTAAAGCTTTACCATTCCTCAAACTAAAGATTGAGGAGACTGATATGCCTACACTATTCCGCAAAGCAATAGAGTGGATGGAGCAACATAGTAAAATGGTTGATAAAGAGTATGATAATACTTATGTGAGATCTGGTGAATTTGATCGTGACTTTATCAAGGCGACCAAACTACGATCTGCAAGTACGCTGCATAATAGAAGGACTGCTGACATTAGCATATATCGATTATGTGATATGGATGAGAATTGCAAGTTGTACTATGAGTTCATCTCTTGGAAGTGTTGCCCTACACCACCGCGAAAGGAGAATGGAAAATTGATTAATAGAATCTATAAGCCCATAGATGCGCCTGAGGAGGAACTTATTGCTACAATGGTAGAGGCTCTGGAGTGGCAGCAAAACCATCCTGAACCAGAGCCCCGCAAAAGAAAGCGCAAAGTTCAATCTGATACGGGTGGCAGCAAAACCACCCCGAGCCAGAACCCCGCAAAAGAAGGCGCAAAGTCCAATCTGATACGGCTAAAAAAGGCGATAAGTAGAGGATATAGGGCCTTAGTATCGCTTAAAAAATCATAAGGTAATTTGAGTGACCTCCACAGGGTTCTGTGGAGGTCCTTATCTCTAAACATAAAAATAAAGAACCTATAAAACGATTTAGTAAAAAAAATATTAGTATTAGACGATGGAATTTCGAAAATTTTTAACACGCAGAGCAACTAGAGTTTCCATAGGTATTCCTTTGGTTGCAATATCGATGAGTGCGATGCTTAATACAACCGATATGGACGGCACTTTATTGATTATTATATTTGCAATTGTAAATATGATTCATCTGGTCTGTGATAAATTTTGGTCATGGTTAATGTTATTACCTTTTTTTGTTGCATATATAATTTTACTATGGATTAACTTTTTTCGTGACTACCATCTTTTAGGCAGTAAATACTTAGTAGATGAATATATATATACAGGAGGGTTATTTATAGGCATAAGCATTATTCTGTTTATTATGTGTTATTTATTAAAACCTCCCCATAAAGTTTATTGATTATTAAGTAATACACATTAGCCCAATCTCTAATAGCGTCTAAAACTATTTTTATACATTTTATGTCCCCCCCGCATCGTATGCCTTTGCATACTCGGTGCGGGTATATTTTTCTCTCCTGTCTAATACCACGGTGCGGGTAGGTAAAAGTCTACCCGCAACAAAAGCGCTCAGTATCCCCTCCTTACTGCCCAAATTAAATTGTATACAATCTAATTCGGGTGCTCGGCGAGGGAGCTTTTAGAGAGGGTGCATAGGGGGGGGGTTCAGAGAGAAGATATAAAAACAATGAGCGAAGAGAACTTGGGTATACTGAGTACAATGGGTATAATGGGTATAATGGGTAATTTGAGTAGACTACAAAGTACCCATAGTACCCAATATACCCAGAATACTCAGCCCCCTCTAACAACTAA
>JAFWZH010000098.1 GCA_017522515.1 Clostridia bacterium
AGCATACTATTATATAAAGAATCTCCAAGGCGACGTAATATCAATCTTCAATGCAAACGGCAACGAAGTCGCCACATACACCTACGACGCATGGGGCAGAACCCTCGCAACAACCGACACCAGCGGAGTAAACATCGGTGCAATAAATCCCATAAGATACAGAGGCTACTACTACGACACCGAAACGGGCTTCTATTTCCTGCAGACAAGGTATTATGCTCCAGAGATTTGCAGGTTCTTGAGTGCGGATAGTATTATAGATGACAGTTGTCCAAATGCACAGAATTTGTTTGTTTACTGTTATTCTAATCCTATAGTAAACAAAGATACAAGTGGATGTTATGCTGAGTCCGCAATAGATATAATTTCACTTGGTCTTGATATTGTTGATATCGCGTGTAATCCTACAGATCCTTGGGCTTGGGGATGTCTTGCGATAGACGTAGTTTGTACGGCTGTTCCAGCTGTGCCCGGCATTGGTGGTATTGTAAGAGTTGCATGTAAAGCAGATAAACTTGCTGATCTTGCAAAATTGGGGGATACAATTGTTGATTCAACCAAAGCAATTAAAAGTTCATTAAAAACAGGTAACAAAATTCATAGTTTATATAGTCCTATAGCAAAAGACGTTGCAGAACAGTATGTCAACACATCATTTAAGAAGATTAATTCAAGTATTGATTCGTTATTGCGACCGGATGCTATCGATTTGACCAATAAACGTATTTATGAATTGAAACCTTATAATATTAAGAATTTTGGCAGTGCTGTTAAACAGATGACAAATTATTTAACAACAATGGGTGCTGTTTTTGATGATTGGATTGCAGTGCTTGATATGTATTTTTAGTGGAGTGAAGGATAAAATGACAAAAGATGAGTTCAGAGCATATCATAAAGAAAAGCTTAAATCAAAAGGATTTAAAGTAAGAAATAGTTTTTGGTATAAATTTATTGATGACATTTATGCTGTTGGTTTTCACATTGATCACAGTTCTTACTGTAAGGGATACAGATGTGAAATTGGAGGACAGATTGTTTTGTCTGGTGATAAAATACCTAATTCCGGTTATCAGGATGTCTATAGCATTTTTTGTTTTCCTGTGGAACCCGGTAAAAAGTTAAATTGTGATATATCAACTATTGCTAATGGAAGATATGTTCCCAGAGAGAAATGTAATTTATATACGAATATTTTTGAATATGAAAATTACACAGTAGAACAACTTGATGAATATTTTGACGCAAATTATGCACAGTTTGCTCCCACGTTCCTTGATAAGAATAAGTTTCTTGAAATATTGTGCAGTAACTATTTTCATTTCAGAGCATACACACCTGAAAAATTATTGTTAGTATGTAATATGTGCAACCTTGATAAAAAAGAGGTTTATGATTTTGTTAAGAAGCAAGGTTTCGGAAAAAAGTATCATATTAATACGCTTATCTCAGAATATAATTGGGAGATTTTGTTGGATTAGTAGAATCTATTAAGAAAAAACTATTAGAGGGTTTTTATGATTGTGAATAATGCTCACATTTATGCTTTTATTTGGCGGAGATTTTTCTCTCCGCCTTGCCCCTGATTTCGATTTTTTTGCGACCGGATAGTATCTATAAAAGAATCCGCATATAACGAGCCGAAAAGAATATACCTATATAACAGGCACTCTTGGTACTGCAGCAAAAACCGACACTTTCACCTACACGGCATACTCGTGGGGAGATCTTCTTGTAGCCTATAACGGTGAGTATTTTGGTTACACAGATGCCAAGATGAACAGTTTTCAAGGCAAAGCATTAACCTGGCACTATTTAGGTCTTCTCGGCTCTGCAGGCAGTACAAGCTTTACCTACGATACATCAGGAA
>JAFWZH010000099.1 GCA_017522515.1 Clostridia bacterium
ACCGCCAACTATAACAAGCTCAATATCATCAAGATATTGTTCTATATCAATGGCTTCTATTAGCGGCTGTGCGGTAATACACTTATGCTTGATTGGAAGCTTTGAAAATATATTAAGCTTATAATTGGCATTCTTTTGATTTTCTATTGTACAGCAAACGACTACATTTTCATAACCGTCACCCCAATCTTCCGGGATGCATTCCATAAATCTATCTATTCGCTTTGTAAGAAACAGAAAAGTGCAATCCTTACGTTCCTTAATCATCTTCCAGCATTCTTTCCGCCAGTTATCTGCTTCCTCAATCAGAAAATCAGTAGAAAAACAGGTATACACAATCCCCGATTTCATTTTATAATTGCCGTTTTTCAAGCATTCTATGGGTTTTGAAAAGTCCTTTGTCTTTTCAATAATGCTCGTATCAACGCCACGTTTTGCATCACCCTTGTGGATATAACAATAGCGACAGCCCTCGCTGCACTTTTTGCATCCTCTCCATGGATTCCACATTGCCATATTCTCACCTCTGTTAATTGGATTTGTCACTCCGTCAAACTAAAAGTTGTACCTATATATTAAGGGCATCTCTAAAAACCCCTTTTGAGAAAAAACAGCTAAGCACGACATCTGCTGTGTCAACCTCCCTCGGAGTGCGGCAGCACGCCTTCGGGAGGTTTACTTGCAGCTGCCGCACCTATCTGTTTTTTCTTTAATCAAACGAGTCTATAGAGATGCCCTTAAGCTATTCATTTAACAATATTATATATCATTTTCTATTAAAAGTCAATCATCACTTGGAATAATCGGATAATATAAATACCGCCTGTGGAGTGAACTACAGACGGTTGTTGGTGATATTTGGATTGTGCAAATTGGGATTTGTTGAATTCTTTTTATGAATTTAAAAAAGTCTTCTCTATGTTTTAATTCTTCGCTCAGTCAAACAAGACAGCATCAAGTTCCGTAATCATATACTCCTGATTGAATATCGAGTTCTCACAATGGCCCTTGCCTTTAAAGCATTTCACAATTGTTGTTGGATAATGTTTCTTAACATACTTTGCAGATTTCTTTGCAAGCATTTCGCTCATAGCTGTTCCGTGGAAATAGTATATCTTCGTATCACAAATTTCTATATCACTTCTCAATTTAAAATCTGCAATGGAGCTGAGGCAATTCTCAATAGTAGTATCACTCATATTATCAAGAATCTTTACAAAATAATCCATATGTACCTCTGAGCAGATAGCCTTTGCCTGCTGCAAGGTTTTTTTATCTCTCTGTTGAGTTTTATGTGTAACCTTAAGATAAAAGTTACGTGTAAAACTTTTAATAAAGCTGCTCTGAGATACAATAGGTGAGCCGTCAAAGATAATCTTTCCAAACTTAAGTCTGCTATTTTGCCACATGGTTGCAGTAAGCACACCGCCCATAGACATACCGAAAATGCCGTAAACCTTTTCGCCGTAGTTTGAGATTATGTAATCTTCAAGTTCTTTGGCATCCTTTGAAAAGGAAACAAAATCTTCCTTTTCATCAGGGTTGTGTCCTGAAATTATGGGAACGATAATGTGAAAGTCATTTTTATAATGCTCAATATACTTTTCCCACACATGCCAAGGACTTTGGAAACCGTGTACAAGGATAAGCTTTCTTTTGCTTTTATCGCCGAATTCAAGAATTTTCATATTGCGAACCTCCTCGTCAAATTCTTATTCTCTTAACTGTTCGACCTATTGGAATTTGACGAACTGTTATTTTCACTTGCTTATGTTATGTATAATTCACTTCAAGCCACTGAGCAACACCATCGTCATCATTTGATAAAATCACATCAGTTGCATATTTTTTTAGTTCCTCATGTGCATTTGCAACA
>JAFWZH010000100.1 GCA_017522515.1 Clostridia bacterium
AAATAAAAAGGAAATGTTTTTTTTATGGGCAGAAGAAGACGGAGTTAAAAGTGGTGTGTTGAAATTTCGTCATAGTGATTCCAATAGCTTTGACTTTGGCGAAGAATCAGACGGAACTCAGCGTTTATGGGAACTTCTTGAAGTGCTTCTTACTGATGAAGAAAAAATATTCTTCATAGACGAAATAGACCGCTGTATGCACCCAAGTCTGACCTATAAATTTGTAAAGAATTTCTTTGAGTTAACTGAAAATAAAAATGTTCAGCTTGTAGTTACTACTCATGAATCACGACTTCTCGACTTTGATTTGCTTAGACGAGATGAAATATGGTTTGTTGAAAAGCAGAAGAACGGAGATTCCGAAATTTATTCTCTTGAAGATTATAACGAGCGTTTTGACAGAAAAATAGATAAAGCATATCTTGAGGGAAGATATGGAGGTGTTCCTGTATTCACAAGTCTATTTCCTGTTGATGAGGACGAGTAATGAGAGAAAAACGTGATAGAAGTGGACGTACAATTCAAGATTTAGCGGACAAAATAAAAAAGAAATATTTGCTTGTTTTTGAGGGGTCAGAAACGGAAGAAATTTACTTTGATGCATTTAAAAAATATAATCAAAACTTGCTTGTTGATATAGCTATACTGATAAGAAGTAATAGCGAGCAGGGATTTAGTAATCCAGAGAAAATGTTAAAAATGATTCTTGAAAATGTAAAAGAAAGAAAAGAAGATAAATATAGTTATCACACTTTGATAGATTGGATTGTTGATTATTTAAAAGAAAAACAATTAATATATTTGAAAGCTTGTGATATAAAGAAAAAGCTTGAAAATATTTGTCAAAGTGAAATCGAAAATAATCTTTGCGAAACGGTAGATGAAACAAAAACAGAGAAGGTAATAGAGTTACTTTTAACAAAATTAAAAGAACAGGTAAAATGCGAATTTAAAAAAATTTCTAAAGAATTGATTGAGGATTTGATTAAAGATAATGAAATAGATTATCGTGCAGAAATAGACGAAATTGTTATGATTGTAGATCGTGATAAGAAAAGTTTTACAGAAAAACAATATGATGTTGTATGTGATTCTTGCAAAGATAATGGAATAAAACTTGTTGTTACAAATCCATGTTTCGAATTTTGGTTGCTTTTGCATTTTGATGTTAATTCCGAAGAGGATTTTGAAACGGAAAAAATGCTTGAAAATCCCAAAGACGGCAATTCTAATTATTGTTTTAGTGTTTTACGGAATGTATTTAAGAAAAATAATTTGCAATATAAGAAAAATAAATTTGATGTCAAATATTTAATGTCAAAAGTTGACGATGCAATAGAAAATGAGAAACAATATTGTGAAGATGTTATAGACTTAAAAAACAACATAGGCAGCAATATTGGAAAGTTGATAACAGAGTTAAGAAATACCACATAACCAAACTCCCCGCAACCGAAATTTTTCACGGCTGTGGGGAGTTTTTGCTTTACTGCGGAATAGCATTATAGATAGTAATTCCGATATAGAAAAGTACGAGGAGAATTGTGAGGGGAGCTGAGAAGTAGTGGCAAAGCTTTTTACCCTCGGAAACTTCGGGATTTACCTTTTCAAGCTTAAAGCTGTCACGGTGAAGAATAATTTCCAGTATAAAAAGGAGAAGTCCAACAAACATAAGTCCCATAACCAAAACTGTCAAACCCATATATATAATCATAACTTTAGGGTCTTCCATTAAAGTGGTAAAATCTCCCGACTGCATTGCCTTAATATCCAGCTTTCCTGTGATAAGGCTTGCTGCACCGCCGATACCGTTTACAATGAAATGTACAATAATAGTTGGAATGATTGATTTTGTTTTCAATGCGATAAATGCGGTAACAATTCCCATAACAGCGGCAAATGGCACTTGCGGATAATTCATATGGAGCAGACCGAAGAAAATACCCGTTGAAATTACAGCTGACCATGAGCCGAAGCGTTTTATATTATTGAGCATACCGCCTCTTATGAGAATTTCCTCAAAAAGCGGAGCCATAAAGGTAATGGAGATGATATTTACAACTTGTGAAAAGGTATTGTTTTCGGCTGAAAAATCCGTTTGAACAAGCTGTACACCTGTAATTTTTTCAAGGAGCATAAAGAACATATTTGTTCCCATACTTGCGGCATAGCAGAAGAAAACCGCAATAAATATCCAGCGTACCACCCACCAGAATGACTGCTGAGGCTTGCGGAAAACTGAGCCTATTGTATCAGTTCCCTGTCCGATTTTTGTCTTTCTGAAAATGAAAAGTGCAAGGAATACGCCGATAAAATGCTGAATAATCATTGATAAGATTAATACTATTCCCTTGAAATATTCCGAATCCTTGCCTACCACGGCATTTGCAATATTTGCGGATATAATTGAGCCGAGGAACATAAATGCGGTAAATATTATAAGTATAAGGGAATTTCCGTTGGAGGATTTCCGCAGAAGTTTTGCGGAATATCCCGAATTTCCGCTGCTGTCGGGGATTATGCCGATTGTATTTTCATTGTTTTCCATTTCATTTCTCCTTGAATTTTTATGAAATCGGTTCAGAGTATTCGTATCTGTCAAGTATTCTGTAAAGCTTTAAGTTTTCGTCTAAAGTATCTTCATTTGTAAAGTTTATCGCTGTATAAAGCATATCGCCAGTTTCATTCAAAAGGAAATTATATTGGAGAATACCTGCAAATTCGTTGAAATTAAAGGTTACAACAGCAGCGTCCTTTTCAACTTCAAGCTGCCATTCAACGTTCTTGAATTCGTGCTCCTCATCGCCGTCAACCCACTTGATATAGGCTGTATCTTCACCAAATTCAATTTTGTAAGAGCCTATAACTTCTGAGCCTCTGTAATCAACGCCTGACCAGTTAGTGAATTGCAGGTTGGCAGCAGTCGGAAGCTTCCAGCCGCTGTTTTTGCGTGATGTATGCCCTTTTTCAAGTATTTCCTGATACTGTGAGAAATCGTATACAAAGGTGTCATAATTTGCATTATATGGGCAGTTCATCATCAGCTTTTCATCAAGACCGGGGAACCATACGTCCTTGTTTCCGTCAGAATCGGTAATAGTTACCATTGTATCGCCGTCAACTCCTGAGTTGTTGCAGAAAAGCAAT
>JAFWZH010000101.1 GCA_017522515.1 Clostridia bacterium
ATATCTTTAATTATTGGTGATATTTTAGCACAGAACATTCCTTCAAAAAGTTTGTTTAGATTTTCATCAAAATTTTCCGGCAAAATCTTACATTCCTTAGAACAAATGCTTTGCATTCGTTTTTCACCAGGATGTGTCATTTCATTTAATGCAAATATAATATCAAAATAACTAGCTAAAAATTCCGTAACCCTATGATTTACACTTACGAAATCTTTTCTATTCTCTGCCTTTTCTATTTGTGCATCAAAAGATGGTAACATTCCACTAAGCAATTTCATATTATTAGAAATAATATTTTCCTTTAATTTCTTCGGGTATGGTATCTGATATTTTGTCTGCAATTCCTGCAGCTTACCATTCTTGTCATACACAATCTTTGATGTTATAAGATTATGCCACATACAAGTTGTATAACCATTCCAAGAAACACAATTATCCACAACAGAAGAAACCATATTCTCAAAATCTGTCATATTTCTATAGATAATATCCATATCTATTCCGTCCTTTAAAGTAACATCATCCTCAAGTTCCCAAAAAGAATTTCCTATTTCCATATAACTACAATATTTTTTCAATATATCTCTTCGAATACTTTCGTCAACACTATCTGATAAATATACATATACATCATAATCTGATTTTTCATCATTTCTTCCCGTGGCTCGTGAACCTCCGAGTGCAATTGCTTCAACCTGCAAAATATGACTAAACTCATCAAACAATTTTCGTGCATCAACTTTCATAGTCTATCTCCTCAAATTTCAAAATTTTCCATTTCATACAAGGTATGATTTGCATTAATAATACATCCCTACAATATTTGAGTCAAATAAAATCCAAGGCTGTCTTTATTTTCTCACTTGTATATCAAGATTTTTCAATGGGAAATTCCTTTTAAATTTATAATTGACAAAATCTCTCATTAGGGGTATAAATAATACAAGTGAGCAAAGGTGTTCATTTTTTGAGTAGAAACTTATCTACCCACGAAATGAACGCCTTTGCTTTTTTTATTATCCTGAAAGGAAGGTAAGATATATGAAAATCGAAGGTCAAGTACGAATCCCTTCCGGATGTGCTATTGCAGCAGTGATTTCCAAGGATGGAAATAAAATGTCCGGTGAAATGATTACCAATTCCATGAAACCCATGCATGATCGCTCTAATGGACTGGGTGGTGGTTTTGCTGCTTACGGCATTTATCCTGAATATAAGGATTTCTATGCTTTACATATGTTTTTTGATTCCCGTGCCACACGAAAAGACTGTGAAGCTTTCTTAAAAGAACGATTTGAGATTGTGCAATCCGAAATTATCCCTACACGTAAGATTCCCGCTATCACAGATGAACCTATCATATGGAGATATTTCGTGTCACCTCTGAAATCCATGTTAGCATCCATGCAGTTAGATGAGAAAGAATTTGTCGCAAGAACCGTTATGAAAATCAACACAGAAATGTCCGGAGCCTACGTTTTTTCCAGCGGTAAAAATATGGGAACCTTCAAGGCAGTAGGCTTCCCGGAAGATGTCGGTGTATTTTATAAACTGGAAGAGTATGAAGGATATTCCTGGACTGCACACGGACGTTATCCTACTAACACCCCCGGCTGGTGGGGCGGTGCTCATCCTTTTACGTTGCTTGACTATTCTATCGTACATAACGGAGAAATATCTTCCTATGATGCTAATCGCCGATTTATTGAAATGTTCGGCTACAAATGTACCCTTCAGACGGATACAGAGGTTATAACATATATTATGGACTACCTTCTCCGCGTACAGGGACTTACACTGAGCGAAGCAGCAAGTGTAATCGCCGCTCCTTTCTGGAGTACCATTGCCGGTAAAACAGATTTGGAAGACCAGAAAAAACATACTTACCTTAGAACCATGTTCCCTAGTCTGCTTGTAACCGGTCCTTTTTCTATCGTGCTGGGATTTGACGGTGGCTTGATGGCATTAAATGACCGTCTGAAACTACGTTCCATGG
>JAFWZH010000102.1 GCA_017522515.1 Clostridia bacterium
CCGATCACGCGCTGCGGCTGGCGCAGAAAGTAATAGCGCAGGATTTCTTCCCGCGTCTGCTCCGGCAAAACAGAGATCGCGTCGGCAAGGGCGGCGTTGCAGAGCAGGACGGTCTGACCGCAGACGGTAAATGGGTATTCAGGATAATTTGAACAACCATAAAACGATTTTTTTAATACAATATTGTTGCCACACTTAGGACATTTTCCTACAAGGGGTCCCGAGCGCTTAGTGGGAATTTGTACCCCTTATCGATACAAATTCCCCGTAGGCGCTAGGGACCTCTTTAGCTTCTTGGAAGCTGTCAGTAGTATATCTAATAATTTATCTCCATTCCCTTTAGTAACGTGTAACTTTCCAAATTTAAAAAAGCGACTCATAGAATTATTTCCTCCCGTTAAATAATAGATAACTATTAAAAATAGACAATACTTGCTCATAAGTAATGGTACTTAAATTGTTTACTTTGGCGTGTTTCATTGCTTGATGAAACTGATTTTTAGTAAACAGTTGACGATATTCTCGATTGACCCATTTTGAAACAAAGTACGTATATAGCTTCCAATATTTATCTGGAACATCTGTGGTATGGCGGGTAAGTTTTATTAAGACACTGTTTACTTTTGGTTTAGGATGAAAGCATTCCGCTGGCAGCTTAAGCAATTGCTGAATCGAGACTTGAGTGTGCAAGAGCAACCCTAGTGTTCGGTGAATATCCAAGGTACGCTTGTAGAATCCTTCTTCAACAATCAGATAGATGTCAGACGCACGGCTTTCAAAAACCACTTTTTTAATAATTTGTGTGCTTAAATGGTAAGGAATATTCCCAACAATTTTATACCTCTGTTTGTTAGGGAATTGAAACTGTAGAATATCTTGGTGAATTAAAGTGACACGAGTATTCAGTTTTAATTTTTCTGACGATAAGTTGAATAGATGACTGTCTAATTCAATAGACGTTACCTGTTTACTTATTTTAGCCAGTTTCGTCGTTAAATGCCCTTTACCTGTTCCAATTTCGTAAACGGTATCGGTTTCTTTTAAATTCAATTGTTTTATTATTTGGTTGAGTACTTTTTCACTCGTTAAAAAGTTTTGAGAATATTTTATATTTTTGTTCATGTAATCTCTCCTGAAGTGATTACATCTATAAACAAATACAGAAGTTAAACGATTTGTTTGTAATTTTAGTTATCTGTTTAAAAAGTCATAAGATTAGTCACTGGTAGGAATTAATCTAACGTATTTATTTATCTGCGTAATCACTGTTTTTAGTCTGTTTCAAAACAGTAGATGTTTTATCTACATTACGCATTTGGAATACCAACATGACGAATCCCTCCTTCTTAATTACAAATTTTTAGCATCTAATTTAACTTCAATTCCTATTATACAAAATTTTAAGATAATGCAGCAATATCTACTTTTTCAATTTCAAATTGCTTATCAGAAATTGTCTTTTCGTAAGCGATAAAATCTTGCGCATATTGTTGCTCATTAAAAATAGCCACCACTTCGTCATTTTCTAAAACTCGCAAAATGAAACTTAATTCTAAACGCTTTTGTTTGGGGGATTTGATACCATTTGATTTTTCCTGATACCTATTATCCTTATCCTATGGGCTTGCCGAACTTTTGCTATCATTTGGCTATCAAGAAAATGGCTATCAACGGTAAAATTAGATTGGTTTCTCTGGTGGTTTACAACTACATTTTACCACGAAAGACAGGGAAATACAATAACCTTCCTCGCTGTGGTGTATCAAGTGATCTTACTGAACATATGGCGCACCTTATCCAGGCGGCTGTTTGGACGGCGGGGCTGGATGACCGGCTCGCCGACAGCGGCCTGATA
>JAFWZH010000103.1 GCA_017522515.1 Clostridia bacterium
CAGCGTTCGTCCTGAGCCAGGATCAAACTCTCAGATTAATTTTATCTTACACTCTCGTGTAACTAACTAACTGAAAAGTATTGATTGCTCATTACTTTTTGATGTTGCTTGCAACATCTTGCATCGTTGATTTCTCTCTGATGCACTGGCTTGTTTTTTAAAAAACTCAATTTAAATTAACGAGTTACATGTTGTTTGTTCTTATCCTTTTACTATTGTGAATAAGTTTGTACGCTGTTTACTTTTCTAAGTTCATCTGCTGTCTCGCGGTTTTTTCTCCGCTGTTTCCCTGACAGCTCGCCTATTATATCGCTTTAAACTCCACTTGTCAACACCTTTTTGAAAAATTTTTATGTTTTTTTCTTTTTATTTTTTTATACTAGATGTTGTTGTTTTGCTTTATTTCAAACACTATATATTCTGTTTTTTCTTTTTTAATTCTTGCTTTTTTTGTTTTTTTAAAAAAAATTTTTATTTTTCCAAAAAAATTTTTTTGTTTTTAAAAATTAATGTTTCTCTTGCAAAATACTTTTATTTGCAATATACTAATTGATGATGAATACTACTAATGAAAAAACACTATACTAATAAGATATTCATATGGTGTTTAAGATGCAAAGGAGAAAAATTTATGAAACTTCAAAAAATCATTTCCATTACAACTATTGTGATTTCCCTTTCATTAATAATATATATGTGTGTTATTATGAGTTTGGATTCACCAAACACAAGTCCTGAATCCTCTCCTAATAACATTATCATACTTACACCCTCTCCTTCGGCAAATGATACTTCCGATGCTACAGCTACTGCCTCTCCTCAGATTACATTAGCTCCTACGCAAACACCGGTACCTACGCAAAGCACTGTTACCGCTGTTCCGGGAGGTAAAACTTCTACAAATCCTAATTATGCAGGTAAAAAAATCATTTCTATTACTTTTGATGACGGTCCGCATCCTTCCAACACAACGAAGGTGCTCGATATGCTTAAGAGTAAGGGAGTAAAGGCTACATTCTTTATATTAGGAGAGAACTTATATTCAGAAAGTCAAAAGGCTTTGGTGAAACGTGCTCATGACGAAGGACATGAAATTGCAAATCACTCTTACTCTCATCCTTTGCCTTTTACAAGTCTTTCTATTAACGAAGTTAAAGAACAGCTTAACAAAACCGACGACGCGATAAAAAGCATAATCGGAGAAGTACCTGTACTTTTCCGTCCACCCGGAGGTGGATACAATCAATCTATTTCCGAAAACTGCGGTAAGGCTATTATATTGTGGAGCATCGACTCAAGAGATTGGGAGCACATTAGCGCAAAAAAGGTGAAGAATTACGCGGCTGATAACGGAATTTCCGAAGAAGAGGCAAAGAATAAACTTATAGACGATATTTTGTTTAATGGGTTTACTTATACAGCAAATGGTAAACAATATACTAACCCACCTATGATTTCACAACTTCGCCACGGAAGCATATTACTGTTCCACGATATTCATCCATATTCGGGAGAAGCTGCTGCCAGATTAATTGATTATGTTCAAAATTCGGGCGAATTTGAAATCTTGCCTGTATCTGAATTAATTAAAACCGAACAGCGTGCACCTCAGGCCGGAGATGTATATTCATATATGTGGGAAACATACGCGACAAAGAAGCAAAATTGGTAAACTTTCAACGGGGGATTGATTTATGAGAATAGTTGTCTGTGCTGATGCGCATTTAGATTCCGTTCATGCTACCTTTAAAAGTAGTATAGCAAGGACAAAATTGAGACAAGAAGAACAACGCTTGGCCTTTTCTAAGGCTATTAATGAGGTTAAGCGAATTGACGCCCATTTACTTTTGCTCCCCGGAGATTTATTTAATGAAGGTTCAGTTTCATCTGATACAATTGATTTTTTGGTCAATTCTTTTAAATCGATTCCTGATACTTTCATCGTTATTTCCCCCGGAAATAACGACCCTGCCTCTTACGGCTCGGCTTATCTTACTACGGAATGGCCGGAAAATGTTTACATCTTCAAGCGTGGCTTGGAGGCTCTCGAACTTTCTTATGATGATTTTGGAGAAAAAGTTCGCGTGTACGGCGCGGCTTTTCAAGGGCACTCTTGCAGGAGTTCGCTATTGAGACAAAATAATACTCTTCCTATTTTGGATAAGAGCTTCATTAATATACTTGTTATGCATGGTACGGTATTGTCTGACGGTGAAAAAAATGACTGCAATCCTATTTTTATTAAAGATTTAGACACTTGCGGTTTTGATTTTTGTGCTTTTGGCCATATTCATAAATTCAGTGATATCATTTCAAGGGGAAATACAGTTTATGCCTATCCCGGTGTTTGCGAGGGACGAAGTTTTACTGAAACGGGCACTTGCGGCATATTGAGCGGCACTGTGACGAAGGATTCCGTAGATTTGAGTTTTGTAAAAACCTCTGTTCGTGAATACTGTGCTGTAAAGATAGACATAACAGGTCTTAATTCTTATGATGCTGTTTTAGACAGAATTCGCTCTTACTGTACAAATTCAGAGTATATTTACAAAATAACTCTTGTTGGAAAAAAGAAATACGGTTTGAGATTATCAATTGCAAAATTGAATGAGGAGCTTTCAACGGAATACTTTTACGCTAAGGTCTGTGCCGATTACAGCGAGGATATTAATCTTGATTTATTAAAACATGAAAACAGTTTAAAAGGCTGCTTTGTTCGTTGCATGCTGGAAAAGGCAGAAAACTCTCAGGAGTCTGAATTAATTTATCAAGCTATATCTTACGGTCTGCAGGCTTTCGATGGGGAGGTGCTTTTTGATGACAATCCATGAATTAAAAATTTACGGTTTTGGCAAACACCGTGATCTTGAAATAACTTTTAATGATGGTACTAATATTATATTAGGAAGAAATGAAAGCGGTAAGTCCACTGTGGCTGCTTTTATTCGTGCTTTGCTTTACGGAATGCCGGAGAGCAATACGAGTAAGGAGAGAAAAAAATTCCGTCCCGTAAGCCGTGATGTAAAGTACGGCGGAGAGATGACTTTTGAACACATGGGTGTGTTATATAAGGTGACCTCTGAATTTGGCGAAAGTAAAATAAATGATATTACTATATTATATAATGTAACCGCTGATGAAAAAATCTCTTTAGGGGAAAATATGACAGTAGGCGAAACTGTTCTAAAAATCACTGCGGCTACTTATGACATGGTTTCTTATGCTGCCCAACTTGCGTCTAAACCCAATACTGATAATGCTGAGGCTGATTATTTGTTTGACCGTTTAATGAAAGACTCTGTCGATAATAAAAATTCCGCAACAGACATTCTTGCCTGCAAAAGACTTAAGGCTTCAAAGGAGTCTTTATGTTCTCAGCAAACAGGGAAAGGCGTTCTTGATGTTTTGCAGCAAAAAAAGGCAGCGACCGAAGCGGCAATTTTGAAGGTGGATTCAGTAATACAGGAAGCAGAACAAAAAAGAAATGACTGCAGCAAAATGCAACAGGCTCTCAATGAGGAAAAAGATAAGCATATAGCTATACAATCTGACATGAACGAAGTTGCCAAAGCAGTGGAAATCGTTTCATTACACACCGATATCAAAAAATATGTTAAAGAAATTAATCTTTTAGATGAGGAGCTTGCTGTTGCTGCAAAAAGAACAAAGCACGTACGTACACCTGTAAATATTATATTTGGGGTACTTATATGCCTTATTGCAATTTGTTTTTTGGGTTTGATATTTACGCCACAAATAAATAAATTGTCTTTTATGGCTCCATTGTGTAAATATCTTAATGTATGGTCTCAGAAACAGTATGTTTATATGTTTTTAGGAGGCGGGGCGCTACTGTTAATCATTTTTCATATTATTTTTTCTGCGGTGTGTAACAGAAAAGTGCGAATTCTTAGAGATGAACTTTTTTCTACAGAAGAAGCTTTGTCAGAACTTCTGAAAATCGACTATGTCTATAGCGCGAAAAAACATTCTGTTAACAGAGAAAATATTAATATTGCTTTAGATAACCATAAAAGTGAATACAAAAGAGCTCGTATGGTGCTTGAAAATGAAGATAATAAAACAAAAACGTACAATGAGCACCTTGCTGTAGTTGAAAATTACACAGAAAAAATTGCTTATACTAAAGCTTCTGCCGATGCTTTAACCAAATCTGTGGGAGAGATGGAGGACAGTTATTTCCTTAAAGAGGAGCTTTCAGAAATCAATTCACAGATAGCGTTGTTCGAAAAACGTTATGAGGCTCTTTCATTGGCGGAGGAAATAATGGAGGAAGCATGTCAGCGATGGCAGTCAGACATGGGACCTGAATTCAGTAAGGATGCTGCATATATTCTGAACAAAATGACAAACGGACGATATAAAGAAATGAAAATTGCACGTAATTTTGACATTTCTTTAAAAAATGAAGTAGGTACAATACAGCGTGCGTATAATTATAGTGGTGCAACAATAGATCAGATGTATTTGGCTCTCAGACTTGCTTTGGTAAAAAGTTTATCCTCTAAAGATGAAAGATTGCCTGTTATACTTGATGATCCTTTTGTTCAGTATGACAGTGAAAGAAAACAATTGGCTTACAGTGCTATAGAAGAATTTTCCAAAGAAAACAATATTCAAATTATTTTAACTGCTTGTGTTAAAGAGCCGTTCTATAACAGTGCTGCGATAGTAGAGCTGTAATGGTCATACTTCAATTTTTAGTTGAATTTTACCGCATTTCGTAGTAATATAAAAGGCGGTATGTTTTGCCATATTTTAAAATATAACAAAATACAAATTATGAGGAGTGTTTAAACATGAGTTCTTATAACAAGAAGTGCGTTGAGGACATCGACGTTAAGGGTAAAAAGGTTATAGTAAGAGTAGATTTTAACGTGCCGCTTAAAGAGGGCGTTATCACTGACGATAAGAGAATCGTTGCTGCTCTTCCTACAATAAAATATCTTGTTGATAACAAAGCAAAAGTAATTTTAGTTTCACATATGGGTAAACCTAATGGACAGGTTAATCCTAAATATTCTTTGGCTCCTGCTTCTAAAAGATTAGGCGAGCTTTTAGGAATAGATGTTATTCAAGCTACTGACGTAGTTGGCGAAGACGCAAAAGCTAAGGCTGCTGCTTTAGAAGAAGGACAAGTAATGATGCTTGAAAATGCTCGTTTCCATGCAGAGGAAGAAAAGAACGATCCTACTTTTGCAAAAGAGCTTGCTGATATGGCTGAGATTTTCGTTAACGATGCTTTTGGTACAGCTCACAGAGCTCATGCTACAACAGCCGGCATTGCTGATTACCTTCCTGCTGTTTCAGGTTACCTTATTCAGAAAGAAATCAGTATCATGGGTAAAGCACTTGCCAATCCTGAGAGACCTTTTGTTGGTATTCTCGGTGGTGCTAAAGTTGCAGACAAGCTTAATGTTATTTCGAATTTGCTTGAGAAATGCGACACTCTTATCATAGGCGGCGGAATGGCTTATACTTTCCTTAAGGCTATGGGCAAAGAAATCGGAGAATCTCTCCTTGATGATTCTAAACTTGATTACTGCAAAGAGATGATTTCAAAAGCAGAAAAGCTTGGCAAAAAGCTCCTTCTTCCTATTGATACAAAAATTGCTGCTTCCTTCCCTGATCCTATAGACGCTCCCATAGAAGTTAAGTGTGTTTCTGTAGATGAGATTCCTGCTGATATGCAAGGTCTTGATATTGGATGCAAGACAGCTGAATTATTTGCTGATGCTGTTAAATCCGCTAAGACAGTTGTTTGGAACGGTCCTATGGGCGTATTTGAGAATCCAACTCTCGCAGAGGGAACAATTGCTATCGCAAAAGCTATGGCAGAGACAGATGCTATCACTATCGTAGGTGGCGGAGATTCTGCTGCTGCTGTTAAGAAAATGGGCTTTGCTGATAAAATTACTCATGTTTCAACAGGCGGCGGTGCTTCACTTGAATTCCTTGAAGGTCTTGTTCTTCCCGGAATTGCTTGCCTTGAAGATAAATAATAAAATTACAAGTTAAAATAAGGAGCATAAAAATTATGAGAACTAAAGTTATTGCAGGTAACTGGAAAATGAATAAAACTCCGGCAGAAGCTGCTGAGTTTATTATGGAGTTAAAAGAATCTGTTAAAGGCATAGAGAACGAAATTATTGCTGCTGTTCCTTTTGTTTGCATTCCCGCAGCTTTGACTGCCTCTGAAGGCAGCAACATTAAAATTGCTGCTCAGAATATGCACTGGGAAGAAAAGGGTGCTTATACAGGCGAAATTTCCGGAGCTATGCTTAAAGATTTAGGTATTGAATACGTTATTATCGGACATTCTGAGAGAAGAGAATATTTTGCTGAAACAGATGAGACTGTTAACCTTAAGGCACATGCTGCTTTCAAGAACGGTCTTAAACCTATCATTTGTGTCGGCGAATCTTTGCTCCAAAGAGATGAAGGTGTTATGCCTGAGCATATCAGATATCAAGTTAAGGTTGCTCTTCTTAATTTAAGCGCTGAGCAAGTTGCCGACTTGATTATTGCTTATGAGCCTATTTGGGCTATCGGTACAGGTAGAACTGCTTCTGCTGAACAGGCTCAAGAAGTTTGTAAAATCATTCGTGACGTTGTTGCAGAGCTTTACGGCAAGGAAACAGCTGAGAAAGTACGCATTCAGTACGGTGGTAGCGTAAATGCACAGACAGCTGATTCTCTCTTTAGCATGCCTGATATCGACGGCGGTCTCGTTGGCGGTGCAAGCCTTAAGGTTAAAGATTTTACTGTAATTGCAGGCTATAAAGCTTAAAATTTTTATCGTTGATCATGGCTATATTTAAAAAGAGCTACAAAGATTATGACAAAGAAAACAAGGGCATTTGGCAGAAAGTAAAAAAACCTCTGCTGATTGCCCTTGCAATCATTTTATTTATAATTATTTTGTCTTTGGGTTTGACAGATGCCGGCTTTTCCCCTGGAAATGTCATTCATAGGTTTGCTGTTTCTTCTTTTTTAGAGGATACTTATTCAGACTTGGGATATGAGATTGTTGGATATAAAGGATATGACCCAAACACTGACTATTTTGTATACAGTTGCAAAGTAAACGGCCTTGAATGTGAAATGAAGGCGAAGAATTTCAGTGTACAATTTGACGGATATTATGATTCGTACTGCAGAAATGTATATTTTCAGGATTACACAGAAAGTTATATGGATAATTTCTTAAATACTAAGTGGAGTCAGCAATATTCCGATTACACAGCGAGCTGGAAAAGTGAAATTGATATTCCGTCAAGCGATAAGAAATATCCGATTGCGCCTCCGCAGTCCGCAGCTCCCGATGAAGCATTATGTTTAGAGGCTTGCAAGTCTTACGGCGGCAGTTTTGAGTTTACTTTAGATATTCATGGTCAAAATATTTCTTTTGAGGATTATAAGGCTGTAGTATACAGAGCTGTACGTATTTTGCAGCAGGAAATGGATAACAGGCCTTTAAGTTTGCAGGTTTTCTATTACCGCAATGATATTAGCGGTGAAGATATAATGCAATATGAGTCATATTTATGGACTTATCAGTTTGACTTTACAGAACAAGGTGTACTTACTGCAGAGAATGTCCACAAATATGTTGAAGTTCCTGCTGATATTCAACAGAAAGCAGACATATATTATACTATTAAGAATATTGTTATAATAGTAATAGGTATAACTGTTATTGCACTTTCTGCTTTGTGGTGCATTCGTAAATTTCGCAAGCACAAACGATATAAAAAAGGTGCGGCTGTATTAGAAGAAGACAACAAACAATTTTTGGAGTGATTTTTTTGCAAAAAGTTTCTATAGTTTTTACAGGTGGCGGCACAGCCGGACACGTTACGCCTAATTTGGCAATTATACCGTTAATTCGTGAGAAAATTAAAAATCTTGAGCTTGATGTTCATTATATAGGCTCTGAGACGGGTATCGAAAAAGAAATGATAGAGAAATATCCTGATATTACGTATCATTCTGTGCGTACCGGCAAATTGAGAAGATATTTTTCTTGGCAAAATTTTACAGATCCTTTTCGTGTAATAGGCGGTTATTTTGATGCCAAAAAATTAATGAAAAAGATTCGTCCTGCTGTCGTTTTTTCAAAAGGCGGTTTTGTTTCTGTGCCCGTGGCCGCTGCAGCACATGCCTATAAAATACCTGTAATTGCTCATGAGTCAGATTTAACACCGGGACTTGCAAATAAATTATCTGCAAGATATGCTACGAAAATCTGCACCACCTTCCCGGATACTTTGGATTATTTGCCTAAAGGAGTTGGTGTATGCACAGGTTCTCCTATAAGACCTGAACTTTTTGACGGAAATGCAAGTCGCGCTCGTTCACTTTACGGTTTTGACAGCAAACCCGTAATTTTAAGCATGGGCGGTAGCTTAGGCTCTGCCGTTTTGAATAAGGCTTTGCGTGAAAATCTACCTGAATTGGTAAAAAAATACAACATTATACATCTATGCGGTAAGGGCAATATAGATGAAGCGTGCGAGAAGTTTTCGTCTTCATATAAACAGTTTGAGTTTATTTCTGAGGAATTGCCTGATGCGTTGGCTTTATCTGATTTTATTGTATCACGTGCCGGTTCTAATGCCATACATGAATTTTTGGCGCTTCATAAGCCTATGCTTTTAATTCCCCTTTCCGCTGCAGCAAGTCGCGGAGACCAGATTTTAAATGCTGAATCCTTTGAAAAGCGTGGTTTTGCTATAGTCTTGAAAGAAGAAAATATAACGCCGTCAACTTTCATGCACGCAATCTCTTATGTTGAAAAAGACAAGGAAAAAATGACGGCGGCTATGGTTAATTGTGAAAATGCCAATGGTGTAAATAACATTGCAGAGATAATTATTGAAGCAATTCCTCATTGCCAATAAATCCCACCATATCAAAATCTTTTATATTATGGCGAATTATGTAATCAATATATGTCATAACCATTTTGGCTGTGAGAATGTAGCCTGCCGGAGTAAGGTGTCCGTTTAGATAGAATTTTTCACGGAAAAGCCCACTATCTAATGGACCATACTTGCTAAAGTCAATCACATAACAATTATTGAATGCAGATGCCACATCATAAAGCGTCTGAGTGTGCGCTTCAATAATTTTATCGTATTCCTCTTCACCGTTTTTTAACATTGTCATGAGAAAAAACTTTGCATTCGGTTGTATTTCTTTTTGTATTCTTTGTATAATAGACGAATAATAACCGACAAAAGTGTCTTCCGGATTATTATAGTCTTTTTGAATATTTTCTATTGTGCCAATCGGCTTTTTCTGAAATAATAAATCATTAACACCAAGTGCTATAATATATGCATCGCCTGCTTTTTCCTTATCCCAAAAACCTTTTGCTTCTGCAAAAGTCTTGACATATTCTTCTGCAGTCATGCCTCCCCGAGAAAAATTATAGACCTTACTGCCTATTGTACGCGCAATATGCTGTCCCCATGAATGCTCAAACATGTCTGCATATACTTTGCTGCCATCCTCTTTTACATATTCAAATTCTCCTGAGGAAAGACTATCTCCTATACACACAATAGAGCGAAAAATTCCGCAAAAGCCACCGTCGTGTAAGAGAGTATCAAGGGGCTTTTCTTTTTCGTTGAAAAAATATGATAAATCCATTTCGGGAACCTACTTTCTTGAGGATAATTTTAGTTATTTAATGGTTTTATATGATTTTGGAGAATTGTTTAACTCTTGGTTATTAATTCCAAATGTCATTATTAATTATTTCCAATGATGATATTACCATAATTAACAAATTTTTCAAACAACTTTTTCTTAGCTGAAGTAGGAGCAACTTGTGATAGTTTTTATTCATGGTATATGTTATAATGGAAATATATTTAAATAAAAAAAGTGAGTTATAATTATGGATTTACAAAAATTACTTAGAGAAATGACTGTAGACGAAAAATTGGCTCAGATGACACAGCTTGTACCGCAGATTATAACTGATGAGGGTGAAGGAGTTATAACCGGCCCTATGAGAAATTTTGGTATAACAAAAAAAGTTACTTCAAGAATAGGCTCTGTGCTTGGTATAAGCGGAGCTAAAAAACTTAAAGATTTGCAGGATTTCCATTTAGCAGAAGACCCTCATAAAATTCCGCTTCTTTTTATGGCTGATGTTATTCACGGATATCGTACAATATATCCTGTTCCTTTAGGAATTGGCGCATCATTTGATGAAGAATTAGCAGAAAAATGCAGTGCCATGGCGGCAAAGGAAGCTTCCGTAGGAGGCATACACGTAACTTTCGCTCCTATGACAGATCTCGTTCGCGATGCACGTTGGGGACGATGTATGGAAACAACAGGAGAAGATCCTTATCTTAATTCGAAAATGGCACAAGCAATGGTAAGGGGTTTTCAAGGTGATTTGGGAAAAGACAATATTGCAGCCTGTGTGAAACATTTTGCCGCCTATGGCGCTTGTGACGGAGGACGAGATTATGACGCAGTTGAAATGGGAGACCATACTCTTCGTGAATACTACCTTCCTGCTTACAAAGCTGCTGTTGATGCAGGTGTTGAGCTTCTAATGACATCCTTCAATACCTTAAACGGCATTCCTTCATCGGCAAATAAATATCTTGTCAATGACATTTTGCGTAAAGAATGGGGATTCGACGGAATAGTTATTTCTGACTTTAATGCATTTTATGAAATGATTTCTCACGGAATTTGTGAGAACGAGAAAGAATGTGCAGAAAAAGCTCTCAATGCTACGAGTGATATAGAAATGATGTCTACATGCTTTGTAAAATTCGGCAAAGCACTTCTCGAAGAAGGAAAAATTAGTGAAGAACAAATAGACAAAGCTGTTATGCGCATATTAAAGCTCAAGGAAAAACTTGGTCTTTTTGATAATGCTTACAGAGCTGCCAGTGAAGAAGATGAACAAAAAATTCATCTTTGCCCTGAATATAGAGAATTAGCAAGAATTGCTGCAGAGAAAAGCGCTGTTTTATTGGAAAATAACGGCGTGCTGCCTTTCCGTAAAGACGTTAAAAAGATTGCAATTATCGGCCCCGTTGCCGACCATGGTATGACCGGCGGCTGGTACTGTTGCGGTAAATCTTCCGAAGCAATCAGCGTTATACAAGGAATTAAAAATGCAATACCGAATGCGGAAATTGCTTTCGCGCGAGGTTGCTCGGCTGAGCCAAATGAAAAGGCCGAAGATGTAATCGAGCAAATTTTTGAGGCAAAAAGGATTGCCCAGGATTCAGATATCGTTATTCTCTGTCTTGGTGAAGAAATAGATATGAGCGGTGAAGCACACTCTCGCGCAAGAATTTCCGTAAGCGATTCACAAACACGCCTTATAAAAGAAGTTTGCGAGGTTAACAAAAACACAGCCGTTGTATTTTATTGCGGACGGCCTCTCGCTTTAGAGAAAATAAAGGATGTCGCACCTGCTACAATTATTTTTTGGCATCCGGGAACAGAAGGCGGAAATGCGCTGGCCAACCTGCTCTTTGGCAATGTAAATTTCCAAGCTAAACTTCCTATGTCATTCCCTTATGAGGGACAATCTCCATATTGTTATAATCATTTGCGTACAGGTCGCCCGAGTACAAATGGAGGATATTGCTTGGGATACAGAGATAACCCTTATGAACCTGTATACCCCTTTGGTTTTGGGCTGTCATATACTACTTTTGATATATCTTCCCCTACCTTATCAAGCGAGGAATTGACGGAGGAGGGAGAAATCGTTGTATCTGTTACAGTTAAAAACACCGGTAAATGCGAAGGTATTGAGACTGTGCAACTTTATATACAGGATGTGACCGCTTCTATTGCAAGACCTGTAAAAGAACTTAAAGGATACCAGAAAGTCACTCTTGCTCCCGGAGAGGAAAAAGTTGTTGCTTTTAAAATCACTGTGGAGAAATTGAAATTCCATACGTTTGAAGGTAAATTTGAAGCTGAAAAAGGTAAATTTAAAGTTTTTGTAGGCAATCGCTCAGATATAGAGAGTTTTGAAGTTTTCAGATTGGTATGATAATAAGCAAAAAACCTACTTCAAAAATTTGAAGTAGGTTTTAAATAAATGGGGTGGCTGATGGGATTCGAACCCACGACCCCCAGGGCCACAACCTGATACTCTAACCAACTGAGCTACAGCCACCATACGCAAGTCACCCATGAAACTTATTACTTTCACAAGCAACGAGCAATGGTGATTATACGATATTTATATGATGCTTGTCAACTGTTTTTTATGAAAAAGATATAGAATATTGAAATACACATCTGCTACTGATATACTATATATATTATTTAAACGATGTAATCGGGAGTTGTTGCCTGTGGAGTATAAAATTATTTTTTCTTCTCGCAAAACACTCTGTGCTGAAGTAAAAATCGGCGGAGAGGTATTAATTCGCGCTCCATTTGGTACGTCAAAAAGTAAAATAGACAACTTTATTAAGAATAACACAGCATGGCTTAATTCTGCAAAATCAAAACAAATTGCACGGGCTAAAAATAAATATCATAAGAGTCTTTCTGAAGATGAAATTCAAAAACTCAAAGCAGCGGCGAAAGAACACATTCCGTACCGAGTAAAATATTTTTCGGAAAAGATGTGCTTAATTCCTACTGCAGTGAAAATTTCATCCGCGACAAAAAAATTTGGCAGTTGCAGCGGAAAGAACAGCTTGAATTTTTCGTATCGACTTATGATGTATCCGCCTGAAGCAATAGATTATGTTGTGGTACATGAGCTTGCACATATAAAATTTCATAATCATAGCAAAGATTTTTATAATTTAATAGCGCAATTTTTGCCGGATTTCAGGGAGCGAGAGGCTTTGCTTAGGCAGTAAAAGGAGGTTTATATGTTAGCCGATAAAAAAAAAGAACCATATAAAATTATTTTGAGTTCGGGACCACGGGGAGGTAAATCCGTAATTTCAAAAAAAATTGCGGAATGGTTTTCTGAGGAATACAATGTACATATTATTTCTGAAACAGCAAGAGAACTTTTTGATGCCGGGATTGTATTTGAAGACAACCCTTACGAAGCACAGAAAGCAATTATTCGTCGACAACTTATAAAAGAAAAAGAGCTTTTTGATATGCTTTATCAAAACGATAATAATATAGATAAAACTATTGTTGTTTTTGACAGGACATGCATAGATGCAGGCACTTTTTTAACTCATGATGAGTTTATTTGCCTTCTTGAGGAAGAAAATTTGTCAGAGGACGATATTGCTGCTTATTTGCATGGTGCAATTGTGCTGCACATGCAAAGTATGGCTGTTACACAGCCGGATTTCTATGAAAAACGCAATCAAGCCAGCAGCGTTATGCGCAGAGAATCTGCAGCAGAGGCCGCAGCTTCTGATGAAAAGATTTTTAAGGCATATGAAAACTATAAAAATATATTTAAAAAACATATAATTATACAAGCCACAGAGAAAATTGAAGAAAAATCTGAAATTGTAAGAAAGACAATAATAGATTTTATTAAGTAAATAAAATAACCCGACAAATAAATAATCTGTCGGGTTGTCTTAACTGATTTTATATCAGCATTTTACTCAATATCTAATTTTTCCAATATTTCTCTTCCTGCTTCATAATCCGGGCCATCTTCGCTGCCACTTGCTGAAACAGCACTTCCTTCAAATTCGCTTGTTTCAGTAATTGTTTCTTCTGTTGCATCCGGAATATCTTCTTCTTTTTCTGTTTTTGCACAGCTTACAATAAGATTTGTGTCAGTTGTTCTCATTAGACGTACACCACTTGTATTTCTGCCGATAATATTAATATCTGACGCATGTATTCTGATAATGACACCCTCCGTTGTAATCATCATAATATCATTGTCGTCATTGACCATCATCATGCCAACAAGTTCTCCCGTCTTCTCAGAGATCTTATATGTTAAAAGGCCCTTACCGCCTCTTGTTTGAGGACGATATTCTTCAACATCAGTTCTCTTGCCAAAACCTTTTTCTGTTACAATCAAAATTGAGTCGCCCGGCTTACATATATCCATACTGATAACATAATCGTCCTCACGCAGTGTAATTCCTTTAACACCGATAGAGTCTCTGCCTGTAGCACGAACATCCTTTTCATTGAAACGAATTGACATACCTTTTCTTGTAACCATCATTATGTCTTGATCTTCATCTACGAGATGAGCATTGATAAGCTCGTCTTCATCACGAAGCTCAACAGCAATTAAACCGCCTTTACGCATATTGCTGTATGCTTTAAGCTCAGTTTTCTTAATAATACCTGACTTGGTAGCAATAACAAGATATTTGCCATCATCAAAGCCCGTTATCGGAATCATTGTTGCAACTTTTTCTTCAGGTTGAAGCTGCAACAGATTTACAATAGCAATACCCTTAGCCGTTCTGCCTGCATCCGGAATCTCGTATCCTTTTAGAGAATATACACGTCCAAACGTAGTAATAAATAAAATCATATCATGGGAAGATGTTATAAGAAGCTTCTCAACAAAATCTTCCTCTCTTGTTGTCAATCCCATAATACCTTTGCCACCTCTGCGTTGTGCTTTATATGTATCGGCAGAGGTACGTTTAATATATCCTACATTTGTAAGTGTAATGGCAACTTCTTGCTCATGGATAAGATCTTCCAAATCAATCTCACCCTCATATGGAACTATTCTTGTTCTTCTTTCATCACTATATTTATTTTTGATAACAGTAAGCTCGTCCTTGATAACTCCCATCAAAATAGCTTCATCTCCAAGAATGCTCCTGTAATATTCAATTTCTTTAAGCTTCTCTGCATATTCTGTTTGAACTTTTTCTCTCTCAATTCCTGTCAAACGACCAAGACGCATATCAATAATGTACTGAGCTTGACGTTCTGTAAAACCAAAACGATTCATCATGCCTTCTTTAGCAATAGGCTCTGTCTTTGAAGAACGTATAATATTGATAATTTCATCAATATTATCAAGTGCAATCAACATACCCTCTAAAATGTGTGCTCTGTCTAATGCCTTGTCAAGGTCAAATTTAGTTCTTCTGCTTACAACTTCTTTTTGATGATCAATATAGTAAACGAGAGCTTCTTTAAGATTAATAAGCTTAGGCTGTGACTTGCCATCCGGTGTAGGAATTAATGCAAGCATATTTACATTGAATGCCTCTTGTAAAGAAGTAAATTTATAAAGTTGATTAAGAACAACATTAGGATTAGCATCTCGCTTGAGCTCAATAACAATTCTGATGCCTTTTTTAGAGTATTCATCTCGAAGTCCGCTGATTGTGTCTATACGCTTGTCTTTTACAAGCTCAGCAATTTTCTCAACCAAACGCGCATTATTAACTTGATATGGTAACTCAGTAACCACAATTCTGTGTCTGCCGTTAGCCATTTCTTCGATGGTAGCTTCTGCACGAACCATAATTTTTCCGCGTCCTGTTCTAAACGCTTCACGTATTCCCTGCTTGCCCAAAATATTTGCTCCGGTAGGAAAATCAGGGCCCTTTATGTACTGCATAAGCTCGTCTATAGAAATCTCCGGATTGTCAATTACTTGAATAACGCCATCAATTACTTCTCCTAAATTGTGAGGTGGAATATTTGTAGCCATACCAACAGCAATACCTGACGAACCGTTAACCAACATATTTGGGAAACGTGACGGCAGAACAACAGGCTCAATTTCATGTTCATCATAGTTAGGTCTAAAATCAACAGTATTTTTATTGATGTCCGCAACCATTTCCATAGATATTTTTGACATTTTAGCCTCAGTATAACGCTGTGCAGCCGGTGGGTCACCATCTCGAGAACCGAAGTTACCCTGTCCATCAACCAGAACATATCTCATTGAAAAATCCTGAGCAAGTCTTACTAAACTGTCATAGATAGCAGCGTCACCATGAGGATGATATTTACCCATTACGTGACCTACCGTTGTGGCAGATTTTCTTGTAGCTTTATCGGGAGTATAACCTAACTCAAACATAGAATAAACTATTCTTCTATGAACAGGTTTTAATCCATCCCTTACATCGGGAAGCGCTCTGTCTACGATAACACTCATTGAATAATCAATAAAAGATGTTTTCATTTCATGAACGATGTCTACAGGAATCACTCTGTTGTAGTCTGTATTTTGATCATCCATAGTATCTTTGTTGAACTCATCACTCATTATAAAAATAACTCCTTTTTGGAATTCTGTTATTTGCTGTTACACCTTTTATATTTTATCACTTTTTCATAAAAAAGTCTACAAAATTCAACTTGGCGTGGCTGTTTAACTTGGTTTTGCTACCGGTAATGTTTTGTCACTGTTATTTCGAACAACCAATCCGTTAGATTCTTTAGGTATTCTTACGATAAATTCTATATATTCACCCCTGTCAAATTGTGCAGCTTTCGCTTCTACTCCTGAACGTTTTAAAATTGATATTGTTTCTTTTATGGTATTTACAAAAATCTTGATGTCTCTGACTACAAATTTAACACTGCCCTTTTGACCTGAAAGATGTTTTTGCACAGGAAGCATATACCCTTTTTCTAACATTTCTTCATTGTATTTTTCCAGCATTTTCTCTACTATATCTTCGGCTTCTTTAACGCTGCAATGTTTTTCACTTATTATCTTCAAAGCCTTAAGTTGCAACTGTTCATCAGGCATTCTTAAAAGAGCTCTTGCATGTCTTTCTGTTAACTTATTGTCACAAAGAATCTTTTTTACCATAGGAGGTAATTTAAGTAGTCTCACTTTATTTGCAATAGATGATTGACTTTTGCCCACTTTTTTTGCCAATTCCTCCTGAGTCATTCCGTGGTCGATTAAAAGACAGTAATATCCTTCTGCCTCCTCCATAAAATTAAGATTTTCTCTTTGTAAATTCTCAATTAATGCCAATACAGCAGAATCATTATCTCCGGCACTGTACACTATAGCCGGAACACTCGTAAGACCTGCTATTTTTGCAGCTCTTAATCGTCTTTCACCGGCAATTAATTCGTATGATTGTTCACCTCTTAGCGGCCTGACAGTAATAGGTTGCAATATTCCGTATTCTTTAATTGAATTTGCCAAATCATATAAGGCACTTCTGGAAAATTCCTTTCTTGGCTGATATGGATTTGCCTTTATTTTATTCGTTGGTATTTCTGTAATGTAATCTCGCGGTGTCTCGTTTACCAAATCCTCATGTTTAAGTACACAATTCATTTTAAAACCTCCTTTGTAGATATGTGACCATTATCGTCACACAACGTTTATACCTCATTTAAAACAAAAAATAAAGGTTTTCGACGCTTAACAAAGTATGTTTCGTTCGACCATCTCACCGCGTTTTAACAATGTTTTGACACTTTTCGACCTTTTACAACGGATTTTTCTTCGGAATACCGGCTTTTCGCGGATAACGAGTCGACAAAAAGTCTGTCTTTTTTACGCATATTATTCGTCTTGTAATGTCACTTTCCGGCAAAGTAAAAACATCCTCCGATTCCACTTTTCCCGACAGTTCTCTTAAAGCATTTTCATAAGAAACCTCTTCAGAAGATCCCTTCATAGCTATAAAATAACCGCCCTTTTTTACAAATGGCATACAATATTCAAGTAAAATGTTCATAGGTGCTACAGCTCTGGCAGTAACGTAATCGAATTTTTCTCTTAATAATTTATCTCTGCCACCGTCTTCTGCTCTGGCGTGAATTGCACTTATGCCTTCTAATTTTAATTCCTTTATGACTGTGTTTAAAAAATTCACACGCTTTCCTAAAGAATCTAATAAAACCACTTCAATTTCCGGTCTTATAATTTTAAGGGGAATTCCGGGAAAACCTGCCCCTGTTCCTATATCTGCTATTTTTTTACATTTTTGGACATCAATATACGGAATAATCGTCATACTATCCACAAAATGTTTTATTACTACTTCACGTTCTTCACAAACAGCTGTGAGATTCATAACTTTATTCCATTCAAGCAATAAATCCCCGTATTTTGAAAATTTATTTATTTGTTCATCACTAATCTCTATTCCCAATTTAGCAGTTGTTGTTTTAAAAAATTCAATAAGCTCAAGACTTAACATTATTCTGCTCCCTCCGGATTATTTTCCTGTGAGCTTAAGAAAATCATAAGAGCTGTTATATCTGCAGGCGATACTCCTGTTATTCTGCTGGCTTGTCCTACTGACTCAGGCTGTATTTTAGTAAGCTTTTCTCTTGCTTCGAGGCATATATTTGTTACTTTTTTATAGTCAAAAGGTACAGGCAAACGCTTTTTTTCCAATTTTCTAAATTGATTTATCTGCATTTCCTGTCTTTTTATATATCCTTCATACTTAACAGAGATTTCAACTTGTTCGGCCTCTCTGAAAGACAATTTTTGGGGAAGAATATCAGTATTCTGCTCTGCCTCATATCTGCAAAGCATGTCATAGCTGATTTCAGGTCTTCTCAATAAATCTGCCAAAGAACAGCTTCCTTTTAATGATGCTGATCCCACGCTCTCAAGAAGTTCATTTATTTTTGCTCCCGGCGCAACAAAAGTTGAATTAAGTCTTTCTATTTCCAGGCGTATATTTTCCATTTTTGCTTTAAATTTACTATATCGCTCTTCTGAAATAAGTCCTGCTTCATATCCTTTCGGTGTTAGCCTGCTATCTGCATTATCTTGGCGCAAAACGAGGCGATATTCCGCACGCGAAGTCATCATTCTATAAGGTTCACGCGTACCTCGAGTTACCAAATCATCTATAAGTACTCCAATATACCCTTCTGAACGATCAATTACAATAGGCTCTTTGCCTTGAAGCTTTCGCGCAGCATTAATTCCCGCCATTAATCCCTGTGCTGCTGCTTCTTCATATCCGGAAGAACCATTTATTTGTCCTGCACAGAAAAGTCCGTCTACAATTCTGCTCTCTAACGAAAGCTTGAGTTGACGGGCATCAATTGCATCGTATTCTATAGCATAAGCAGGTCTCATTATAGAAGCCTTTTCCAAACCTTCTATTGAATGTATAAAATCACATTGCACATCTTCAGGTAAACTGGAAGACATTCCTTGTACATACATTTCCTCTGTATCACTGCCCATTGGCTCAATAAAAAGTTGGTGACGCTCTTTGTCTGCAAACCTCATAATTTTATCTTCTATCGATGGGCAGTAACGTGGACCGACACCCTCAATCATTCCGTTGTAAAGCGGTGATCTGTGTAAGTTTGCTTTTATTATATCGTGAGTACGCTGATTAGTATGTGTAAGATAACATGGAAGTTGCTCATTTTGAGGCGCATCCTCATCAAAAGAGAATGAAAAAGGCATATCATCTCCCATTTGTGGTTCGGTTTTTGAAAGATCAACGCTCTGCCTGTTTACTCTCGGTGGCGTACCTGTTTTAAGGCGTATAATTGTAAATCCTAAATCTGCCAAACAGCCTGATAAAGCATTAGCCGGGAAATGTCCGTCTGGGCCGCTACTGTAACTGTATTCTCCTATTATTACCTTTCCTTTGAGATATGTTCCCGTACAAGCTATGGCACATTTGCATCCATATTCTGCACCTAAATGAGTAACTACACCTGTCACTCTGGGTATACCATCATTGCCCGGTTCCGTAAGAATACTTACAATCTCAGCTTGTTTTAAATCAATATTCTTTTCAAGTTCAAGTACATGCTTCATTTCGGACTGATAGCGACGTCTGTCAATTTGAGCTCTCGGAGAATAAACTGCCGGCCCTTTTGCTTTGTTAAGCAATTTCGTCTGAATTGCTGTTTTATCAGCAACCTTTCCCATTGCTCCGCCCATTGCATCTATTTCTCTTACGAGCTGACCTTTTGCAGTACCACCAATACTTGGATTACATGCCATATTTGCCACACTGTCTATATTAACACCGAATATTACAGTTTTAAAACCTAATCTGGCAGCTGCCAAGGCTGCTTCACAACCTGCATGACCTGCACCTATTACTGCAACATCATAATCTTCAAAATGTACTCCCATAATACCGACTCCTATTTTCCGAGACAGAATTTACTGAAAATTGTCTCCATAACATCGTCTTCTATCGATTCTCCGGTTATTTCACCTAAAAATTTACCGCATTCCCAAATATCATACGAAATACAATCAAGCGGCAAATTTGCACTGTAACTTTCCTGAGCTTTTTTTAGTGCGTCTGATGCTCTGTCCAATAAAACTTTATGTCTTTCACTTGTAATTACAGTTTGATTTCCCTCTATAGATTCTATTTTCATAAGTTCTTTAATTTTTTGCAGCAATACTTTAATACCTGTTTCTTCCTTTACTGAAACTTTTACGGAATCCGCACTGAATATTTCAGCTGTTTCTGCTGCTTCTATATCACATTTATTTAAAACTGTAATAATATTTTTTTCTTTGAATTTCTCTTTAATTTCATCAAGTAGCTTTTGTGATTGAAGAGCTCTTGTTTTTTCTGAAATGTCAGCCATAAAAATAACGATATCACTATTTTTAATAGCTTCGTATGATCTGTCTACACCAATTTTTTCTACTAAATCAGCAGTTTTCCTTAAGCCTGCAGTATCAGTCAAAATAATAGGTATTCCATCATATTCAATACTTTCTTCTATCGTATCACGCGTTGTTCCTTCTATATCCGTAACAATTGCTCTATCATATCCTGTAAGCAAATTTAAAAGTGAAGATTTCCCGACATTTGGTATACCGGAAATAGAAATTTTAATACCATCTTTTAAAATACGTCCTTGATAAAATGTATCAGAAAGTTCAGTAAGTGTTTTTTGCGTTTCTGTAAGTAATTTCATTGCAGAACTTCCTGTATCTTCGTCCATTTCGTACTCCGGATAGTCTAAAGCCACTTCAATTTCTGCAAGGCATAGCTTTAATTTTTCCCTAATATTAGAAATTTCCCTTGTCAATCTACCTGAAAGCTGCATAACTGCTGTTTTTCTGCCGGCTTCTGTTTTTGCATTAATTATATCCATGACGGCTTCTGCCTTTGAAAGATCTATTCTGCCGTTCATAAAAGCTCTTTTTGTAAATTCTCCCGGTTCTGCCGGCCTAATATCCATCTTAAAAAGAATAGATAAAATTTTACGCATAACTGCATAACCGCCGTGACAATTAATTTCTACGATGTCTTCTTTTGTATAAGAATGAGGACCTTTCATAACACTTAGAAGGCACTCGTCAATATACTCACCCGTATCAGGGTCGACAATATTACCATACTTTATGGTATGAGAAGACATACGGGCAACCGTATCTGTTTCAGTTGCCCGTTTATTTATCCCTCTGAATATTTTGTTTGCTTTTTCAATCGCCAAATCACCACTGATACGTATTATACCTATTCCGCCGGAACCTACCGGAGTGGATATTGCTGCGATTGTATCTTCACAGTGATATTTCATAAATCATCAAAACTTCTTTACATAAGGTCTTGTTTTTACTATTACGCAGCGATTAGGCTCTACTCCCTGACTCTCAGTAACGACATTTCTATTGCTTTGAAGAGCCGAATGAATGATTCTTCTTTCATAAGCCGGCATAGGATCCAAAGAAACAGGTCTTTTATATTTCGTAACCCTTGACGCAGCTCTGTTAGCAATTGATACAAGTGTTTCCTCTCTGTGCTTTCTGTAATTTTCAACATCTATATAAACACGTTTGTATTCATCTTTTCCTTTGTTTACCAGGATGCTTGCAAGATAGTTAATAGCATATAAAGATTCACCATGTCTTCCAATGAGATGAGAAACATCGTTTCCAGAAATGCTTACTTTAATAACTTGCATACCGTCATCATTTTCTTCGGTAATAACATACTTAGGATAATCATCCTCGCCTCTTGATCTGTTTATAATCTCATCTAAAAAATTTGCTACAATTTTTGTATCCGGAATATTAACCGTTACTCTTACTTTAGCTCCTTTGCCACCAAAAATGCCAAGTTTAGCCTTACTTCCCTCTTCTAAAATATCAACTTTTGCATCCTCAAGATCTATATTTAACTCCTCTAATGCAAGTTGAATAGCCTCATCAATTGTTTTAGCTTCTTTTTCTACAAATTCAGGCATTTTTTACACTTCCTTCTTTTTTCTTTGTAAACACATTTTTTATTAAATATGTTTGTAATATACTTAAGATGTTTCCCACTGCCCAATAAAGCGCCAGTCCCGCAGGAACCATAAATCCGAAAATCAAAGTCATAAATGGCATAATTTTCATCATACCGTTCATTGGATTAGGAGTCTCGTCTTTTTTGTCATCTTTTTTCTTATTTTTTTTCATTGAAAGCATTTGAGAAATATATGTTGTCGCAAATGCAACTATAGGAAATACTAACAAGGGCAAATAAACTTTATAATCTGCCTTATCCAATGTCCATATCTTCCATTCAGGTGTTTTACTTAAGTCGAATATACCCAAAAAAACCTTGTTAACACTTTCACCGATATATACTTCAGCGTTTCTTATAATTTCATAAAGAGCCATTAAAAGAGGAAACTGAAGTAACAAAGGTAAACATCCGGCCATAGGATTAATGTTATATTTTGAATATAACATTTGCTGTTCTTGTTGTAATCTATTTTTATCATTACCGTATTTCTGCTTTAAAGCCTCCATCTCAGGCATAATAGCCTGCTGTTTGTCCATGCTTCTTTGCTGACTTAAATTTAACGGAAACAAAAGTAATCTTGCAAAAATAGTAAACAGTATAATGGCCAGTCCATAACTGTCGAATGCAAGATAATTATAGATATATTTAATCAAAATACCAAATGGTTTTGCTATAAAGCTCACTTAATAACAATCCCTTCTCATTTTACAGGATCATATCCGCCTTTACAAAACGGATTACATCTTAGTATCCTCCACAACGCCAAAAAGAAACCTTTAAATGCTCCATACTTTTGTATAGCTTCCAATGCATACTGCGAACATGTTGGATAAAATCTGCAACATGGCTTCTTCATTGGAGAAATATTTTTTTGATAAAATTTTATTAAAAATAAAAAAAGTTTTTTCAAATTAACATCCCCAATGCAGAAGATAGCCATCTCATTTCCTTTTCAACATCATGATATGAAGGAACGGAAACAGCTTTTAACTTTTTGTTAGGAGAATCAGACTTTCTTTCAGATGCTCTGGCCATAAAAATTATATCATAGCCTTTCTTCACCTGATTACGGGAAAGACGATAGGCTTCTCTGATAAGTCGTTTCATTCTGTTTCTTTGAACACTATTACCGAATCTCTTGCCTGTCGTTATCCCGATTCTGTTAAATTCCTTTTTATTGGGCATAACATACATGACTATAAAACGTCCTGCTTTAAATCGCCCTTTTTTGTATACTGTCCTAAATTCATTATTTTTTTTGAGGGTAAATTTCATTAAAATTCCTCCAAAAAATTAATTACGCAGACAATACTTTTCTTCCCTTCTGGCGTCTTCTTCTTAAAACTTTTCTGCCATTTGCAGTTTTCATTCTTGCACGGAATCCGTGTACTTTGCTTCTTTGTTTTTTCTTAGGCTGATACGGTCTTATCATATCGGCACCTCCTTCATCCTTTATGACTTTAAAAACATATCTTTAAAACCCTTTTTATTTTTGGGCAAAAAGCACGCTATATTATATATGTACAAGTAAAAAAAGTCAATAAAAATAAATTTTTAATACTAAAAAAAATTTTTTATTTTGTTTATCACAACATGTTGTAGATATTTAAAAATCAAGCACAAAAAGTAGTAAATTGCTAAAAAACAGGGTATTTTTTTTAAAAAAAAGCCTATTGCATTCTTATAATGTTTTCTGTTATATTATTACAGCACAAAAAAAAGTATACTGCTTTTTAGGTGATTTTTTCTGCTTTTCGATTATTTCTTAAGCGGCTTACATAGGATGACTTTTAAAATTTACAAAAGCTTTGACAGTAGTACGGATAAAATCTTGGAGGAACCCTATGGAAAGGCTAAACTATACAATTGATGATATAAAGAATAGTTGGTTAAAATGCAAAGAAGATCTTAAATCTGTCATATCTCCTTTACATTACGAATGTTATATAGTTGCTTTAGAGCTTGTTGATGTAGTAGGAGATACTGTACATTTTGTTTCTCCATACGAATTTTGCGTAGAGTTTATAGAAAATAAATATTATAATGAAATAAAAAATGCCTTAATTAAAGAGACAAATCAACAATTTTCACTTGCTTTTCATGTTGTGGGTAAATATACACCTGTAAAAAATAATAATTCTATACAAAGTGAAATTGTAAGTAACAATCCAGATAAAAATACATATAAATCAAATCTTAATCCTAAATATACATTTGATTCATTTATAATAGGAAACAGCAATAGAATGGCTTATGCAGCAGCAGTAGCTATTTCCGATTCACCTGGAACAGCTTATAATCCTTTGTTTATATATGGTAATTCAGGTCTCGGTAAAACTCATCTCATGCATGCTATAGGAAATCAAATTTTAAAGAATGATCCTACAAAGAAAGTTTTATATGTAACATCTGAAGTATTTACAACAGAATTTATAGACGCAATTGCAAATAAAAAGAATAATGAATTCCGTAACAAATACAGAAAAATTGATGTTCTTCTGATAGATGATATTCAATTTATTTCGCGCATGGAAAGAACTCAAGAAGAATTCTTTTACACTTTCAGTTCATTATATGAAGATAAAAAGCAAATTGTTATTTCATGTGATAGCCCTTTAAATAAAATTGAAATACTTGAAGATAGACTTCGCACAAGATTCGGATGGGGATTAATTGTTGATATTCAAGTACCTGATTTTGAAACAAAAGTTGCTATTCTAAATAGAAAAGCTTCAGAAAATTCAATTGATGTTGATAATGAAATCCTTGACTATATCGCAAATTATACAAGTGATAATATAAGAGAGCTTGAAGGAGTAATTAATCATCTTTCTATTTCTCTTATGCAAGGAAAAGAAATAACTCTTAATTTAGCCAAAGAAGCTTTAAAACATTATCAAAAAAATGATATTAGAGAAATTGACGCAAGTATTATTATAGATAGTGTTTCAAGATACTTTAATTTAAGCGTAGAAGATATTCTTTCTAAAAAGAGAACAAAAGAATTAGTTTTTCCAAGACAGATATCAATGTTTTTATGCAGAAATCTTACTAATATGTCATATCCTGATATCGGAAAAGCTTTTAACGGTAGAGATCATACAACAGTTATGTATGCTTGTGAACAAATTTCAAAGCAAGTAAATACTAATCAAGAGCTTAAACATATTATGGAAGAGCTTAAGAAAAATATTATAATTTAAATTTTTCCACAAAAAACGGTGGATATGTGGAAAAATCCCTGTGGACAAAATGTGGAAAAAATTTTAAAATGAATAGGCTGTGGAAACTGTGGATAATTTTTCATAGTTATCAACAAGGTTATCAACAAGCATTTTTAGCTATATATAGCCAAAAAATTAAATTTTCCACAATATCCACAGACACTACTACTACTACTACTAAGAATATTATAATATAATATAAAAAGCGATATACAACCGGAGGTTATTTTTATGAAACTGACTTGTAACAGAGAAAATTTGGTAAGCGGTATTAACATTGTTCAAAAAGCAGTTCCAACAAAGAGTACTGCTGATATTTTACAAGGAATATTAATTGAAGTTGGTGAAGAGCTTCGTTTTACAGGAAACGATAATGAATTTGGTATAGTTTACGAAATTCCTGCAATTATAGAAGAAATTGGAAGTGTTGTCGTAAATTCTAAAACTTTTGGTGATATTGTAAGAAAACTTCCTGATATATATGTTACCCTTGAAACAATAAATGATGGCTCTATGCTTTCTATAACAAGTGGACATGCTAATTATAAAATAAAAGTATATCCAACAGAAAGTTATCCACCGGTTGCTTTTCTTGATACTTCTGTTTCATTTGATATAAAAGAAAGTGTTCTCGTTGAATTAATAAAACAAACTTCTTTTGCTGCAGCTATGCAAGAAGAAAAAAGAGTTATTTTAAAAGGTGTTTTTATAGAGCAAAAAGAAGGTAAGCTAAATTTTGTTGCAATAGATGGTTTTAGATTAGCTAAAAAGTCTATTGATGTTGATGATACAAGAGAGTTTTCTATAATTGTTCCAACAAAAATTTTGAATGAACTTTCTAAATCTTTAAATGGAGATGATGAAATTATTCATTTTTGTTGTAATGAAAATCAAATAATGTTTTTCTGTGATACATTCCGTATGGTTTCAAAATTATATAAAGGTGACTATATTGATTATAGAAAAATGTTTCCCAGAGAGTATAAAACAACTTGTGTTATAAATAATAAGTCATTTTTAAATGCTTTTGAAAGATCATCATTAGTTATTCAAGATGAAAAGAAATATCCTCTAGCTGTTAAATTTAATAACACTGATGAAGTTATTATGTATGTAAATGCAGAAAATGGTATTTTACGAGAAGTTATTTCTGCAGAAGTTACAGGTGAAGATATAGAAATTGGTATGTGTATAAGAAATATTTTAGAATGTCTTAAGGTTACAAATGAGGAAAATATTATTATTTCTCTTACACATGCACTTGGTCCATGCGTTATAACAGGTGTAGAAGATAAAAGTTTTCAATATCTTGTAATGCCGGTTAAAATTACTTCTAAAACAGTTTAATTAAAAATTTGTATGTTTATTAATAATATTTTATTGGAAAATTACAGAAATTATACATCATTGGATATTAATTTATCTAATGATGTTAATATTTTTTATGGCAATAATGGGCAAGGAAAAACAAATTTATTAGAAGCTATTTTTTTTACTGTAATAGGTAAGTCTTTTAGGGGAACAAAGGATATAGATGTTATATTGTCAGGTAAAGATAAATTTAGTATTGATATAAGTGTAGCTGAAGATATAACAGAAAGTGTATGTATAAAATATAATAAAAATAAAGAAAAGTATATAAAAGTAAATGGTTTATATCTTAGGAAAACAGGCCAATTAATGGGAAGTATTCTTGCTGTTATTTTTTCTCCTGAGGATATGCAATTAATATCGGAAGGTCCATCTGTAAGAAGAAAATTTATTGACATTGCTATAAGTCAAATTAAACCAACTTATTATTTTGATTTATTACAATACAATAAAATATTATTACAAAAAAATAACTTATTAAAAAGTATAAAATATGGTAAAAGTAAAAAATATGACGGTATATTGACTGTTTGGAATCAACAGTTATCGGAAGTTGGAGCTAAAATCATTTTTGAAAGAAGTAAAATTATAAATCATCTTTCTTCAATTGCCAAAAATAAACATTTGAAAATTGCAGAAAAAAGCGCTGAAAGAGAAGAAAATTTAAAAATTTTATATAATAGTGGTATTTCCCGGGAAATAATAGAAGAATATAAACCGGAAAAAATTAAAAATGAACTTTTTTACTTATTAGAAAGTAAATCTGAAAGAGAAATTGAAAGAGAAATGACTCTTTATGGACCACATAGAGATGATATAGATTTTAAATTAGATGATAAAGATATGAAGAAGTTTAGCTCTCAAGGACAAAAAAGAACGGCTGTTTTATCTCTTAAACTTGCTGAGCTTGAATTATTGAAAGAAATTACAGGCAGAAAACCTATTTTTTTATTAGATGATGTTTTTTCTGAATTAGATGATAAAAGACAGAAAGCCTTTTTAGGTGAAATAAATAATGTACAGACATTTATTTCATGCGTTGATATTGATTCATTTAAGTACAATAAAAATAATTCTACATTATTTGAAATTAAAAATGGTAGCATAGTGTTGTAGAAAAAACGTTTTTGTGATACAATATAGCAGATTGTAAATGGTTATAGTAGGTGTTATTTATGTATTTACACATAGGGGAAAACGTTTCAATAATAAGTAGTGATATTATAGGTATTTTTGATATAGATAAAACTACTACTATAGGAGAAACAAGAAATTTTTTAACCCATTCAGAACAGAATGGAACGAGTATTACCATTTCAGAAGATATGCCTAAATCATTTATAGTAGTTTCAGACAGGGAAAAAATAATTAATCACCAAATTTATATTTCTCCTATATCTGCTTCTACATTGAAACAAAGAGTCCGGAAAGGATTTTAATTAGAGAAAAGGAGTAATTCTTGTGGAAAACGTCAACAATTATAATGAAAACGACATACAAGTCTTAGAAGGTCTTGAAGCTGTCAGAAAACGTCCGGGTATGTATATTGGAAGTACATCAGCAAGAGGACTTCATCATCTTGTTTATGAAATTGTCGATAACAGTATAGATGAAGCTTTAGCTGGAAGATGTGATACTATTAAGGTCATTATAAACAGTGATAATTCTGTCACTATTGAAGATAATGGTGCAGGTATTCCTGTAGGTATTCATAAGCAAATGGGTATTCCTACTGTTGAAGTTGTACATACAGTTTTGCATGCAGGTGGTAAATTTGGTGGAGGAGGATACCAAGTTTCAGGTGGTTTACACGGCGTTGGTGCATCTGTTGTTAATGCTTTGTCTGAATATTTAGAAGTTGAAGTAAGCAGAGAAGGAAAAGTTCATTATCAAAGATATGAGAGAGGAAAAACTGCTACAGAACTAAAAATTATTGGAAATGCTGATACAACAGGAACAAAAACTACTTTCAAACCGGATGGTCAAATTTTTGAGGAATTAAATTTTGACTATAATACACTTTTAAATCGATTCAGAGAAATGGCTTTTCTTAATCGTGGTGTAAAAATAATATTAACCGATAACAGATTAGAAGAATCAAATGAGGTAGTATTACATTATGAAGGCGGTATTATCTCATATGTAGAATATTTAAACAGAAAAGAAACGGTTTTACATGAATTACCAATATATATTTACGGAGAAAAAGATGGATCAAGTGTAGAAGTTTCAATGCAATATAATGATTCTTATGTAGAAAATATATATTGTTATGCTAATAATATCATTAATAGAGATGGCGGTACTCATTTAACAGGATTTAGAACAGCTCTAACAAAAGTTTTTAATGATTATGCTAAAAAATATAATCATATAAAAGAAAATGATAAAAGTCTTGCGGGAGAAGACGTAAGAGAAGGATTAACAGCAATTGTTTCTGTAAAGCTTGAAAATCCGCAATTTGAAGGTCAAACAAAAGAAAAGTTAGGAAATAGTGATATAAGAACACTTGTTGAAAATGTTGTAGGTAACAAATTATCAGATTTTCTTGAAGAAAATCCTGCTATTGCTAAATTAATAATTGAAAAATGTCTTACTGCGGCAAGAGCAAGAGAAGCAGCTAAAAAGGCAAGAGAATTAACAAGAAGAAAAAATCCGATGGAGGGTACGTCTCTTCCCGGAAAACTTTCAGACTGTTCAGAAAAAGATCCTGCTCTTTGTGAAATATACATCGTAGAGGGTGACTCTGCCGGTGGTTCTGCAAAAATGGGAAGACAAAGAGAAACACAAGCCATTCTTCCTTTGTGGGGAAAAATGTTAAACGTAGAAAAATCAAGAATTGATAAAGTTTACAGTAATGAAAAACTTTTACCTGTAATTATGGCGTTAGGTGCTAATGTAGGACCTGATTTTGATGTTACTAAGCTTAGATATCATAAAGTAATTATTATGGCCGATGCCGATGTCGATGGTTCACATATTAGAATGCTGTTAATGACATTCTTTTATAGATATATGAGACCACTAATAGAACATGGGTATTTATATTTAGCTCAACCGCCTTTGTATAAAATTTTAAAAGGCAAAGAGTTCTTCTATGCTTTTGATGATGATGAGTTAGTTAAGAAAATTGAGGAAAAAGGTTGGTCAAAACAAGATAAATCCATCTCAATACAAAGATTTAAAGGTCTTGGTGAAATGCAACCGGAAGAACTTTGGGAAACAACAATGAATCCTGAAACAAGAATGATGTTGCGCGTGAGATTAGAAGATGCAGTTGAAGCAAATGAAATATTCTCAGACTTAATGGGTGAAAAAGTTGAGCCGAGAAAAGAATTTATTCAAGAAAATGCTCAGTTCGTTAAAAATCTCGATATATAATAAAAAATATTGTTTCACGTGAAACATTTAATTATTAATATGAATAGTTGTTTCACGTGAAACATTTTTAGAAGGAGTATTTTATGGCTAAAGTTATTGCTGTGGCAAACCAAAAAGGTGGTGTAGGAAAAACTACGACATCTATTAACTTAAGTTCATGTACTGCATATAGGGGAAAACGCGTTCTTTTAATAGATTTAGACCCACAAGGAAATGCTACCACAGGTTTAGGTGTTGACAAAAGAGAAATGCAATCATCTATATATGATGCTATTATTAATGAAGTGCCTATTAAAGAGGTAAGCATAAATACTATGCAAGAAACGCTTAATCTTTGCCCGTCGAGTATAAGTCTTGCTGGAGCAGAGATAGAGTTAGTGAGCTTACTTTCAAGAGAAAACAGATTAAAATATGCAATTTCAGAAGTTCAGGACGATTATGATTATATTTTTATAGATTGTCCTCCTTCTTTAGGATTGTTGACACTTAATGCATTAACAGCTGCAGATACTGTTTTAGTTCCTATACAATGTGAATATTTTGCATTGGAGGGATTGTCTCAATTAATGGATACAGTAAGGCTTGTACAGAAACATTTAAATAGATCCCTTAAGGTAGAAGGTGTTGTTTTGACGATGTTTGATGCGAGAACAAATTTATCTATTGAAGTTGCAGAAGAAGTAAGAAAGCACTTTACTAATAAGGTTTATCAAACCCTAATACCAAGAAATGTAAGATTAAGTGAAGCTCCGAGCTATGGGCTTCCTATTATAATGTACGACAAAAACTCTAAAGGAGCAGAAGCATACTTACAGCTGGCAGATGAGTTAATAAATAATCGATAATTTTTATACTGATAATGGAGGCTTAAATATAATGGCTATAAAAAGATCTGCACTTGGTAAAGGATTAGGTGCTTTAATTACCGAAAATACATCTTTAGACACAAAAAATAGTGTTATAGAAGTTGATATTAATAAAATAGAGCCTGGTATAGGGCAACCTCGTAAAAATTTTGATAAAGAAAAAATAGAAGCACTTGCTCAATCCATTAAAGAACATGGTATTATACAACCACTGATTGTAACAAAGGAAAAAGATACGTATTATATTGTTGCCGGTGAAAGAAGATGGAGAGCTGCAAGAGTTGCAGGAATAAAAAAAGTACCTGTTATTGAAAGAACTGCTACTACCAAGGAAGTAATGGAACTTGCCTTAATAGAGAATATTCAAAGAGAAGATTTGAATCCTGTAGAAGAAGCAGAAGCGTATCAAAAATTAATGGATGAATTTGAAATGACACAAGACCAAGTTGCAGGTATTGTTGGTAAAAGCAGACCGGCAGTAGCAAATACACTAAGGTTACTGAATCTTTCAAAAGAAGTAAGAAATTTTTTAATTAGTGGTGAACTTACTGTTGGTCAAGCAAGACCATTATTAGCTATTGAAAAAATAAGCGAACAAAAAACAGCTGCAGATTATATTATTAGGGAAGGTTTAAACGCGAGACAAGTTGAGCAATATATTAAAAAATTTGTTTCTAAGAAAGAAAATAGTAGAAAAGAAAATATTACTGAAAAAGAAGTTATTAACAAACAAGAAATAAAATTTGTTCAGGATAAACTAAGATCGTCCTTAGGAACAAAGGTTATTTTAAGTGATAATAATGGAAAAGGAAAAATAACAATAGAATATTATTCTGCCGATGAAAGAGAACGAATTATTGAATTTTTAACAAGCAAATAAGGGGCTGCTATGGAAAAATATTTTTTATTTGGATTAATTTTTTTAGGAATTTTACTTATTGTTTGCTTTGTTGTGATTTATAAATTGTACAAGAAAGTAAATGTTTTACAAAAAAAACAACTAATACTTAATGATAAGCTTGCAGGACAAGCTGCAGAAGATCTTCTTTATGATGTTTTAAGAAATGAAATTGAAATAAAAAGCGATTTAAAAGCAGTTCATAAAGAAATTTCTGTTATCCAAGAAAAACAAAGTAAATGTTTTGATAAAGTAAAAATTGTGAGATATCATACAACCGCTGATAATGAGGCAAAATTAAGTTATTCTGTTGGGCTTTCAAATGAAAATGGTGACGGTTTAGTAATCACAGGATTACAGTACAGACAAGGATGTAATATGTATTACAAACAAGTAAAAGAAGGAGTACCTGACATTGAATTGTCACAAGAAGAGAGAAATTCAATTGATCGCACAAGTGCGGGAGACGTTATTAGGAGAAGAAAATAGAATTATTTGATTATAAAAGCAGTTAAGAAATGAGCGTATTGCATTATGTTTAATTTTTTAAGTAAGAAAAATAATAAATCTAATCAAGAAGTATGGATTATAGCGGGTTTAGGAAATCCCGGTCCTGAATATGAAGATACAAGGCATAATTGTGGGTTTTTGACCATAGACAGATTAATAAAAAAAATAGGAGAGAATCATAAAGAAAACATTAAATTTAAGGGTAAATATGTTGTTTGTGAATATAAAGGGAATAAAATTGTTCTTTTAAAACCTCAAACATACATGAATAACAGCGGTGAATCTGTAGATGGTGTCATGAATTGGTTTAAAACAGACGAAAAACATCTCATTGTCATATATGATGACTATGCAATAGATTTAGAGCAAATCAGAATAAAGGCTAAAGGAAGTGCCGGAAGTCACAATGGTATGAAATCTGTTATTCAGTACGTAGGAACAGAGGTTTTTGCAAGAATAAAAATTGGAATAGGTCCTAAAAATCCTAATATGGATACATCTATGTTTGTATTAGGGCATTTTTCTTCGGAAGAAAAAATGAAATTAGATAAATCTTTCGAAAAAGCTGCTGATGCTGCTTTGTTTATTGTGGATAAAAACATTGAAGAAGCAATGAACCGTTTTAATAGTAAAGGATCAAAATAATTAATTTGTCATATTTTTAAAATGGATATTTTTGATTTTATTAAAGAAAGTAAAAGTTATAAAAAGCTTTATGATATTATTTCCTGTGAGGGTAAAAAAATTAGTCTTACAGGGCTTACATCGTCATGCGCTGCCGGCATAGTATGTGCTGTTTCAAACGAGAGTAATTTGGCTTGTGGTGAAAAATGTGTATATATTGCCGGAAATGCTTTATTTGCCACAAAAATTGCTGATGATTTAAAGTTTTTTATGCAAAATACAGAGGATATATTAATATTATCTCCCTATGAATATATGCTGTATGATGTTGAAACCAAAAGTTCTGAATTGAGTTCACAAAGGGTGGAAATCTTATACAGACTCTTAAAAGGTGATTGGAAGATACTCGTAACCACCCCTGCAGCTGTTGCACAATGGTTTCCTAATCCTGAGCATATAAGAACATCGGCAATAAAACTAAAAACAGGAGATATTACGGAAATAGAAGAGTTGGCTCAAAAGCTTGCTTCAATAAGGTACATTAGATTATCTGAAATAGATGGAAAAGGACAGTTTGCTGTAAGAGGTGATATTGTAGACATTTTCCCATATGGAGCTGAAAATCCTGTAAGAATAGAATTTTTTGACAATGAGATAGACTCTATTCGCATTTTCGATATTATTTCTCAAAGAACAATAGAAAGAACAGAAGATGTTTTAATTTTACCTGATAACGAAACTTATATATGGAATTGGGAACATGCAGATAGAGTAAGAGAGGACATTTTGCGTGATTTAGAGCTTTTACATTTAAAAGAAAACTCGTCTTTATTTAAAAAGGTAAACAGTGATGTTGATAAAATGCTTCCGAGAAATATTTTTCAAGGTTATGATAGGTATTTACCATATATTTTAAATAATAAATATACTTTGTTTGATTATACAGGAAAATGTCATGTGTTTTTAGAGGATTTAAATGAATTCAGAGATACAATAAATTCCACAAGAAATGATTATGTAAGGATATGTGAGACAATTCAGGAAACAATAGGTATTTTAGGAAAAACTTATGATATTGTAATGAATTCAGAACAAGCTGAAGATTTATGTGAGAGCTCCTCTCGTAATATTGTGTATGTTGACAAATTTTTAGCAGATAGGAAAAATTGTGAAATATTACAATTTCCTTGCAGAAGTACAGATCCCTTTGGCGGAAATTTGCAGATGTTGCTTGATTCCGTACAGGAGCTTGCCGAAAATAACTACACTACACTGCTTGTGACCGATAGTGAAGGAAAGAAAAACAGATTTTTAAGTTTGCAGGAAGAAAAAGTGATACCAAGAACAGTAAAAATAATGGTTTCAAAGCATGGTCTTTCTTCAGGATTTATATGCGATGATATAAAATTTGCAGTTTTTTCAGATGATTCTTTATTTAAAAGAGAACGTATTGCTTCAAGAAAAAAGCTAAAAGGAAAACCGGTAGCCAATTTTACGGAAATAGAATCCGGAGACTTAGTGGTACACGAAGTTCACGGAGTAGGACGTTTTGAAAAAATAGAAACTGTGGAAATAGATGGTATACGAAAGGATTATATAAAAATTAATTACCGTGATGATGGAGTATTGTATGTTCCAACACCACAGTTGGATAGTATTCAAAAATATATAGGACCTGAAGGAATTAATCCAAAATTAAACAAACTTGGCTCTGCAGAATGGAATCGCACAACAGCCAAAGTAAAAGAATCCTTGAGAACTTATGCAAAGGAATTAGTTGAGCTGTATGCCAGACGGTCAAAAATTAAAGGATACGCATATTCACGTGATACAGTATGGCAAAATGAATTTGAAGAATATTTTCCTTATGAGGAAACAGATGACCAATTAAGATGTACGGAGGAAATTAAAGCGGATCTTGAAAAAGACCATCCGATGGAGCGCTTACTATGTGGAGATGTAGGCTACGGAAAAACGGAGGTTGCTCTCAGAGCAGCGTTTAAAGTAGTATGTGAAGGAAAACAAGTTGCATTTTTAGTACCAACAACAGTTTTAGCACAGCAACATTATAAAAATTTCGTAGAAAGATTCAGCAAATTTCCGGTAAAAATAGATTTTTTGTGCAGATTTCGCACAAACGCAGAGAAAAAGAAGATTTTAAGCGAGCTGGAAACGGGTAAAATAGACATTCTTGTGGGAACTCACAGTATTATCAAAGGGAATGTCAAATTTAAGGATTTAGGGCTTGTTATTATTGACGAAGAACAGAGATTTGGCGTAATGCATAAAGAAAAGTTGAAAAAAGACAGACCGGAAGTGGATATTCTTACACTTTCAGCAACGCCAATACCAAGGACATTACACATGTCACTTTCAGGAATAAGAGATATAAGTTTACTGGAAGATCCCCCACAGAACAGACATCCCGTTCAAACGTATGTGGCAGAATGGGAGCCCGGTATGATCAAAAATGCTATTTACAGAGAAATGGGCAGAAAAGGCCAAGTCTTTTATTTATACAATAAAGTAAAATCTATAGAAGAAAAAAGAAGACAGCTGCAGGAAATTATTCCGGAGGCAAAAATAGCAGTAGGACACGGGCAAATGGGAGAAAGAGAACTTGAAGCTATCATGGAGGCCTTTTACAGGGGAGAATACGACGTTCTTTTGTGCACTACAATAATTGAATCAGGTCTGGATATGCCCAATGTAAACACGATTATAGTTGAAGAAAGTGACCATATGGGACTGGCACAGCTTTACCAAATACGAGGCCGTGTAGGACGTTCGGGGAAAACTGCGTATGCGTATATAACGTATAAAAAGGATAAAACACTTAATGAAAATGCAGAAAAAAGATTGCGTACTATCAGAGATTTTACGGAATTTGGCTCAGGCTTTAAAATTGCCCTGCGTGATTTGGAAATACGTGGTGCAGGAAGTGTTTTGGGAGAAAGACAGCACGGACAGCTGGCCATTGTGGGATATGACACATATTGCAAACTTTTAAGCGAAGTTGTAGAAGAAGAATCAGGCAGTATTCCGGAGGAAAAGATACAAGTAAGCGTTTATTTTTGTGTAGATGGCTATATAAGTCCCGAATATATTGCAGATGAAGAGGCACGCCTTGAAATTTACCAAAAAATTTCGCGTGTTGAAACCGAAAATGATGCGTATGAGATTACGGATGAGCTGATTGACAGGTACGGAGATGTGCCGCAAAATGTTGAAAATCTTATTAAAATATCAAGAATAAGATATGTTTGTTCAAAATGCGGTATAAGTTCTGTGATAGAAAAAAAGGACACCGTCCAATTTATGGTAACATCAGACAGCAAAGCTTTTTACGCAATAATAAAAAACATGGCAAATGGTACAGATTTTATGGCAAAATACGGTGCTCGTATTAAATTTATACCGAGTGATGAGCCGTATTTATCATATAAACTTAAGGGAAAGGATAGCTTAGACGAAATTTTATGTTTTGTTAGTGACATTTTTAAATTTTACCATTGCAAAAAATAAAAAACGAATATATAATGTTAGGAGCGATTTTTCACTGTATAAACAGATGAGTGTTTATTTATTTAAATTATATACAAGGAGCGGTATAAAATGGCCGATAAGAAACTTAACAAGAAAAACAAAAAGAACAAAAAGAGTTATGACAATAAGTTAATAACTTGGCTTTCAGTAGGTCTTGGAGCTTTTGTAGCAGTAGTTGTGGCAATTGTACTTATTATTACATTAACTACAGGTTATGTTGCTAAAGTGGACGGGCTTAAAATTTACGGATACGAATATCTCTACTTCCTCCAACAGTCAATGTATGATATGCAAGAAGAAGATTTTGAAAAGCCCGAGGAATTTGATGAAATGACTACCGAGGAGCAAGAAAAATTATACAAAGATTTTTGGACAGATGACCGTAAAGCAGCTGCAGCAGATGATGCTTTGGACGCTGCAAGACAGTTTAAGGCACAGTACAGACTTGCAAGAGAAAAGGGTTATAAATTATCATCAGAAGAGAAAAATAATCTCAAGACAAATATTACACAGTATTATAACCAATATATAAGTTACGGTTATTCTGAGGAGCTTGTTGAGTCATATTTCTTAGGTGGTATGAAACTTTCTGAATATAAAGATTTTGCTATCATTCAAAGTACAATAGAAAAATATAAAACAGATTTAAAAAATGAAATGAATCCTTCTGACGCAGAGCTTCGTGCAATATATGACGAGAATCCTGATGACTATAGAAAAATAGGTGTTCGTAGTTTCCAAATTGATGTTGGAGTAGAAAAGCCTACTGACGACAAGGCACAAGACTATCAGACAAAGCTTGATGAGTATAACAAGGCATACGAAGAAGCAAAGAAATATGCACAGGAAATTGTAGATGCTTATAATTCAGGCAAAACAATGAGCACATATAAAAAGAATGATAAGGGAGAATTTATTCTTGATAAGGATGGCAATAAAACAGTAGATCAAGAGAATCTTTCATTTATTGATTATATAAAGGCAGAATCTGACGATTCTTCATCAAGTTCTTCAGGCGGTTTAAGTGAGATTAACAATGCACAACCCAGCACAATCGAAGAAATAACAGATTACGCTCTTTCTATGATTTGGAATGCAGATCGTTCAAAGATCATAAAGAAAGCAACAGAAGAATCCGGTAAACCTGAGGCACAAGATGCAGAAGAAAAAGAAGAAACAAAAGAAGAAAATACTGTTATGACTAAGCTTGAGATTATCGAGACTCAGACAGCAATTTTTGTTGTACGTGCAGAATCTATCACAGACTATGAGAATTCCAAAGAATCAGAGGAAGGTGCTGCAGACAGTATTAAAGACCAGATTGAAGCAAAATGGAAAGAGGATAAGGCTGTAGAAAAATTAGAAGCTCTTGTTAATGAAAAAGGTGACGAATATAAAGTTACAAGCAAAAAAGAAGATTATCTTAAGGAGCTTAACGACAGCGTATTCTCTACAATGTGAGAAAATATTTAATTTCAAGTGATAAAACGGACTCTTTTTGGGTCCGTTTTTGTTTAAATAGCAAAGAGGGAAAAATGAAAACTTTTTGTAAGCCATTATTAATTGTATTGATAGTATTAGCATTTACTTTTTCAGCAGAAATTATTTACGTTTGTGCTGAAACTGCTGTACCTACGGAAATTCCTACTGCTTCTCCAACTCCTGTCCCTAATATTATTAATTCTTTTGGGGATTTTGATTTGATAGCCGGTTATTCAGATAATAGAATTGTTGATGAAAATTTATCAATTAGTGTAACAAATAAAAACATAAAAGAACTGTCCATACAAGCAATACAGGCAATAAGAGCACAAGAAGGAGAAAAGGATATTTTTGCATATTTTAATTTAATGTTGCAGATGAATGGCAGAGAGATTGATTCTCAAGATTCGATAGATATCAAAATTAAAAAGAATGGTATTTTTAAAGATTATCAAAATATTACAATTTTTAAAGTAACACAAGAAGGCGTATATAAAATTGCAACAGTTTCCGACACGGACATGATTATTTTTAGCATTACTGAATTGGGACAATATGTTGCAACAGGCGTTTTAAATCCTGATGTTTCACAGGAAACTGAAGACCCGGGAAATAGTTTACCGACTTTACAAAATGGTGAAAATACGGGTATAATACCCACATTGAAACCTATACCATCAAAAAATAACGAAGACGCTATTACTCCGGGAGCATTTATTTTTTGGTTGCTTACAGCGTTGGTTATAGGTTTATGGGTAGGAATATTAGTGGGATATATTCTTTGGGGAAGATATAAAACTAAGAAAATGCAAAGAGGCCCATATGTTATTGGAGAATAAGTTTATTGGAGAATAATATGGCTAAAAATATTAAAAATAAAACAAATAATCATAAGGGTTTGGTATATGTAGTTTTATTTGTGCTTTGTACTTTATTTTTGTCTTTTAATATTACTGTTTTTTCTGAGACACCGACACCGGAAAGCACTGAGGAGATTCCGTCTGCGACACAGACGGAGGAGGCGGTTGTTTCGGAGCAACCGAATGAATCAAATACTCCGACAACAATACCTACAAGTGAAGCAACAGCAGAAAGTACACCTACAGTTACACCTGCACCGACACCCACGCCCACACTTACGCCCACACTTACACCTGCACCGACGCCTACACCATCACAGGTATTTGATTATTTGTATGATTTTACTATACCACCGTTATACACAGATGGAAGTGCTTTTATTACCCTTGCACCGAACAAGACGGCAACGGCAGATATAGGAAATGCTACCATAGGTATAGTAGAAATAGACAATATAGAAAAGAAAAAAGAATTTCGTTGGTCTGATCTTATTAAATATTTGGCGTATGCTTTTTTTGCATTGGCAGGTATTGCAATAGTATATGGTCTTGTTAGTATGGCAGTTTTAATTTTCTTTAAAAAGGATATTACAATTGCCGGATTGCGACAAAATAAATAGAAAAAGAAACAAAAATGATATTATTATTTATTTTAGCTTGCTTTTTTATGTATAAACAAGCAAAAAAATTAGTTATAAGAAATGTTGATACTAATCTTGGTGTAAAAATCGTTTTACTGTCTGATTTGCATTTTGATACTGTTTTGGTAAATCATTACAAGATTATAGAAAAAGTATATGAAGCAAATCCTGAAGTAATTGCAATTACAGGTGATTTGTGCAGTAAAATGAAGTATTTTCATAGAGTTGAAGAATTTTTAAGGATTTTGTCAAACAGAGTAAGTTGCCCTATTTTAATTACATTAGGTAACCACGATAACAAGATTTTTGATAAAAAAGAATGTGGAAAAGAAGATTATATAAAAAGACTTCACAAAATAGCAAAAAATATATATGTCTTGGAAAATTCTGCGTTTGTTTATAAAAATTGGTTATTTGGTGGTTTGGAGGATTTTCGCAGTAATGATTCAGATTGTGAAATGTTAACGAAACAATGGAAGGAAGAAGCTGAAATAAACAATAAAAAGTTTGTACTCTTAACTCATAATCCTGATATGGTACTTAATCTTAATAAAAGCATTGCCCCGGAGATATTATTGGCAGGACACACCCACGGAGGGCAAATGAGAGTTCCGTTTAATATAGAATTTGCCTTATTAAAAAAAGATATTTTACCTAAGAAAAAAATATATTATGGAATGCAAGAATATAACGGTATAAAAATGTATATTACATCCGGAATCGGTTGTTCGGCATTGCCGTTTAGATTTCGTTCTGTTGCTGAAATTGCAGTAATTCAATAAGTTTGACAGCAAAATATCGTTTTGATATACTGCGTTTAAGGAGGAAAATTATGATAAAGAAGTTGTTGTGTTTATTAGTTACATTTTCTATGATGGTTGGAATTGTTTCGTGTGGCAATACAACTTCAAATAATGTAACATCGCAAAAAGTTTATAAGAGATACGAGGGTCCCTTTGTTGAGTTAAACGGAGCATATGGCGGTGTTGACGATTTAGGGCGTATAGTTGAAGGGAATACGGTTGTCGGAGATGAAAAAGACCGCAAAGTTGGCATCTTCTATTTTTTGTGGATGGGAGAGCATGGAAGGGGAGGTCCCTACGACAATAGTGCTATTGTAGAGAGTAATCCCAATGCGATTAAAACAGAGAAGGAATGGATAAAATCCGGTGGAGGACCACAAAATGCACATCACTTTTGGGGAGAGCCTCTTTTTGGATATTATCTTTCTAAAGATAAATGGGTAATGAGAAAGCATTTGCAGATGCTTACAGATGCAGGTGTGGATTTTATAGTTTTTGACACAACAAATGGTGTTATCTACGAAACAAGAGTTAAGGATCTTATTTCAGTATGGTATGAGTACTTGGAGATGGGAGTAGATGTCCCTAAGATAGCATTTTATACAAATTCAAATTCAGGCAAAACCATGCAGAGCATTTATGCAAATATCTATAATAATAAACAATTGAATAATAAATATCCCAGACTTTCAGAGTTGTGGTATCAATGGGATGGCAAACCTATGATTGTAGGCAATATTTCAGGAGCTTCCAATGAATTAAAAGAATATTTCACAATAAAATCCTCACAGTGGCCCACCAAATCAAAAATAGATAATGGTTTCCCGTGGATGGAATTCAGTAGGTCTCTTACAGAGGAAGCAGTATACGGACGCGATGGCAGAAAAGAGGTTGTCAATGTTTCTGTTGCACAGCATTCCGCTACAGTGTGTTTCAGTAAGACGGCTTGGTACGGAGCAAACGACAGAACAAGATGTTGGCATGACGGAGCAAATGATACATCGAAAGATGCTATTCTTTATGGATATAATTTTGCGGAACAATGGGAATTTGCTATTGCACAGGATCCGGAAATGATATTTATAACAGGTTGGAATGAATGGGTAGCACAAAGGCAGGAACCCGGTAGCAACCCCATTGTTTTTGTAGATTGTGCCGACTACAACACAAGTCGGGATATTGAACCTGCGGCGAGTGTTTTCGGCGATAATTACTATATGCAAATGGTAGAATATATAAGAAAATATAAAGGTGCAGAAGGTCGGGTATATGTAGGTGATGATATATCCATTGATATTAACGGTGATTTTAGCCAGTGGGATGCAAAAGCGATCTCTGCAAAATATCAAGATTATAAAAATGACATAATTGACCGTCAAGAAAAAGGTTTTGGCTCTTTGGAGTATATAAATACAACAGGTCGTAACGATATTGTTAATATGAAAGTGGCTCATGATAGTAACTATATTTATTTTTATGTTGAAACTTCAGAAAATCTAACGGCAATGACCGATGAAAATTGGATGACCTTGTTTATAAATTCCGGTGCAGAAAATGGGAAAAATTGGTACGGCTATGATTTTGCGGTAAATATAGTCTCTCCTGACGGAAAAAACGGCACTTTATCCAGGGCAACCGGTGATATTTGGGGATGGGTGAATGCCGGAAATGTGCAGATTAAAACAGAAGGAAACAAAATGATGTTGGCTGTTTCAAGAAATGATATGGGCATACCGGATAATAACGGTCAAACGCTGATTGATATTCAGTTTAAGTGGGTAGACAATTACCAAAAAGATGAAGAAGGAAATTTTGATATTTGGACTTTTTACAAAGATGGTGATGCTGCTCCATACGGCAGATTGAATTATATTTACTCAGAAAAGGCATAAAGCAAGAAATAAAAAATTGGATTGACGTAGCCAACAAAAACAGTTTGCTACGTCATCTTTTTGTGTTATAATAGAATTTGGGTAAATTTAATGAAATGATAGGGGTGCTAATTATGTTTTATAGAGCAGTAGCGGCAACATGCCCGGGCAATAGTAAAGAATATAACAGCAACAATATATACCTTAATTCAAAATACATAACAGAAGAATATAAATCTTCTGAGATTCTTTTGAGACAAAAAAAGGAACAAGAAGGATTGCAGTTTTATGCAATAGCAGAAGGTTTTGGAGCAGAACGATATGAGGACGAAGCATCATTAATTGCAGTGAAAAAGCTTGAGGCACTTCACAAAAATGTTGCAGAAGAAAAAATCAGTGATGATTACGACAAAGCAGCAGACACGCTATATTCATATATTGAGGAATTTATTCAAAACGCAAATGAAGCAGTTGTAGTAAAGGCAACGGAATTACCCGATAATGATATTCATGCGTCGGTTGCAGTAGTCGGAATATACGAGAACGCATTAATTACGTGCAACTTAGGAAACACAAAGATTTTCTTGTTTAGAAAAGGCAAACTCAGCAAGCTTTCAGAGGAACATAATCACGCATATTTAATGTATAAAAACGGCATTATCGACAAGGAAAGATTAGAAAGTCATTCTAAGAGAAACAAGCTGACCCAATATCTTGGAATACTTCCCGATGAGAAAAAACCGGAGCCGTATTATTCCGAAGCAGAAATAAAGCACGGAGATATTTTCTTAATATGTAACAGTACTTTTTGTGAAAATGTTTCAGAGGAAAATATTTGTGAGATGGTAAAAACATCGAAAAGTTTAAGCCAGATTGTTGATAAAATGATGACTGCAGCAGCAGAAAAAGGTTTCGAAAAAGATACCTCAATCATGGTTATAAGAGCAGACTCACATGAAAAAGCCGTAGCACCTATTGTTGGCGGTGAGGTAGGAAGTGCAGCGGTTGCAGAGGGTGTTTCAAAAACATCAGATAACAATGGAAAAGCCGGCACAAAAAATGCAGGAAAGAACAACGCAGCCTTTATGGACAAAGTAAAGAAACTTCTTGGTCTTAGTTCAGATTCAGAAAACGAAAAAATCTGGCCTGCTCTTATTACATTTGGGTGTTGTATTTTGGTAGTAATTGTTTTGGCATTTTTGGGAGTAAAGATATATAATGCATCCAAGGATCCGGGAGATAGTGCAACAAAGGCACCAATCAGCTCGGCAAGCATGATGCCTACACCTTCCGCGGATTCCACACAGGCACCTACTGAAACTCCTGACGAAACACCTACTCAGAATACGGAAACACAGGCTCCTACCACAAAGCCTACAGAAAAGCCTACTGAGAAACCAACTGAGAAGCCTACAGAAGGGCCTACTGAGGAGCCGACAGGTGAACCTACCGGAGAGCCGACAGGTGAGCCCACCGGAGAGCCAACAAGTGAGCCGACAGGTGAACCTACCGGAGAGCCAACAAGTGAGCCAACAGGTGAACCCACCGGAGAGCCGACAAGTGAGCCGACAGGCGAGCCCACCGGGGAGCCAACAGGTGAACCGACAGGTGAGCCCACCGGAGAGCCGACAAGTGAGCCGACAGGTGAACCTGATGTAGAAGGAGCAACAGAGGATATTACTCCTGCTGAAGGAACTCCAAGTAGCGAAGAAATAACAGCGTAATTAATTTTTATATTATTGGCAGAAAGGACAGTAAGAGCGAAAATGGAACATTGTGAGAACTGTAAATGTAAAGAAAAGCATGATTATGCCTTATTGGCACCTGTACTTGAAGAATATGCAAAAGTACCGGGAAGTCTTATAACAATACTTCAACATGCACAGGAAATATATGGCTATTTGCCTACAGACGTGTTATGGCATATAGCCGAAGAGACAGGCATTAAGCCTGCAAAGGTGTTGGGAGTTGCAACATTTTATACCCAATTCCGTTTTAAGCCTGTTGGTAAGTATTTAATTCTTTTATGTTGCGGTACTGCTTGTCATGTAAACGGAGCAAAAAAGATAGAGGAGACAATTTGCGAAGAGTTGGGAATAAAAGACGGTGACACAACAGATGATGGTTTATTTTCATTAAAAGTTGTTGCTTGTCTTGGCTGTTGCAGCCTTTCTCCTGTTATGATGATAAATGACGAAACATATGGTTCCCTTACTCCTGACAAAGTTAAGAAAATTTTAAAAGAGTTAAGAGAGAAAAGTGAGGCGTGAAATATATGAAGATAGTAATTGGTCAAGGCAGTTGCGGTATTGCTGCGGGTGCGGGAAAAATTTATGACTATTTCAAAGAAAATACAAGCTTTGCAGAAATTTCTATAACAGGATGTATAGGAATGTGCTACTTAGAGCCCATTATGGATGTAATTCATGACGGAGTAAAAAGAACATATTGCAAAGTAAGTGCAGACATTTTGCCGGAGTTCTCAAAAGCTCTTGAAGCAAAAGATTTTGAGAACGAATTGCTCAAAAAATATGAGCTTAAAGATGAAGATAGAGAATTTCTTGAGAAACAGACAAGAATTGCTTTAAGAAACTGCGGTATTATCAATCCTGAAAGTATCGATGATTATATTGAAGCAGGCGGATATAAAGCTCTTACAAAAGTTTTAGGTGAAATGACACCTGAGCAGGTAATTGAAGTAATTAAAACATCAGGCCTTGCAGGTAGAGGCGGAGCAGGTTTCCCTACATGGTTTAAATGGAATGCAGCCAGACAGTCTCAAAGTGAGCAAAAGTATTTGATCTGCAATGCAGATGAGGGTGACCCCGGTGCATTTATGGATCGTGCAGTTATCGAAAGTGATCCTCACAATTTGATAGAAGGTATGCTTATTGGTGCATATGCAATCGGGGCAAGCGAGGCAGTCGTTTATGTTCGTGCGGAATACCCGTTGGCTATTGTTCGTCTTACAAATGCTATTAAACAGGCAGAAGAAAGAGGATTTTTAGGTAACAATATTGCCGGTAGCGGTTTCTCCTGTAAAATGAGAATTAAAGCAGGTGCAGGAGCATTTGTTTGCGGAGAAGAGACAGCTCTTATTGAATCTCTTGAAGGACAAAGAGGAATGCCGAGACTCAAACCTCCTTTCCCGGCTCAAAAGGGATATTGGCAGCAACCTTCAAATATTAACAACGTAGAGACATTTGCCAATGTAGCATGGATTTTGTCTAATGGCGGTGAGGCGTTTGCCGCAATGGGAACGGAAGACAGCAAGGGAACTAAAGTTTTCGCCTTGACAGGCAAAATAAAAAGAGGCGGTCTTGTTGAGATTCCTATGGGAAAAACACTTCGTGACGTTATTTTCGACATAGGCGGAGGCATTAGAAATAATAAAGAATTTAAAGCAGTACAGATGGGAGGCCCATCGGGAGGATGTATTCCTACTGAGCTTTTAGATACAGTTATCGACTACAAAAAATTATCGGCTACGGGAGCTATCATGGGTTCCGGTGGTATGGTTGTTATGGACGAGACAACATGCATGGTTGATATGGCAAGATTTTTCCTTGATTTTACAGCAAAAGAATCTTGCGGAAAATGTATTCATTGCCGTATAGGAACAAAACGCATGCTGGAAATACTTAACAGAATTGTAAACGGAGAAGGACGCGACGGTGATATTGAGCTTCTCGAAGAGCTTTGTATGACAATTAAAGATGGCGCACTTTGCGGTCTTGGTCAAACAGCTCCTAATCCGGTATTGACGACAATTAAATATTTCCGTAACGAATACGAAGCGCATATTTATGATAAAAAATGCCCGGCCGGACATTGTGCAAGCTTAATTACATATCAGATTGATGCTGATAAGTGTCGCGGATGTACACTTTGTGCCAGACAGTGTCCTGTAGGTGCTATTTCAGGTAAAGTAAAAGAGCCACATGTTATTGATACAGAAAAATGTATTAAGTGCGGTAAATGTAAAGAATCCTGTAAATTCGGCGCAATTCACGTTTAATTGTGTAAGAGAAGAAAGGAAGAATTGAAATGAGTATACATTTTAAAATTAACAATATAGAAGTTGAAGCAGAAGCAGGTGAGCTCCTTTTAAATGTAGCAAAGAGATACGACATAGATATTCCGTCGCTTTGTCACAATGATAAGGTTAAGTGCTATGGTGCATGCGGTGTATGTGTGGTAGAAAATGCTAAAGGTGGAAAATTGATGCGTTCTTGTTCTACTGAGGTAGGACCTCAATTTGAAGGAATGGAGATTTGCACAGAGTCAGCACGAGTAGTTCAGGCAAGAAAAATCGCCCTTGAATTACTTATGACAGATCACACAGGTGATTGTCGTCCTCCTTGTATGTTGGAATGTCCCGCGCACACAGATTGCCAAGGATATGTAGGTTTGATTGCAAACGGATATGCGGAAGAAGCTATTAAATTGATAATGGAGAAAATTCCTCTGCCTGCATCAATCGGACGTGTATGTCCTCATCCTTGTGAAAAGGCGTGCCGCAGAGCAGCCTTAGAAGAGCCTGTTTCAATAGCAAACCTCAAGAGATTTGCGGCAGAAGTAAACCTCGAAAAAGGAAAAGATGCGTATAAGCCTGCAGTTGCAGCGGAAACAGGAAAAAAAGTTGCTGTAATAGGTGGCGGACCGGCAGGTCTCACAGCGGCTTCATCATTGAGAAGTAAAGGTCACACAGTAGATGTGTTTGACATGATGCCTGAAATGGGTGGTATGCTCCGCTACGGAATTCCTGAATACAGACTGCCTCAAGCTGTAATTGCTGAAGAAGTTGCGCTTTTGGCTTCTATGGGAATTTCAATGCATAACAATGTAAAAATCGGTGAGGGAGAATATACCCTTGAGAATTTATCAGCTAAATACGATGCTGTTGTTGTTGCAATCGGTGCTTGGATAAGCAGTAAAATGCGAATTCCCGGAGAGGATCTTGACGGCGTAATGGGCGGTATAGATTTCCTTCGTGAAGTTAATATGGGAAATATTCCAAATATTGGCAAGAAAGTTGTAATAGTAGGCGGCGGTAACACTGCAATGGATGCTTGCAGAAGTGCAGTTCGTGCAGGAGCAGAAGAAGTTTACACTTTATATAGAAGAACACGCGCTGAGATGCCTGCTGAACAAATAGAGATTGAGGAAGCAGAGGAAGAAGGCGTAATCTTTAAATTCCTTTGCAATCCTGTTGAAATTATTGGTGAAAATGGCAAGGCAACAAAAGTTAAAGCTCAAAAAATGATGCTTGGAGAGCCTGATGCCAGCGGCAGACGTGCTCCTGTGCCAATAGAGGGAGAATTTGACATTATTGATATTGACACAGTTATCATGGCAATCGGTCAAAGTTGCAATGTTAAAGGTTTTGAAAGTCTTGAGCTTACAAGAAAAAATACCATTGTAGCAGATGATAATACTTATGCTACTTCAATTAAGGGAGTATTCGCTTGTGGTGACGTAACAAACAGAGGACCCGGAATTGCTATTGCAGCGATAGCTGAAGCACAAAAAGCTGCAGTTGCTGTAGACTTATATTTGGCAAGCGGGGAAATTCCGACAGCAGTAAAAAATGAAGATAATGCATTTTATTCAAAGAGAACACTGACAAAAGAAGATATTAAAGAAGAGTATGCATTCCGCGGAAGTGATGCAAGAGTTCAAATGAAGCATCGCCCTGCTGATGAAAGAAAGAATGACTTTAATGATTTCATGTTGGGCTTCTCACGTGAAGAGGCTGAGAAAGAAGCTGCAAGATGTTTGGAATGTGGCTGCTTAGACTATTACGAGTGTCGTTTAATAAATTATGCCAACAGATATGATGTTAAGCCGGAAAGAATCGGCGGGTACAAGCATAAAAGAGCAGATATGAAGGTTCGTTCCGAATACTTTACAAGAGATACAGATAAATGTATTCTTTGCGGTCTATGTGTTCGTGCGTGTGAAGAAGTTACGGGCAGAGGCGTTTTGGGCTTGGTTGACAGAGGTTTTGATACAACTGTGCAGCCTGCTATGGGACTTCCTCTTAATCAAGCAGATTGTATGTCTTGCGGTTTGTGCGTTTCTGTATGTCCTACAGGTGCTTTGACGGAGAACATGAACGGAATGAAGGCTGTTCCGCTTCCGGAGAATATGTTTGTTCATAAATGTAATATGTGTTCTGCGGGATGTGACATGATGATTTCACATTACGGTAATGCAATAACGAAAGCTGTTCCTATGGCAGGTAAAGATGCAGATGTTCTTTGTGAGAGAGGCCGTTTTGTGCTTCCTGAGAGATTTACACTGGGCAATGCAATGGAAGGTGTACAAAAGGCCTTCGGAAAGATTCTCAAGAGCGGAGCTATTTCTGCCGGAAAGATTGGCGTACTGATTTCGGCTTCTTGTGCTGAAAAGCAAGTTAAGGATATTTTGGCGTTTACCGTGGCTATTATGCCTGCATTTGTAGCGTCGAATTCCGTCGGAAAGCCGATTCCGGAGAAGTACAGGGCTTCTGTAGAGTTTGCAGCAGTTAAAAACGGTAAAGTAAGTGACATAAGTGAGCTTACAATCGGAGTAAACGATGAAATGTTGGCAAATTTGGGAGTAAAAGCCTTAGATGAACAGCAGAAAGCAAGAATTGAGTCCGGAGAAATAGAAACATTGTTTGTTTTCGGTGATGATATTTGTGACATTGACACATCTAAAGTAAAAAATATTGAAATCTTTAAGATTGAGTTTTAATTGTCCGCAAAATTTTTGCGGTATGCAAAATTCGGTGGTAAACTTGACCGGGAGGATTTTGGATTTTTTATGATGTCAAATATTAAAACACATTTAAAAGGTATGGGAAAGCTTGTCTACGTATATTTATTGGCGGTTGCCATAAGTTGGGCGGCTTTTCCCGTTATCGCAATAACTTTGCAACAATACGCTCAGATATATGTTGTGATAAGTGTTTATACCTTTATTTCAACACTTGTGCTTATAGCTATGCTGTATATAACAATGCATGGTTTTGGTGAAGCAGACAGAAAACCGTACGAATGGAAAAGATACAATTTAAAAGGTTTTGTTTGCGGTTTAATGGCATTTATTGCTGTTTTATTGGTAGAAGAGATTGTAATTTTACTGGCAAATGAGTATGTTGTCGTAAAGCATCCTTTTTTGACGATTGAGTCTTTAAATCACTACGCAAAGCTTGTGTTGTATATGCCATTTTTCTGGTTTTACAGGATCATTTCTCCTCCGACGGAGGTTAGTGTAGTACCGGATATTACGAATATTACCGCATTGTTGCCCGGTTTGATTTTTGTAATTGTATCCGGAATAGGATACTTAATGGGCTTTCATGGTGTGAGAATTGTAAAAAATCCGCCCAAGGGAAAATTTCTTCGCAAATTCCTTTACGGAGGTCCGCATAAGCCTAAAAAGAAAAAAGAACTACCAAAGGAAGATGCAAAATAAAATTTGTTTAGAGGGAATGTTTAATGAATATAGAAGATTTTTCAAACAAAATAGAAGAGCTGGTTGCCGATCTTTATGAGCAAAGCATACAAAATCAAGAATCTGCATGGAAGGTGCTGTATAAAAAGGTTGATGACAGATTTGAAGAGAAAGCAGAATTTATAAAGGAAGCTACAGCGGATTGGACTGTTGAAGAGTGGAAGAAATTATTTTTACATCAAAATAATATAGGAAATCCAGATATTTACGCATTTATAGCTAAGAAAATCGAAGAACTTACAGATGGTAGGTTTTTTAAGGAATGTGTAGCAGAAAATATGTCGTACATTGAGAAAAATGTATATTCGACTACAGATAAAGAAGCTTTATACAAGTCGGATATTTTATTAAGCGCGGTTAAAGCACTTAACAGAATTTCAAGTTCCTCGGCGAAAGAAGAAGGAGAGCAAGCATTCCGTATGTGCAATCCTGTTAATGAGCATATTTTATATGAACTTGCAGAATATGTGGCGGCACAATGTGAAGATAAACTCCCCGAGATGATTTCGGATGAAAGTATAGACGGAGACAAATTGGTGGCTCTTTTGTCAATGTGTATTCAGGAGAACAAGCGTAACGACAAAATTTATGCTGCCATGAAACAGAGATTTAAGAAAATACCCGATAACAGCGAAACAAAGGATATATTTGCAGCAATCTTTGGAGATTACGGCGAGTCGAACGCAATTATGATGCTGAGAAAATTTGCCAAATCTTTAATTGCAGAGTATACAGAGGACGGCAACAGAGAAACTTTTAGCAGAATTATGATGGTTATGTCTGTAATTGAAGGTCTTGGTGGAATAACAGACGATTTGATGCAATAAAATTAATTAGAATATTTTAACACCTCCTGTAATATGCTTTAGTAAGTAGTATGCAGGGGGTGTCTTTATTTGATACTTATAATGAAAAAAACAAACGTAATATTGGGAATCTTGATTTTTGTTCTTGTTGCGGCAATTATAGCGCTGAATTTGGGTTTTGCAGGGGAAGAGGACGGAAATGTGGTAAATGCTTCCGGCTACGTTGAAACTCTTTCAACTACAGGCAAAATAGTGGTGATTGATGCCGGGCATGGGGGAGAAGATCCGGGGGCTGTGAGTGCATACAGTGGTGCTAAAGAAAAGGATATTACTTTATTTATTGCTCAAAAAACAAAAGCTCTTCTTGAAGATGCCGGTTATACTGTGGTTATGACAAGAACAGAGGATGTATTGTCTTATGATGACGAAAAGTTATCAATGACAGCAAAAAGGAGACAGGATTTAATTAAAAGAAAAAAAATGATGGATGAAAGCAACGCAGATATTGTTGTGAGTATTCATCTGAATTCATTTAGTGACTCACAATATCACGGAGCGCAAACATTTTATACAAAAGAATCATTATCAAGTAAGAAACTGGCAGTGAGTTTGCAAACTGCGTTGAGGGAAATTTTAGAGCCGGAGAATGATAGAGAAGCACTGTTAAAGTCGGAGGAAATAATAATTACAAAAAATTGCAAAGTAACAACAGCAATAGTTGAGTGTGGATTTTTATCAAATCAGGCGGAGGAAAGCAAGTTGATTAATGAGGCTTATCAGACTAAAATTGCAGAGGCTATAAAAGCGGGAGTGGATAATTATTTTACGGTAATAGCACCAAAATAGACGTTTTTAAACCATTTGGGAAATAATCGAGCATTAACGGATATGTTTTTTTGCTCAATATAGGGAAAAAGGAAGAGTCGACGGGAAATAGTAATCCCGTCGATTTTTGTTGTATTTAGGTATATTCTTCTGACTGTACCCGTTAATTCAATGGGAAATATACGGAGGTGTTTTTTATGAATGATGTTTTAAACGGACGATTTTCAATAATAGAGACTGTTTCTGAGAATAGGCTGTATAAAGCTGTGGATACCGCTACAGGACAAATGACGGCTGTTAAAAAATGGATAAATGAGGACAGTTATTTTAAAGCAGAGTTAGATGCATTAACATCCCTTAAACACCTTAGCGTACCGCAAATTGTTTGTAACTTTGAAGAAGATGGTTGCAAATATATTGCGGAGGAATGGTTGGACGGTGCACCCCCTAAAAAACTCAGCACCTCAAAAGATACTGTAAACCTTGCTGTTGAAATTGCAGAGTTTCTTTCTGCAATGAATTCATCCCAATGCCCCTCACGCATACATGGTGATATAAAACCGTCCAATCTTATTATTAACAACGGTAAGGTTTACTTTATTGATTTTGAGTGTTCTGTGATAACAGGTGAAGAAAAAAGAGAATCTAAGGATACATTTAAGGTGATAGGAAAGTATTTTACTGCACCTGAGGTTTTCTATGGTAGGCAATGTATACAAAGTGATATTTATTCCGTAGGTGCGGTTATGGCTTGGATGCTGGGAGGTGTGGATGACGATGGATTAAATTTATCTCGTATTGCTGCGGATAGCAAGCTTAAAGCAATAATAAAAAAGTGTCTATCATATAAAATTGAAAAAAGATATGCTTCTGTGGATGAATTAATATATGACCTTAAATTAATTAATAGTAAAACAGATATAAATATATCCTTAACCAAAGATATTTGCAGAGAGAGTTTTTCGGTTTTTGTAGATTGCAATGTTTTTTTTGCATGGGAAATGGCTGCGACAGCAACCACTTGTTTTGGAATGAAAGCCTGTGTTATGGCTGTTACTGATCGAACACAGAGAAAAATAAATTATTTTTCGGATATTAATAGAACATATAGCACACAAAATGTGGAAGAAGAAACAATACCGTATTATTTTAGTGCAGAATCTTTATTTAAAAGAGAAGCCTCTTTATGGCTGGCCAAAGGGCTTATAAATAATGCTTCGGAGGCAGGAGAGAGAATGTTTTATTCAGGATCTAGATTTCCGGGAGAGGCAGAACCTGATAATGAGGAATATATAAAAGATCTTGTTAAATGGGGGAAAGACAATTTTGACTGCATTATATTTGTAACAGACAGATATGATGACAAACCTGCTGTTAAGAATTTCGCGGCTGAATGTGATTATACAATAGCTACACCATTAGCAAATGTCGATGATATAGAAGCTTGTAAGGATTACTATGAGTGCTTTGGAGGTCGTGTACTTTATGCGGCATGGGAATTTAGCAGAGAAAGCAGTTTGCCCGAGGAGAGTATTAGGTTAATAGTTGGCGAAGATAACTACCTTGGTGCAATTTTACGTAGTGATGAAAAGAATTATAGACGTAATTTTGCAGGCAAAATACAACCGATATTCATGACTGAGGCAAAGGAAGAGCAGGCAGGATATGTACAAATAATAAATCGGATATTTAGAATTAGGAATTTCCAAAAAAGGAGTGTGTGAGAAATGAAAAAAAATATTGTTTTAAAAACTGCAATTTTTCTTTTAAGTATGGCGGTAGTCTCCGGAATATATACATTTATTGTAATTCCGTCAGTAAAAAAGGAAGAAAAGGCGATATATGAGAAAAAATTAGAGACAGAAATGTATACGTATATAAGTGTTCTGACATATACAGGGGACACGCCCTTGCTGGAAAATACAATTATTACAGAAGCAGTAAAGGCATGCTTCGAAAAAGTTCAAATGCCGTTGGGCTGTGCTACTTCAGATTATGTAAGCGATTTCGACGATATTTGCGGAATGCAACTTAAATATGCAATTTGCAATGGACAGCAGGTTTCTTATAACAATTTTAAGGAATTCTTAAAAGATGCTGATGGTAGTGAAAGATTAAAAGAATTTCCAATAAGCAGTCTTGTAGCAGGACAAGCAATGCCGGGGAGATATGCTGATATTTTACTTAAATATCCTGATGGCAGTTCAGCAGTTGTTGTGCCCAAGATTCAAATATATGACATACAGCAAGAAAGTGAAGGAAATATTACAGGAAATAAAAAAGATGTAAAGGCGTACACGATGGTTTTTGCAGTAAACGAAGAGGAATATAATGATTTAATTGAGGCAATAAAGGAAGGAGTATTAGAAATTCGCATATATATAGATGAATTACAGGTAGCCTCCGAAAAAACATATATTCCCGCAAGTTTTGTCAGATAGGGTAAAAAAATGGGTTATCTTAATTCAAAAGCATGGAAAGAGTTAATAGAAATAGTTGCGGATTGTTTGTCAGACAGCACGCGTTTTGCAGAAACGTATAAAGTAGACAAGCTAAAAGCAGAAAAAGCAATACGATCTTTCACGGTAATGAAAGATATGGCTGCTTTAGGGGGCAAATCTGCAAGGCAAAATATTGTTGACTATTATATTAAATTGTTAGAAACATATAAAGAAATAGATATAGATGAAGCGATTGGAAGAGCAGTTGATTTTAATGATATTAATAATAATAGCCCGGAGATAGTCTTTGAACTTTTGTTGGCAAATTTTTCTTTTGAGAAAATATGGGAAGAGTATAAGCCCTTCAGTGAAGATGACAGTGTGCTTGAAGAAGCTTCATTAATGAAGACAGCTAAGAAAATGTCACAGGAAACAGGCTTTATGCACAAATACGCAACAAAAAGAGAAAAACTAAACTTTATATGTGTTCTGCTGTATGCCGTAAGCTACGGACAAAGTTGCATTGAATCTTTGCAGTATAAGGATATAAATGAGATTGGAATATTAAATAAAAATTATATTTATATTATCTATAAAGGAGCAAAAATTCATCTGAAATTTTTGCAGTTCGACAACAGCGGGACAATAATTAATATTCAAAAAAAAGCAACACAAAAATCAGCATTGAACTACGACATGCAAAATCCAATGTTGGTGACAGCAAAAAATAACTCCAACAGAATAAGTGTTGCAGGTTATGATGTTACACCGGGAGATGAAGATTTTTATTATAACGAAAGAATTTTTAACCTAAATGTTGTATCGTTAGAGGACATAAGAGATAAATATAAAACAATTGACGATAGAATAATAGAATTTTTAAGATTTAATCAAAAAGGGAGAGGTAGTTTTATTGTTTCAGGATCTGACATGGGCGTTGGTAAAAGTACTTTCCTTCTTTCTATGATAGGGGAGTACCCGAATTCGTGGGGAATAGGTATTCTTGACCAACAAAATGAGTTGCAGATAGGAGTTAAATATCCGGATAAGAATGTAATTACGTTGGTAGAAAATGCTAAAAGAAATCTTGCACAGTGTTTTGCTTATTTACTTAAAACATCACGAGATGTCCTTGTTGTCAGTGAAATTACTTTACCTGAGGAAGTCTCTGAACTTGTAAATTCTGCCTTGAGATTAAATGCCGGAGTAAGTGCCACGATGCACTCGTTTTCACCTAAGGAAGTTATACCTAATTTACGAAATTTAATGATGAAGACACCAATGTATCATGATAAAAGTACAGCAGAAGAGGACATCGCGGGCTGTATAGATTTAATAATACACTTAAAAAGGTTAAATACCGGTAGAATTGTTGTAGACAGCATACATGAAGTATATTCTAATACGTCATGGCGAGAGGAGTTTGTATATGAGGAGGCATTTAAAAAAGACAGGGATTTTATGACAATGCAGCTTATATCTCTCGGAACTAAATATTTAAGTAGTTTAATGGCTGGAAAACAGTACAAACTTAAAACATTATTTAAGTTTCAAGAAGGTATTGGATGGCAAAGGCCTGAAAGCCCATCAGAGCAATATTTAAATAAAATGAGTAGATACGCTGGGAAAGAGGCTGTAAAAAAAATAAAAAGTATCTTTGAGGAGGTATAAGTTTGTGGAGAATGTTTTTTTTGTAATATTATTTGCAGGGGGATTAATAAGTGTTATTGGTGCAGGCATATTAGCAACATTAAATACGGTCAGAAAAAGAAAATATGGAAGAATTGCACCTTCTGTTTTTATAGAAAAATATGGAGAAAAAGTGTATAGATTATTTTCCGGAAATAAGTACTTTATTAAATTCAGTGATGAGGTAGCATATAAAATATCTGTTTTTAATACGGTGTCTTATGAAAAAAACAGACAGATTAGTATTTTTGTTGTTTTATTTTTTATATTTATAATTTCCGTTGTGTCAATAGTACTTTTATTTTTGTTTTTACCGTATTGGTATATTGCTTTTGTTTATATAGTTTTTTTTGTAACAGCATTGATTTTTTTATTACAATTGGTTTCAGATGCAATTATGAATAGATATCTGAAAAATTTGCCGGAGGCAATAAAAATATTGCAATCGCGTTTTATGACGAAAGGAAGTATATCAAAAGCAATTCAAGTAAGTATTCCGGATTTGCCAACCGGTATAAAGGCAGAGATGATAAGAATATATGATGCAATGAAACAAAATGAAACAGAAAGAACAAAAGAAGTCTTTTGGGAAATTGATAAAAAATATTCCAATGAGCATATGTCAGTTTTGCTTGATTTGATACGTCTTGCTCATTATAACGGAGGAACCGAAACTGTAAAAACGCAATTCGATGCTATGATTAAAGACGTTCTCGAAGATTTGGAAAATCAGCAGGATTTAAGAGGGGCATCTATGAGTTATATTGTTATGTCAGTTTTGTTTACAGCCGCATTGCCAATAGTAAAAATATACAACGGATCAATACTTGGTACATCAGAAATGGAATATTACAGTTCACGAGAAGGAATGCTTTTTGCTATGGCTTATGTGGGTTTTTTAATTCTCTTAATAGGTATTATGTTTTATCTAAAGAAAAAGGGGTGAATTGTTACCATGAGTCTTAGAGTTTTCTTTTTAATAGGAGCTTTTCTTACGGGAGTCGCAGTAATTTTAACAGATCTTATAATCGGAGAAATAACACAACAAGAGCTTTTAATGAAAATAAGCGCGGTTATTGTCTTTTCTTGTTTTGCTTTCTACATTCCGACTTTGTTTAGGATTATAAAAAAATCAGGAGAAAATTCAAAAAAAAGAAAAGAATTAAGATTTTTAAAGAAAATTTTTGTTATGTGTGGGAGCATAAAGCCTGTAGATTATATGCAGGTGGTAAATGCTATGTATGAAAGGGCCGAGTGCTATAAACAGGACTTAGAAAATATAATGGATATTTTACGCAAGAGTAATATTGATAAAGAAGATTTTTTTAGTGAACTATTAATATCTACAAGAGATATTGATTCAAAATTATTTTATGAAAAGTTATTTATTGGTTTTTTATATGATTTTGATTTGGCAATAAGAAGCATAGAGGGAGATTTTTTACAGGAAAAAAGAGCATACGCAAGATTTATTAAAAAAAGGATTAATTTAATTCATATTGTCGGTGTAACAGGGTTGTTTGTCGCAATGACGATACTTTTAATGTATATGTTAAAACCCTGGCTAAATTCTATGAATTTTAGTCAATTTTAAAAACAATAAGAGAGGTCGTGAATATGGATAAAGTAATTACAGAAGTTATAATCGGAGCAGTAATTTTAACGCTGCTTATTTCAATAATACCCATTTACAGGAGCAGTGCTGCCATAGTCAGTACTGCCGGTGAAAAAAATGATATAAATGAAAATATTAAGGAGGTGACTTTTGGGAGGATTCCGGAAAATGGAGATGTCGTTTCAGGAGGGTATTTATTGGAATTTGTTTTGTATGCAGCCCAAAAATATAAAATAGAATTATCTATAGAGTTTCCTGAAGGTATGTATGTTATTCGTAACAACAGTAAATCAGAGTGTTTTAATGTTGTAAACAATAACATGTTGTTTAAAATAGAACAAAGTGAATTTGTTGGTGAAGTTTTAACAATCCATTTTGTTTTTTGTGAGGAAGAGAGTTTATAAGAATATAGCGTAATTGCTGCAGGTTATAATAAAAACTTAAGATTGGAGAGGTTTTATGGAAAAGGTAATTGCAACTATAGTTATTATTGTTTTGACAATGGGACTCATAAGTTATGCTATTGTGGGCCAAATGGGGGGATTTAGAGATACTGCAGATGTAGTAACCGAAGAAGAAAGTAGGTTAGATACAATGCTTAAAGACAGTTCAGTTGTTCCACTTAGTACAGTCAGAAACTATTTAAATAAGAGTTCTGCCGCGGGATATGAGATCACTGTCGATGGGGAAACAATCACAAGCAGTGAGGATCTTTCTGAGTATAATGATAATACTTTGTTTAAAATGAGTAAAACATATGACGAATACGGCAAAATAACAGAAATAGTTTTTGTTTTAAAAAACCAATCTTTTGCCCAAGCCGGATAATTTTTGCCTGATTTTTCAGATGTCGGTTTGTGGCGCCGACATCTGAATATATCAAAGTATAGAAGGAGAATGAAAAGATATGACAGGGAAATTTATGGCATACGTTTTATCAATAATTACTTTTTTTTATATACTTTTGATTAGTATTTCTTTATTTATGCATATGGCAACAGAAGAGAGAATTAATGACATTTGCTTTGATGCAGCAGAAACAATAAGTACGAGGGGTTTTTTGTCTAGTGAAGTTTTAGAATATATTAAGGGAAATCTTTCTTGTTATGGAATATATGAATTAAATATTACTTTGGAGAAATTAAATGAGGATGGGACTTTATGTTATTACTTTGGAGAGGAACAAATTGTTGAAAAGTATTTATCAAAAGGAGATAGAATGGTTATTTCTGCAGTAGGACAAAATCCTACCATATTTGAAAAAGTAACAGGAATAGACAAGAGCATTGCAGCTGTTAAAGTTGCTGTAATTAATTGATATTTTACATTTTAAAAAAGGAGGGTAATGCTTGGAACAAGTACTGTGTTTTTTTGTATCAATATTTATGTTTTCTTCTTTATTTGCTACATCTGCAGAAGCTTTGGCAGAAAAGCAAAAAAGCAGAATCATTAAACAAAACATAAATTCTGCGGGGAGAGATATTCTTAACTATATAAAAGATGACAATGGGCAAATAATTATTGATGAAGAAGCATATTTGGAAAGTATTAAAAGTATGAATAATACCGGAAAAATATTAGGAGGTATATTTTATTATAACAATTGTATTTCGGTTATTAAAAAAGAAAAAAATAAATACATTCTTAAAAGAGTTAATGCAGGACAGATGAATGAAAGAAATAGACTAAATACCATAAATAGTTTCTTGGCCTTTTTGTGTAACGAAAAGGAGCAAAAATTTTTTATAAACATATCTGTGGAAAACGAAGAAGATTACTTAACGGAGGAATTTTTTAATAATTTAGAACAAAATACAGTTTTTATAGTAGCAGAAACAAAAAAAAATATAATTGTATCGGGTTTTGAATTGAAAATATAATAGTTTTCCACAGATAATTGTGGAAAACCCTGTGTAAAGCTGTGGAAAGTGGTGGAAAACAAATATACGGGTTAATAAACAAGCAAAACCTAAAAAAGTATCATTTATAGCCAAAAAATAAAAATAATCCACAGAAATCCTGTGGATAACTCGCTGGATTTTGTGGATAACTACACAAAAAACTGTGGAATAAACAGGGGAAAACTATTCAAAACTATGAGTTTTCTCTTTACATTAAATAGAAAAGTATACTGAAAAAATGAAGTATGCTACCGGCTAAAACAAAAAGATGAAAAATCGAATGTATATATCGAATTTTCTTTTTTTTGCCTAATCCGTACAAAATTGCACCAATGGTATATGATATACCACCTATGAGTAAGAAAATAAGACAAATAGGGTTAAAGTATTTTATCATAGGACCTGTAACAGTTGCTACGCACCAACCCATGGCAAGATAGCAAATCATTGAAAAAACCTTAAATTTTTTCATATTAACAGCATTTAAAGTAATTCCTAAAGCAGCAGCGCCCCAAATTACACCGAAAATTGTCCAAGCAAGACCGGGACGGTAAGGGCGCAGACCGCTCAACATAAAAGGTGTATATGTGCCGGCAATCAGAAAAAATATTGAGCAATGGTCAATTACGCGAAAGACCTTTTTTGCTGTGTTATGACGAAGACCATGATAAATACTGGACATTGTATAAAGAATTATCATTGAACCGCCGTAAATGGCACCGCTCACTACACCCCAAACATTATGGTGTATGGCGGCCATAATTACACAAAGTGTTACTGCAGCAATAGCAAGGGCTCCACCTACAATATGTGAAACCATATTAAAAATTTCCTCTCCTTTTGTATAAAGAGGGGTTTCCGTTGTATTAATTTTGTTTTGTGTCATATATAAGACTCCCGTTTTGTTTACATTAGCTGTGTGAAAAAATCACTAAACAGAGTATACACGAAAAAGAATAAAAAGCCAAGAAAATTGGAAGAAAATTGTTATTTGCAAAATAGTTTTGTTAAAGAGGGGTAGATATGTTATAATCCCAAATGGAGGCGATTGTATGATCTCAAACAATAAATACCCTGTTGAAGACTTGAAGAAAGTAAAATGCTTCTTGTTGGATATGGATGGCACTATTTATTTAGGAGATAATGTTATAGATGGCACACATGAATTTCTAGAGATATTAAAAAAACAAGGGAAAAAAGCCATGTATATAACAAACAACTCTTCTAAAGCAACATCGCAATATGTAGAAAAGCTTTCTAAACTTGGGATTTATTCCGAAGAAGAAGACTTTTTTACTTCGGTTAATGCACTGGAATATAATTTGAATTTAAAAAAACAGGGAGCAAGGCTTTTTGTTTTAGGTACGCCTGTATTTGAAGAGTATTTGAAAGAAAAAGGTTTTCAGATCATTAAAGAGTATTATAATGAACCGGAAAAAAGACCGGATTATGTAATACTTGCATTTGATATGACGTTAACTTATGATAAGCTTCGTATTGCTTGTGACTATATAGTTGATGGTGTTGAGTATTGGGCAACACATCCTGATATGGTGTGCCCCGTAAGCGGAGGAAGATTTATTCCGGATGCAGGTTCTTTTATCGAATGTATTTATGGTACTACAGGTAAACGGCCTTCTTTTATAGTTGGTAAGCCAAATCCTTGCATTATAAATGTTATTATGGACAAGTACGGATATAAGCCGGAGGAGGTTGCAGTTGTCGGAGACAGACTTCATACAGATATAATGTCTGCTGTTAACGCCGGCGTTAATTCGATTTGTGTTTTAAGTGGAGAGGCAACTGTTAAAGATATAGAAGCAACGCCGGATAAAAATAAGCCTCGATATGTGTTTAACAGCATTAAAGATATATATGAATTATTGAATAATTGAGAAATAACTTGATTGTATGGTATAATAATGAATGCCATTTAGTAATTATGGAGTTGATTTTTTGAAAAATAGTGAGCAATATAAAAGAATATTTAGACTAGGGCTTATAGCCTTATTGTTTGCAATAGAAATGTTAGTGTTTCTTTATGTATGGAAAACATACTATAGTAATCTCATGGAGATAACATATGCGAAATTAGGACACTGGATGATTGTTGCTGTATACGGAATAATGCTTTGCATTTTTACTGTTATTTTCGCCGGCTGGAAAATTGGTTATCTGCGTGTTTTTAATATGGTATATTTGCAATCTCTCACAACCGTGTGGGCGAATATAATTATTTATCTGCAAATTGTATTGTTGACAAGGCATTTTTACTCTGTTGTGCCAATTTTATTGATGACAATTACTGAAATCATTATTATAGCAATTTGGAGTCCCGTTGTTTCTTTGCTTTACAGAGTGGTTTATCCTCCGAGAAGAGTATTAATGGTATATGCAGAACGCTGGTCACAAGGTATTTTAGAAAAATTTAATTCCAGAGCAGACTGTTTTCATGTAGAAGAAAAAATTAATGTTTCAGAAGGATTAGAGACAATATATAGCAAGTGTCACTTATATGAAGGAGTAATAATATGTGATGTTCCTTCAGAGACAAGAAATAAAATTTTGAAATATTGTTATGATAATGCTATCAGAACATACACAACACCTAAGATATCTGATATTATTATGAGAAGTTCCGAGAGCATACACCTTTTTGATACGCCATTGGTACTGTCGAGAAATGTTGGACTGACCGCTGAGCAGAGATTTATGAAAAGGTTATTTGATATTTTATTATCTCTTATAGCTATAATAGTTTTTTCGCCTCTAATGGCAATAATTGCTATAGCAATAAAAATTGATGATGGTGGACCGGTTTTTTTCAGACAAGACAGAGTTACAATGAATGGAAAAGTTTTTTCTATTCTTAAATTTAGAAGCATGATTGTTGATGCGGAGAAAAATGGAGCTGTAATTCCGGCAATAGATAACGATCCGAGAATAACCAGAGTGGGCAAAATAATAAGAAAAATAAGAGTGGACGAGCTACCGCAGATTTTCAATATTATTAAAGGTGAAATGAGTATTGTCGGCCCAAGACCGGAGAGAGTTGAACACGTAGAAAAGTATAAAAAGGAAATTCCGGAGTTTAAGTACAGAGAAAAAGTAAAAGCCGGACTTACGGGTGTTGCACAGGTGTATGGAAAATATAATACATCTGCATATGATAAATTAAAACTGGATCTTATGTATATTCAGAATTATAGAATTTTATTCGATATCGAGATTATCTTTCAGACTATCAAAATATTGTTCGAGAAAGAAAGTACTGAGGGATTTAAAGAAAACAAAACAGATTCAAAAGAATAAAAAACGCAGGCCATATAAAATTTTGTATTGACGTAAGTTTAATTTATGGTATAATTACGAAAGCTCGGCGATGTGGAGATATACCCAAGTTGGCCGAAGGGGCGCCCCTGCTAAGGGTGTAGGTCGGGAAACCGGCGCGAGAGTTCAAATCTCTCTATCTCCGCCAAAGAATAACCGTCATTCTGATACAACGGAATGACGGTTATTTTATACCTAAAATCAGAATTTTGAGAACTTTGGGAAAGGTAAAACACCTTACTGTTTCATTTCTTCCGTTTCAAATCGTTAAAATACAGGCAATCGTTAATTTGCACCCGTAATCGTTGATTTATAGGGTTAATCGTTGAATTATAGGCGGCAATCGTTAAATTATTGAAAATGAACTTTTTCTATGCTATAATTATTTAAAGGATAAGTGAACGGAGGTAAGGATATGAAAAAAGTATTATGTTTAATTGTCGTAATACTTATATTATTATGCGGTTGTTCTCCTGTAAGCCAGTCAGGTCAATCACATACCGACACACCTTCAAAAGAAGATACATTTACAAAAAATGAGAATGGGAACATTGTTAGTAATTCGGAGGTTGAGTACACCCTCTTGGCAAACGAAGGATTACTGTACTATTTGGGTGACTTGGACTTTATCGGCAGCATACAAGGAGAAGAAAAATCATCTCAGCACTTGGGACTTTCATATCAAACAGGGATGTTTGCTATCAAAGATGCTGACAATGACAACATCCTGATCAGACGCGCTCCCGATAATGAATGGTTTAGTATTTACCGCAAGGCCTCGTTGCCATCATTCGACTTTGCTGTAGATAATTGCATTCGATTTGAATTTGTTTCCGGTATAGGAAATACGGAGAACGATGTAACTCACACAACTTGTGATGATGGAATCGTTGTAGCATCTGAAATTGCAGAGTTCTTATCCGATGTCCGTTCACAAAAGGATCCTCGCGAGGCAGGCTTATATGATCTAATTAAGAAACCAGATGGAATGCTGGAAAACTGTTATGTTTATGGCGTAGTCTACGGATTTTTCGAGGAAGAACCTAATTTAGCAGTGCGAATGGATATTACCTCATATAACGATTTGGCATATTCGATTTCTATTGATGGTAAGGAATATGTTTTGCCCGCAGAGTGGCTTCAGAAATTAGGAAACAAGTGATTTGAAATAGATTTCTGCACGCTTGCACCCCCTGACCCTAAAATGCACCCCCTAAAATGATTTTGCACCCCCTAACCTCAAAAGGGGGCGCATTTGTATTAAAATTAGGGTCAGTCTTCAAAGAAAAAAATAAGCACCGTGAATGCGGTGCTTTTTTTTGCGTTTTGCAAGATAACAAAGGGATGGATTCGAAAGGTGGCTCTGCCGTTTTTGTTTTATCTTGCTGCATCTTTTTCAACACTGTTTGGCACACCATATCAGTTGATGTTGGTTGTTGGAGCAGTATTTGTGTTACTTTACACTATATTAGGTGGCTTCTTAGCGGAAAGCGCTTCTGATTTTATGCAGGCAATCGTGATGATTATTGCGCTTTCAATTATTGTTATTTTGGGAACGATAAAAGCCGGAGGTTTTGGGGAAGTAGTTGATAATGCTCGTGAAATTCCGGGATTCCTTGAATTCTTTGGTCTGGCTACACCTGTTGTAGATGCTAATGGACAACAGATGATTTCCGAGGCGGGCAAGCCGCTGTTTGGAGAGGACTCTGAATACGGAATTTTGAGCATCTGTTCTATGATGGCATGGGGCTTAGGCTATTTTGGTATGCCACAAGTTTTATTGCGTTTCATGGCTATCCGCAAAGAAAGCGAACTCAAGCGTTCACACCGAATTGCTATGGTGTGGGTATTAATTTCTTTGGCTGTTGCAGTATTTATCGGTATAGTCGGACGCCAATTGTTCCCCGATATGCACTTGACTAAATCAGCTGCAGAAAATATTTTCATTACAATGACAGAAAGCTTCTTGCCTCCTATTATTGCAGGTATGGTAAGTGGTGCTGCAATGGTATTTTTCTGGAAGCTCGTACTTAACAGATTAGGTGGCGCGTTCGCAATCTATGAATTGTTGCCTGCATTTATATTCTCTTCAATATGCATTGTTGTTGTTTCACTTTTAACAAAAGCACCTTCAAAGGAAATTGAAGAAGACTTCGAAGCTGTACGCACAGGAGAGTGTCAGTAATTTAAATGAAGTTTTTTTGATGCCTGGTTGACAAATTAAAACGGGGTGACATATACTAACAAAAATAACATGGAGGAGAAAAATGACTTTCCGCTTAGCAACGACACAAGATGTGCATAAAATTTATAATTTATATGAAGCTGTAAAAGGAAAAGGCTACTGTGTATGGGATGAATCGTATCCCGGCATGGAGGAAATAAATCGTGATACAGAAACATCCAATCTTTTTGTTTTAGAAGAAGAAGGGATTTTAATCGGGGCAGCTTCCATTGTACCGGAAAATGAATTGAATGGTATGCAATGCTGGGAAATACAGGAAAATGCAGCAGAAATTGCCAGAGTTGTAATTAATCCGGATTATCAAGGCAAAGGCTTTTCTCAAAAGCTTGTGACGGAGATTATTATGAAGGTAAAGTCAAGAAACTTTTCCGCCGTTCACTTATCGGTGGCATCAAGCAATATTCCGGCGTACAAAAACTATCAAAAAATAGGCTTTAACAAAGTTGGAGAGGCAGATATGTATGGAGGCCACTACTTTTTATGTGAATTTGTTTTTGATTTCATGAATATAGCTCTGATACTTGCAGGTGGCAAGGGAACTCGCATGGGGAGTTCTGTGCCCAAGCAATACATTGAATACAAAAACAAACCCATTATTGTGCATACTTTGGAAGCTTTTGCCAATCATCCGCAAATAGATAAAGTGTGTGTGATTTGTCCTACAGACAGCATTGAGTACATGAGAGAGCTTGTGACGAAATACTGCATTCCTAAGGTAGCTTGGATTGAGCCGGGAGGAGCCAGCAGAAGAGAGTCTTCCTATATAGGTGTTTCTCGTTTGGCACAAGAATTCAATGAAAATCCCGTAGTTTTGATACATGACGGTGCCCGCCCCAATGTTTCCGAAAGGATTATTACGGAAAACATCTCTGCAGCCGCTAAGTTTGGCGCATGCGAAACAGTAATCCCAAGTCAAGATACCATTGCAGTGTCCGAGGACGGAATAAGAATCACAGGAATACCTGAAAGAAAGAAAATGTACAATGTTCAAACGCCCCAATCTTTTAGGCTTGATTTAATTTTAAAAGCACATGAGGTTTGGATAGAAAACGGCGGAGAGGACGCCACAGACGATGCATCTCTGTTGTTGTCAAGCGGCCATGATGTATATATCGTAAACGGAGAAAAAAATAATTTAAAAATCACAACAGGAGAAGATCTTCGAATATTATACAGCGTAACGGAATAATTCGGAGGTGACTTTATAATGGAAAAAGCTCTTTGTGTGTTTAAAACTCACAATCAGGCTATTGCAGCATGGGGACTGTTAAAGCGTGCCGGAATAGAAGGCTCTCTGGTCCACACACCGCATAATCTGGTAAAAGAGAAAACTTGCTCGTATGGAGTTTCTTTTTCTTCGGAATATCGCGAGAAAGCGATAAATATTTTACAAAAAAATACACTTGAATTTTATATTGTGTAAATATATAATCTAATCGAGATAGGCAAATAAGCTTCCTGGGGTGTACGACAAGAACCTATATTTTGAACCTACATCACATAAAAGGGAATCCAAGTTAGATGTTTTAGAAATCGGGCCGCAAGATTATTCCGAATTTCTCGGCAGCGGATGATTGACACAACACACAGGACACCCACCTAGCTTAGCTAGGTGTCAAAATATCGGGGCGGCACTTCGGGGGCTTTTTATTTTTACATAAAAGGAGAACAGCAAAATGAATTTCACAGGAAAGTATATTTTAAATAGTGAATTGCAGGAAATGCAATTGGGAGAGGGAGAAGGAACGGTTTTTTACAATCCGCAAAGTGAAAATACTCATGTGCTTGATGATGTGGCACAAGATGTTGTTAAGATGTTTATAAATCCTTCGACTATAGAGGATGCTGTTGCCGGACTTGCAACTATGTATGAAGAAGATGTTGCAGTCATAGATAGAGATGTCAGAGAATTTATTGCAAAGGCAATACAAGATAATATTATTTTACAAGTCGAAGAATAATATATGAAGATTCTTTTTTATCCGCGAAAAAAATGTAAGTATGGCATGGCTGTATTAACGGATGATGTGACCTTTTTGGAAATTTTTCGCACACGTTATGGCTGCAGTGAGATTCCGTATGAGGGAGAACAGGAGACGCTGACGCAGACGCGTTTGACAGAGCTGTGCAAGGAGATAGAAGAAAGAGTAGGCAAAAAGACAGTAGTTTTTTATTATGACAGCCAAGAAAGAAAGGCCTATTCGTATGAGCCAATGACAAATGCGGCACAGGTGACAGATTTTTCTTCGGAGCAGAACTTCAAACCGATTCAATTAATGGAAAATTTGTTATATACTTCGCTGATTCCCGATGACAGTGTTATTGCTTTGCATGGGGCGGCTGTGGCTAAAGAAGGCAAGGCATATTTGTTGTTAGCTTCAACTACTTGCGGTAAGTCAACGCTTACTGCCTTTTTGTGGAAAAAGGCAGGGTACGAATATATAACCGATGATGAGATTTTTATTTCTCGAAAGAGTATGTGTGTAGAGCCTGTGAGAAAAAATCTGTCTTTGAGGCAGGGCGGTTATGATTTATTGGGTGGTGTAGTGGGGAAAACTCACCACGTTTTCGACGGTAAGGCGAACACATATTTAATAGTTCCTGAGGATGAATTAAAATATCCCGAATATCAAATAGAAAAAATAGTATTTTTAGCAGGTTACGGCAGTGATGAGCCATACTTTATTAAAACAGAACCTCGCGAGGCCTTTTTAAAGTTGCTGAAGGGACAGCTCTCGGGGAAAAATTCTGATGGAAATGTGATAGAAAAATATAAGATTTTGACTGAATTGTCTCAAAAAACGTATGAAATGAGGTACTCGGATTTATGGACAGCAGAAAGATACTTAGGACACTTACAAAAATGAAGATGATGCAAAGCGATAATGTTTTGCTTGTGGGTGGCTTTAGTATGATTCCTCTTCTTGTGGCAGGAGATAACATACGTATAAAAGAGCAAGATAAATATCAAGTTGGAGACATTGTTGTTTGTGTTGCGGAAAAACCGGGCAGTGCAAGTCTTGTTGTACATAGAATTATTTATATCAGAAGAAAAGAAGGCAAACTGTTTTATATCACAAAGGGAGATAATGCTATTGCGGCAGAGAATATTGAGAGTGATTTTTGTTTGGGTAAGGTTATAGAAATAACGAACAAAAACGGCAAAAGGATAACAGTTAATACTCCAAGTGAAAATGATACGGAAATTGTGCGGCTTTCAAGGGAAGTACATAGTTTATACAAGAAAACAGGCGATCCTACAATTGCTTTCAGCAGCGCGCCTCATATGGAAATTTATGACAGGGCGCCGGATTATTTAAAGGAACATGTGTTTGCTTCTCAAAAAGAAATGATAAAAAGAGCTTCTGAGCTGATACGAGGTGACGAACCGTCTCCGCCGACTCCCGGATTTGAATTTACGAGGGATTTTTATGCTTCTCTCGCTTTTCATAGAGTTATGAATGTTTTAGAGCCTTATGTAATGGAAGGTAGTGGCAGATTTGGTAAGCATATAAAGCTTTCGAAGGCGAGAAATCTTATGGCTGCAAGAAGGCGTCTTAAAAAAGCGGGCGAGATTGCTGATGCTTTTGATAATGCCGGCATTTCGTATATTATCTTTAAGGGGATTGCTGCTTCGCATTTTATTTTTGGTGATCCTAATATAAGAGAATGCGATGATGTGGATTTTTTGATTTTGCCTGAGGAAGTACAAAGGGCGCACAACATATTGGGTGAGCTGGGATACAGTTACCATGATGAAAGAGGATTTTATAGAACAGAAACACCGGAAGAGCATTATCATACACATTTAGAACCATACATTCACGAAACGGACTGTAATACAGTAGAACTTCACACCGCTATTTTTACTCAAGAAAAATATACTGCAGAGGTATTGGCTAATCGCAAGCAGATTGAGATAGACGGACAGCGTTTTTTTGTGCTGAGAGATATAGAAATGTTTATATGCCAACTGTTTATTACTGCTGTTGATGATTACGGTACGGCAAATATGACATATGAAATGGATCCGAATATCTTCTTGCAGTTAAAATTCAGAAATTACCTTGATATAGCATTTATGGGTAAAAAATACAGTAACCTTTCTCCGGAAGAAATAATCGAAACAGCGATGAAGTATAATGTGAATTTCCAGATGTTCTTTGCTTTGGATTTTACATGCAAAGTATTTGACAATGCTGACTTTACGGAATTTTTGCGTTTGCTTCGCGATAGATTTAAAGCAAATGAACAATTAGAGGAGAGCATGTATTATTTGCCTGTCGGAATTCAGGATTGTTTGCGCAGTCCCTTTAAAATGAAAATGAATGGCAGGGCGCTTTGCTATTTAAGGGATTGTTATAACTTTTCTTCTCATTGGCGCAGAGTACAAAAGCGTATAGAGAAGGGCGACTTTTTGGAAATGAAGCCAAAAGAAGTATACGAATATGTAAAAGATGGCGTGACACAAAGAATTAAAAAAAGCGCTATAGGTGTAATTGCAGATTTAGAAATAAATACGGAGAAAAGAACAGATGAATTCATAGTAGTTTTTAAGCGATTATTAGAAGAAAAGTGTAAAAAACCGGGAGATTATGCTTATGACGTAAGATTTCTATATATTAATAAGTCTGAGGGATATCTGCGCAAAGGCAAAATAATGCAGAATATGAATCTTGCCTCGGACGAATTTACAGAGCATGTAATGAATTATGTTCGGAAAACTGGGAAAAAGTCGAATTTTTACCTACACTTAGGCAAAAAACAGCGTTTTGGAAAGCAATTCGAAATGACAGCTGCAAAAGCGAAGTTTTATTTTAAAAAATCTACTTTTTTGCCTAAAAATGGCGCAAATTTTATGGTTTTTTCTACTGTTGTGCTTGATTTAAAGGACACTAAATTACAAACGGAAAATTTTGTAAATGAAAATAACGAAGATATTTTGAAAATTTCATTTGACTAAATGTCGAACATATATTAATATAAGTACATAATTCTATATTCTGTGAATAAAAGTGGAATGTTTACAGATAAGGGAGGAAAGTTTTATGTCTGATAGTATGTATATTTTAGAAGAAAGCAAGAGCACTATGTTTGATTTTTTTGCATTGTTGAATGCAGTTCAAACCACGGCAAATTATAAGGATCTTTGTGCTCGCCAAGAAATAATTCCTGACGCTAAGATTTCTGATGCGTATTATCGCTTGTATACGCTCAATACAAGAATCAGTTCAGGATTAAAAATGTTTTTTGCGTACAAAGAAGAGAGAAATTCAAACTTCTTTGAATGGATGTTTAAAACAAAAGTTGACGAATATTCTTCTTGTGAGGATATTATTGCAGAGATTGATCAATGGGATTATTCGAAGGTTATATATCAGGCAATGAGATTTAATGATCCGTTCAATAATTTCCAGGACAAATTCTATGAAGCGATAGTAAACTCCAGAGATTTATTTATGAGCTACATGAACGGACTTAATGCTTCCACAGAAATACGTTGGGAAATAATGTCTTTTATTCAGCATCCTGAGGAGACAGTAGAGCTTTTGAAGAATTATATTAAGAGAATGTACAGAGAATTCACTATTGAGTATTCTAATTTCGCACAACAGATAGAAGAGTTGAATAAAAAAATATCAGAAGGTATTACTGATGATTCAGTTGATGCGGCTGTTGTTGATTTTGAGATAGATGAAAAAGAAATTAACTCCAAGATAGATATTTTATCACAGAGAATCGCACCTCCCACACAAGAGGTTAAAGTTGTAGGATCTCTTTTTGCACCCGGTCAAATATTAAAAATAGATGCTTCAAGAGGCCTTTATTATTCAATAGGTATCGGTTATTTAGATTACTATAAAGCTCTTACAGGCGGTACAGTTGAAGAAGCAAAGCTGAATGAGATTTTCAAAGCATTTACAGACGGTACACGTGCACAAATCATTGAGATTCTTCGTGAAAAAGAATGTTATAACGGAGAATTAAGCAAAATGATAGATGTTCCTATGTCATCACTTACACACCACATGGACATACTCAACAGTTGCGGCTTTGTTATCAAAAGAAATGTAGGCAAACGCACATATTACAAGTTGAACAAGAAACAATTTATTAATGCATCAAGATTGCTTCGTAAATACGTAGAAGGATATGACATTTAAGGGTTCTTATATAGAAATAACAAACAGATGTAATTTAGACTGCCGGGATTGTTATAACAGTTCCGGCAAAAATAAAATTACGGTAGAATTAGATATAGATATACTTATTAAGTATATCGAGGATCTTATTGTTATTTACAACACAAAAATTATAACAATTTCCGGTGGAGAGCCACTTCTTCACAGCAAATTTAACGAGCTCCTTGACCGTTTGACGGAATTATCACAGCGCCACCCGCAAGTGGTGTTTAGCTTTATTACAAATGGTACTCTGTACAACAGTAAGTTTTATGACTTGCTGGAAAATCATTCACAATTTATGGTGCAAATTAGTCTTGACGGACCAAATGAGGAAATTTGTGCCAGCATGCGCGGAGCCGGCACATTTACAAAAGTTATTGATAATGTACTTAAACGTAAATTTTTTCATAAGCCCGTTTATAAGATGATAATCAATAAAACGAATGCACCTTATGTTGAGGAGTATTTTTACTTTGTATATGAGCAGCTGAAGGGTTTGCCTTGTTACGGATTTGCAAATCCGCAAGGAAATGCAGTGAAAAATTGGACGGAAATGGCACTCTCGCCTTTAGAAAAAGCAAAGATACTTGCAATTGTGCAGAAAAAGTACAAAGAGTATAATATAAAGGAAGTAGCACTTCCTGCCCCGACCGTTCATTGTGACCTGACTGATACAGATGGTATAAAGGACTTTTGTATAAAATCGGACGGCTCAGTTCAACCGTGTCAGAATTTATATGACAATAAATTTTGCATTGGAAATATTTACAATCTTAATTGGGAGTTACTTAAAACAAATATTGACAAGCTTAGCTTGTACTTGTCTACTCGTTTAGAAAAAGAATATGGCTGCAAAAGGTGTTTATTAAATAATAATTGCGGCAAAGGATGTCCTGCTTTTTCTTTTATGAGGAACGAAGGATTGCTTACGTCTGATGAGGATTGTGACTTTAGACGTCTGGCAACGATTATGATGATAAAAACAGAAAAAGAGCTTGACAAATAGATGTCAAAATAGCTCATACATATTTCAACTTATTTATATTATTTCGATAAAAATCAAAACGATGCGGACGAAAATTCTGTTAAAATTATTAACACTATCTCCGAAGGCGAGAAGATAGTGAGAAGTGTAACGCGTTCTAAAAGCACTTTTTTTAAAAAAATGGATAAAATTCACTATAAAAAACATCAAATCTCTATGTACGAATATTTCAGAAATGAAAAGATTTACTTGCGATAAAATCTTGTGGGCTATTGCAACGCGGATTTTTGTGTGATACCATATTTTTACAGCCAAGGGAAAATTTTCCAAGGCCGGTACTTTGAAGCAGAAGGAAGGTATAGGCAAAATCGTGAGTTCGTCAACGTGGAGTATCGCCAGTGTAAAGAAAAGTATTTTATTTGATGTACTGGGAGTAATGGATAGAGCTAACAGAATACATACGAAAAGTGCGTTACAAATAGATTATTCCCTGCTTAAAAAAGAAACTGTAGAGAAGTACGATAAGATATACAAAGTTGCGAGAAATCGAGGTGAATGGTTTGCGGCTGCCTTTTATGTGCCAAAAAGGAAGTATAGTGGTGAAAGAGGAACGGTCATTTATTCTTATTTAATGGCAAAGGCATTTGACTTTGTCTCATATAATTGTTTGGAGAAATGGTTGAAAGAAACGGGTAGTGAAGCAATTGTTTACTATATTGCAGCGGCTTGTTTATCTAATGAAGAAAAAGCAATCTCGCCGGAGGATGTCTCTCAGATGGCAAAGGGGAATGGAGGCAAAATAATTGATGCGCTTAATAAAACGGACTTACCGGAAAAGGTCAAAATGAGCGTTTATACTATAGTATATAATCATGAAGCTTTTCTTAAAAAGTTTCTTAATTATTTAAAAAACGTGTATGAGGCTGTATTTGATTTGTATACTCAATATACTCATGTTTGCAAAAATACAAATGATGCATTAGTTAAGCATTTAAAAAACAACAGTGAGTATAGTTTAATGTTATGGGAAATAAAAGAGCATATTCATGACGAGAAGAAAAGAAAGCATGTTATAGTTCTTTCTCTTGTGAGATTGGAGTGTGACTGGGTAAAAAAATCCCAAAGATCTCTTTGTTATATTAAAGGAATATTAGCTATACAAAGAATTATACACGATGATGGCTTTTGCATATTTTAAGGGGGTGAGATTAAGACGATGAAAAAATGGAGAAATCCATTGATGGAGACAATTACAAAGGATGAAATTGCAGACCTGGTTACCGCCGCAGGTTGCTCAGATTATATTGAAATATGCGCAGCTTTCTTTTGACATATCACGGCGACAGCATAGAAAATTTGTATTTAAAATTATTAAAGAAAGAGGACAAGAAAAATGAGAACAAGAAAGACAAGTAGCGAAAGAGTGAAGAAAGAGCCTGAGGAGTATATGCACATTAACAAAAAAAGAAGATGTATTAGCGAAGCAGCTTCTTGCATTAATCCAAAGTTCGAAGACGAAAAGTACATAGCCAGCAGAAAATTTGATGACTTTTACTATTCCATTTACGTTAAGCCGGCAAAACCGGAGGTTCGTGATGCGATGATGTTCTTGAATATAGCGTTTCAAAAAAGGGAACGCCTTTTTGAGGATGTAAAAGGCAAGGCAGAAGCAAGAGTGTACATGAGAAATGCAACAGACAGACTTCTTGCCTATGCAGACGAGAAAATTGGATTCCTAAGGCTCTTCTTTACAAAATCAAACAATGTGTTTCCTCTGACAGGGATTGTAATGTATCCTGAAATGTGGAGAGAAGAGTTCCCTTTTGAATTATTATTGGAATTGATTGATTCTTATGACGACGAAAGGCTTTTTTCTATGTTGCTTATGTTTCTACATACAAAGAATAAAGTAAACAAAGATTTTGTCAAAGGAATTATGGCAGACCGTAAGATTTTTGTGCTTTATTTGGATGGAGCGTCTTATGAGTATTCTGTAAAACAAGATCTTTTAAGAATGTACGATATGACAGCTCTTAGCAATAAGGGCAACCCTTCTTTAAAAGTTTTGTTAAAGCAATTTATACAGAATTTTTACAGAAAATACGAGGAAGCATATAATTATGCAATAAAAGCCATTGAAAAAGAACTTTCAGAAATTGAAAAGGAGATACGCAAAAATGGTGAACTCCTCGGAGTTACAGACTACTTTGTATTTCGCCGATTGTTAATGCGTGGCAGAATGGAAAAGAGCATTTGTATTGAGTTTTCTCCTTTTTGTAAAACAAACATTGAGTTCTTTGCCAGTTATTCCGGAATTACAATTTGTGTTGGTAACTGCAAAAGAACAACGGACGACTCGATGGCGGACTCCGAAAGAGTCGGGGAAAAGTTAAAGTTACTCGGCAATGAACGACTTTACAAAATTATGAAAAGCATATTTGCAAAACCAACAAGCTTGGCAGAAATTGCTTCAGATTTTGGTATCTCAATGAGTAATGCATATAAAATTTTGTCAAAATTGGTAGAAGAAAGATACATTTACAAAAATGAGGATAATCAAAAGTATATTGCCAACAAGGAGCATTTTATGAATGTTGTTCATTTGTTTGAAAAATACGGAGGTGAAAATCGATGAAAATTTACACGGGAAAAGCAAAAAGATGGCACAGGCCGTTTATGCAGACAATGTCTAAGAATGAAGTAGACAGAGCCATTGTATTGAGTGCTTGCTCCGTATATACTTCAGGTTGTAGGGATAGATCTGCAAGAATTATATAATAATCTATACATAATATTCCCTGCCCGGCAAGGGCAGGGTTTTTGTTTAATGTGCAAAAAAACAATAATATATGTGCTTTAGTTTGTGCAATATGCACAAAAATTCACTGCGGACAATTGCATTTTTCTGCAGAAAATAGTAAAATACAATAAAAGAAACAGAAAGAATTCTGCAGAAAAAGGTGATGAAATGTACAGTAAAGACGATATCGTTATGTATACTTCACAAGGTGTATGTAAGATAACGGACATTACAACAAAAGAAATTGGCGGCAAAAGTATTGAGTATTATGTGTTAAAGCCAATTTACAGCGATACTGCACTTGTATATATTCCTATAGCAAATGAAACATTGACGGGGAAAATGCGACGAGTTTTGTCTAAAGAAGAAATTCTGACATTAATTCACAGCATCGAGAAAGAAGATCAACCATGGATAGAAAACGAGCATATTCGCAAGGAAAAATATAAAGAAATTCTCTCTTGCGGTGATAGGCACGGCCTTATCAGCATGATTAAAGCTCTTTATGTTCACAGAAAATATCTTAATGAGCACGGCAAAAAAATGCACGTAGTTGACGAGCGTTTTTTTAAAGAAGCAGAGAAAATCCTTTATGAGGAATTTGCATTTGTTTTAAATATTAAATTAGAAGAGGTTTTACCTTTTATTAAAGATCGGCTTGGTATTGAAGATTGATTTCCTCAGCGTAACGAACAGCCTCCATAGCATCTTTTGCATATTTATCTGCGCCGATTTTATCGGCGTATTCTTTATTTAGAACAGCGCCTCCTACAATGATTTTGCACCAAGGAGCATCTTTCCTTAAAAGCTTTATGGTAGCCTCCATGGACGGGACTGTTGTTGTCATGAGTGCACTCAAGCCTACTATGGGAGCGTGCAGCTTAACAACTTCCGTAGCTATCGTTTCCGGCGGAACGTCTTTGCCCAAATCCGTTACGTTAAAACCGTAATTTTCCAATAACAATTTAACTATATTCTTGCCTATATCATGTATATCGCCGTGAACGGTGGCAATAACAACAGCACATTTTTTTGCTGTATTGTCAGAATTTTCACTTTTTGTCAGATGAATTTTTATCTTCTCAAAAGCACTTTTGGCAGCCTCCGCACTCATTAAGAGCTGAGGCAAATATACTTTTTTCTCTTCAAAACCCTTGCCTACTTTGTCAAGCGCGGGAATTATGTCTTTTTGCACAATTTCAAGCGGTGGCACACTTTCTAAAAGACTTTCCGTGATTGTACCGGCTTCGTCTTTAATGCCTTTAATTATAGCTTGCTGCAGAGCAGACTCACCACTTTGTGCTGATACTTTAGCACTCGTTTCTTTTGGAGTTGTTTCGATAGTATATTTACTGCAAAAATCAATGTAGTCAGAGCAGTTAGGATCCATACCGTGCAAAGCGCGATAAGAAAAATAAGTTTTCATCATATCGTAAGAGTATGGATTCATAATTGCGGCAGACAGACCATTTTCCAAAGCAGCTCCAAAGAAAACACTGTTGATTGCGTTTCTTTCCGGCAAACCGAATGAAACATTAGACACGCCCAAAGATGTATGACAGCCCAATTCATACCGCAAAATTCTCAAAGCTTTTAAAGTTTCAAGTGCGGCATTGTCATCTGTACTTATGGTCATACACAGAGGATCAAAAATTATATCTTTTTTATTAATGCCATACTCTGCGGCAACACGCAAAATTTTCTTGGCAATCTCAACTCGCCCCTCGGCTGTAGAAGGTATTCCGTCCTCGTCAAGTGTCAGAGCAACAATAAATCCGCCGTATTTTGCCGCTAACGGGAAAATTTGGCGCATGCTTTCTTCTTTGCCGCTTACGGAATTTATCATCGCTTTGCCGTTGTACAGTCTTAGTGCCGCCTCCATCGCATCAGAATTTGAGGTGTCGATTTGAAGAGGCAGGTCGCTTATTGCTTGCAGTTCGGAAATTGTACGCTTAAGCATGGCTGCTTCATCAATATCAGGCAGGCCTACATTCACGTCCAGAATGTGTACGCCTCTTTCTTGTTGGTTTATGCCTTCCTTTAATATATAGTCTATATCATTTTCTATAAGAGCTTGTTTAAAGCGCTTTTTGCCTGTTGGGTTGATGCGTTCGCCTATTAAAATGGGCTGCGTATTAAATTCTACGATATGTGTATGAGATGAAACACAACTTACATTTTTGGGGAAATTTGCCACAGGAGGAATATTTTTTGCTCTGCTTGTTAAGGCTTTTATATAGTCCGGTGTTGTGCCGCAACAACCGCCTGCAATGCGCACTCCTTTTTTGATGGCCTCCGTAACATCTTCTGCGAATTCATCAGGTAAAATGTCGAAAACTGTTTTACCGTTTACACTCTTGGGCAGACCTGCGTTTGGCTTTAAAAGTACAGGTACAGAGGCATATTTTACATATTCTTCTATAATTGGAAGTAAAGCCTTTGGCCCTAATGAACAGTTTGTGCCTATGGCATCGGCATGCATACCTTCTAAAAGTGCTACCATTGCTGCCGGAGAAGCGCCTGTCATAAGTTTGCCGTCTTCGCTGTATGCGTTTGAAACAAAAACGGGCAGTTTTGAATTTTCTTTTGCAGCTAAAAGAGCAGCTTTTGTCTCGTAGCTGTCGTTCATTGTTTCTATTAATATAACATCAGCTCCGTATTTAACACCGAGCTTTACAGTTTTGGCAAAAATTGCTACTGCATCCTCAAAATCCAAATCTCCGAAAGGTTTTAAAAGTTTGCCTGTAGGACCTATGTCAAGTGCGATAAATTTTTCTTGTGTGCCTGTTGAGGTTTCTTTTGCTTTTTGAACATTATTTATGGCAGTGCGAATAATTTCTTCTAATTCGTTATCATTGAATTTTAATGAATTTGCGCCAAAAGTATTTGTGCTGACAACATTACTGCCGGCATCATAATAGCTTTTGTGGATTGATTGTATTATATCAGGATGGGAAATATTCCACCTTTCAGGTAATTCGCCCGGTTTTAAGCCTTGCTCTTGTAAGAGAGTTCCCATTCCGCCATCGAGAAACAAAATATTTTCTTTCATGTAGTCAAGAATTTTTGCATTGCCCATTAAAAATCACTCTTTCTTTATTTGGAAATAATTCCCACAATTGCCGTAACGGACTTTGTGGGTGACATCAACATACTGTCATTGAGCGTAAGCCCTATGTTTTTACCGCAATCAAGCGCGGCAAATATATCGTTTTGTAAACTAAGCGGTAAATCTCCGTAGCCGGGGCTGAACCGTGGCTTTAATGTTTCCTCTTTTGCCATATCTTCACAAAATTGGTCGCACAACTTTTCTATACGCTCTGCACCTATGGCTTGGAAAATTAACGCTTTTACAGGTGAGAGTTTACCGTATTTCATAATCAATCTGTCAATTTCTATGCCGAGTGTTGCGGCGAAGAGAAATATTCCGTCACAGCCGTCTAAGTATTTTGCTAAATCTGATGAGGTTGTTTGTGCAAAACCTAAGTTGAGCGCTGTGCCTTGCTTACTTATAGGGAACTTTCTGTAGCAGACATTGCATGTGAGCTTGTCTGATACTTCGGTAAGGCACTCGTTTAAAAGTGCTTCGTCTTGTAAATTGCCGGCGTAGCGTGAAATTTCTTTTTTGTTAAATTCTCCGCATTGGTTAGAAGAGTATTTTTTGACGAACGCCACGTGTTTTCCCTCCACAAATAACTTACCCGGTAATTTTATCCTATTTGGTTGATAATGTAAACAACCTAAAAATTATAGACATTGCATAAAATATTGTGGTACAATTAGTTTCGTTGTAAATAGAATTGGAAAGGGGTTTCCTTTTATGATAAGAATAGGTATTGCAGGATACGGTAATTTGGGACGTGGCGTTGAGGCTGCGGTTACTAACAGCAATGATATGGAGCTTGTGGGTGTTTTTACCAGAAGAGATCCGTCTGCTCTTAAGACGGTTACAGGTATACCTGCCTTTTCGTTTGATGATGCAAAAAATATGCAGGATAAAATAGACGTTATGATAATTTGCGGAGGTAGTGCAAATGATTTACCGAAGCAAACGCCGGAGCTTGCTAAATACTTTAATGTAATTGACAGCTTTGATACTCATGCTAAGATTCCGGAGCATTTTGCCAATGTTGATGCGGTGTGCAAAGAAAGCGGTAAAGTTGGAATAATTTCCGTAGGCTGGGATCCGGGATTGTTTTCTCTTAACAGATTATATGGGCAGGCGGTTCTTCCTAACGGTCAGGATTACACTTTTTGGGGCAAAGGCGTGAGCCAAGGTCATTCCGACGCTGTAAGGAGAATACCGGGGGTAAAAAATGCGAAGCAGTATACCATACCGGTTGAGGAAGCTCTGCAGAGTGTGCGTAACGGCGAAAATCCGCAACTCACCACAAGGCAAAAGCACACAAGAGAGTGTTTCGTAGTAGCAGAGGAGGGTGCGGACCTTTCGGCTATAGAGACAGCGATAAAAACGATGCCTAATTATTTCGCGGATTATGATACTACAGTTCATTTTATAAGTGAGGAAGAGCTTGAGAGAGAGCATGGCGGAATTCCTCACGGCGGTCGTGTGTTCCGTACAGGTGTGACAGGGCTTAACGGTGAAATGCACCATGTTATTGAGTATAGTCTTAAGTTGGATTCTAATCCTGAGTTTACTTCAAGTGTGCTGACGGCGTATGCAAGAGCGGCTTTCCGTCTGGCAGAAAAGGGTGATTTTGGCTGCAAGACTGTGCTTGATATTGCGCCTTCATTGATTCATAATGACAGTCCTGAAGATTTGCGTAAAAAATTGTTGTGATATTGGAAAAAATATTTTATAATTATTCGGTTGACGATAAGTTGATGCGGAGCGCATTTGATGATGTTGCGCTCACGTAAAATTTCATCATAGTGAGGAGTTAAACATTATGGAAAGAAAAGTCGGTACAGTTTCAAGAGGAATCAGATGCCCTATTATTCGTGAGGGTGATGATTTGGCAAAAATCGTAACGGATAGCGTTATTGAGGCGGCGCAGAGCGAGGGCTTTGAGCTTAGAGATAAAGATGTTATCTGTATTACTGAGTCTATCGCGGCAAGAGCGCAAGGTAATTATGCTTCTATTGAGGCGATTGCGAAGGACGTTAAGACGAAGCTTGGCGGTGACACGATTGGTGTTATTTTCCCGATTCTTTCTCGTAACAGATTTGCGATTTGTTTGCGTGGTATTGCAAAGGGTGCAAAGAAAATTGTTTTGATGCTTAGCTATCCCAGTGATGAGGTTGGTAATGAGCTGGTTTCACTTGATAAAATTGATGAGGCCGGCATTAATCCTTACTCTGACTTGTTGACATTAGAGAAGTATCGCGAGCTTTTTGGAGAGAACAGACATCCTTTTACAGGTGTTGATTATGTTGAGTATTACGGTGATTTGATTCGTGAAGAGGGTGCGGAATGCGAGATTATTTTTGCGAACGATGCGAGACGTGTTCTTGAATATACAAAGGATGTTCTTTGTTGTGATATTCATACAAGGGCAAGGACAAAGCGTATTTTAAAGGCGGCAGGAGCTAACCGTGTTTGCGGTCTTGATGATATTCTTAATGCTTCTGTTGATGGCAGTGGTTTTAACAGTCGCTTTGGTTTACTTGGTTCTAATAAATCTACTGAGAATAAAATTAAGCTTTTCCCTGAGGATTGTACAAGTCTTGTTTTTGGTGTGCAGAAGCAAGTTTTTGAACGTACAGGTAAAAATGTTGAAGTAATGGTTTACGGCGACGGTGCTTTTAAGGATCCCGTGGGTAAAATTTGGGAGCTTGCCGATCCCAGCGTTTCTGCAGGACATACTCCCGGCCTTGAGGGTACACCTAACGAAATTAAACTTAAATATCTTGCAGACAATGATTTTGCTGACCTTTCGGGTGATGCGCTTAAAGCTGCAATAGAGGATAGAATTAAATCTAAAAAGGATAATCTTGTTGGCGATATGGCGTCACAGGGAACGACTCCTCGTCGTATTACAGACCTTATCGGTTCTCTTTGCGACTTGACAAGCGGTTCGGGAGATAAGGGTACGCCGGTTGTTCTCGTTCAGGGATATTTTGACAATTATACCAATTGATTTTTTACGGGGGATTTGAAAGGAGCTAATAATATGAAACAGGATATGATTCTTATTCTTGATTTAGGCAGTGAGGAGAATCCTAAAATTGCCCGTGAAATTCGTGCTTTGGGTGTTTATACAGAGATTAATGCTCATGATATTACTGCTACGGAATTGGCAGCGCTTCCCAACGTTAAGGGTATCATTTTAAATGGTGGACCTAACAGAGTTGTTGATGGTGTGGAGATAGACGCTTCTGAAGCTGTTTATGATTCGGGTTTGCCTATTTTGAGCGTTGACCATAAGGGTTCTGAGGCGTGGCCTATTGATGATGAGGAACGCAAAGAAGTTCTTAACCAATTTGTTTTTGATGAGTGTAAGGCTGAGGCTAATTGGAACATGGAGAACTTCATAAATGACCAGGTTGAGCTTATTCGCCGTCAGGTTGGTGACAAGAAGGTTCTTCTTGCTTTGTCAGGCGGAGTTGATTCTTCTGTTGTTGCGGCTTTACTTATTAAGGCTATAGGAAAACAGCTTACTTGTGTACATGTTAACCATGGCCTACTTCGTAAGGGTGAGCCTGAGCAGGTTGTGGAAGTATTCCGTAACCAAATGGATGCAAACCTTGTTTATGTTGATGCTGTTGACCGTTTTCTTGACAAACTTGAGGGTGTTGAGGAGCCTGAGCAGAAGCGTAAAATTATCGGTGCTGAGTTTATTCGTGTTTTTGAGGAAGAGGCGCGTAAGTTAGAGGGTATTAAGTTCTTGGCGCAGGGTACTATTTATCCTGATATTATTGAGTCGGGTACAAAGACTGTTAAGGCTGTTAAGAGCCACCACAATGTTGGCGGTTTGCCTGAGGATCTTGATTTTGAGCTTGTTGAGCCTCTTAAGATGCTTTTCAAGGATGAAGTTCGTGCTTGCGGTGTTGCTTTGGGCTTGCCGGATGATATGGTTTATCGTCAGCCTTTCCCGGGCCCCGGTCTTGGTGTTCGTTGTCTTGGTGCTATTACTCGTGATCGTCTTGAGGCTGTTCGTGAGTCTGATGCGATTTTGCGTGAGGAGTTTGCGGCTGCCGGTCTTGAGGGCCAGGTTTGGCAATATTTTACAGCTGTTCCTGAGTTAAAATCTGTTGGTGTTCGCGATAATGTGCGTACGTATGATTGGCCGGCTATTATTCGTGCCGTTAACACAGTTGATGCTATGACTGCTGAAGTGGCTGATATTCCGTTTAGTGTTCTTCAAAAAATTACCGCGAGAATTACTGCGGAGGTAAAGGGCATTAACCGAGTGCTGTTCGATTTGACGCCGAAGCCTACGGGAACGATTGAGTGGGAATAAACGTCAAATGTACGGCTAGTTATTTATTGTACAAAAAGGGCTGTATTTTTCCCTAAAATGCTTGATTTTTCGGGTTTTTAGTGAAATTTTTCAGAAATTTATGTATCAGTTGATACCTTTTTGATACAAAAAAGAAGAATATTTACAAGTGGCTTTGTAGTAAATCCCTTAGTTTTGTTATGCAAGACTAAGGGACTTTTTTGTTTTTATGAAACTTTGATACAATAAAAGATAATTTATTGTATCAAAGGAGGGCTTTTATGGGAGCTTATAAAGACAAAAACGGGCACTGGTATGTGTCAGCGCATTACAAAAATTGGTTGGGACAATCATTACGCAAAGTGAAGAGGGGATTTAGTACAAAGAGGGATGCTTTGGCATGGGAGAGTGAATTTGTTCGGAAGTACTCAGGAAGTTTGGATATGACTTTTGCAACATTTTACGAGGTCTATAAAAATGATTTAAAGAATCGAATTCGAGAACATACATGGATTACAAAGAGTTACATTATAGAGAAAAAGATTCTGCCGTATTTTGGCAATAAGCGTGTTAGAGATGTGAAACCGATAGATATTCTCCATTGGCAAAATGCCATTATGGAGATAACAGATGAAAATGGTATCCCATATTCACCGGTTTATCTCAAAACAATACATAATCAACTTAGTGCTATGTTTAATCATGCGGTGCGATTCTATGGTTTACCTGAGAATCCTGCTGCAAAAGCCGGAAATATGGGCAAAGAGAAATGTGGCGAAGTACTCACGTGGACAAAAGATGAATATCTGCAATTTATAGAAACCATGAAAGATAAACCGGCTTCTTTTTATTCTTTTGAAACACTTTATTGGTGTGGTCTGCGTGTTGGTGAGATGCTTGCTCTAACACCTGCGGATTTTGATTTTGAACGAAAAATTATTCATATTACAAAATCTATTCAAAGGATAAAAGGTGCAGATGTTATTACTCCTCCAAAGACGGAGAAAGGGATTCGTCGAGTTCTTATGCCGGATTTCTATGCAGATAAGATAAAGTTCTATTTGGAATCGTTACAAATTAACGAAAATGACCGCATATTTCCTTTTACGAAATCTTATATGCACCACGAAATGCGCCGTGGCTGCAAAATAAGTGGTGTAAAACAAATACGAATCCACGGAATAAGACATAGCCATGTCAGTTTGCTGATTGATATGGGCTTTTCTGCTGTGGCTATCGCTGACCGTGTTGGACATGAAAGTATTGATATAACATACAGATATGCGCATGTATTTCCTTCGACGCAACTTGAAGTTGTGTCAAAATTAAACAACTTAATGAATATGTCTAGTGACTCTATTGAAAAATAGTGCGCATAGCTGGTTTGTTTTTTTGATGTGGATATACTAAACAAAATGTGGTATTCTATTTTAGGAGGTAGATGTAAATATGGATATGCAAAAGTTAAAGAGCATGATTTTACAAGGTGAAAAAGTTGATATTGAGTGCAAAAAAGCAGAGTCAAATTTACCCAAATCTGTTTACGAGTCATATTCTGCTTTTGCAAATACAAAGGGTGGCTATATTATTCTTGGTGTCAAAGAGGATAAGACAAAGAATAATCCTGAAGAAAGATTTGTACTGCAAAAAATCGAAAATCCGGAGAAGCAAAGAGAAGATTTCTGGAACACGATAAATGGTGGAAAAGTTAATATAAATGTGTTAAAAGATGAAGATGTATATATTTTGCAAGAGGGAGACATTTGTCTGCTTGTGATTCATGTTCCAAGAGCAGAATTTAATATGCGCCCGATATATGTTGGTGAGAATCCGTACAAGGGAACTTATAAAAGAAATCACGAGGGTGATTATCATGCTACAGAACATGAAATTATGGGTATGATTCGTGATCGAAATCCGGATGGTAATGACAGTATGATTCTTGAATATTATACTATGGATGATATTGATAAGGAAACTCTTAGAAAGTATCGTCAAATATTTGAAATCAGAAATGATGGACATGTATGGAATTCTCTTAATGACAGAGATTTTCTCGAAAGGCTTGGTGGATACAGAAAAGACCGTAGCACAGGAGTTGAAGGGCTTACGCTTGCGGGATTGATGATGTTTGGAACGGGACAAGCAATCAGAGAAAAGTTTTCCAATGTATTTATGGATTATCGTAATGAAACAGAGGTAACTGTCGATATTCGTTGGAATGATAGAATTACTTATGATGGCACATGGGAAAACAATCTTTTTAATTTCTTTTCTAAAGTCACTCCAAAATTGACAGAGGATTTGCCGAAGCCTTTTAAACTCGAAGGTATTCAGCGAATTGATGAGACACAAGTTCATAAAGCTGTGCGTGAAGCCTTTGTTAACCTTATTATTCATGCAGACTATTTAACGGATGCCGGGACTTTGAAGATTATCAAGAAAAACAAAAGTTTTGAATTTACCAATCCGGGTATTTTGAAACTGCCGATAGAGGATATTTTTCGCGGAGGCAATTCAAAGCCGCGAAATCCGCATATGCAGACTATGCTTAGAATGGTTGGATTCGGAGATAATGCCGGGTCGGGATTTCCTACAATCCTTGCAACTTGGAGAGCAGAGGGGTGGATTGAACCGAGGCTTGTGGAAAATACTAGCTTGAATCAGGTGACGCTTGAGTTGCAAATGAAAAA
>JAFWZH010000104.1 GCA_017522515.1 Clostridia bacterium
AGAGCAAGCATGGGTATGTATTTGCTTTGTAAAGCTATTCACGAGAAAACGGATATAAGAGTGCTTTTGACAGGGGAGATATCGGATGAACTTTTCGGATACAAATACACAGACTTTGCTCCGAGTCCCGAAGAATTTCAAAAAGAATCAGTGAAGAGAATAAAAGAGTTGCATATGTACGACGTATTGCGTGCTGATAGGTGCATTTCCGTAAACTCGTTGGAAGCGAGAGTACCGTTCGGGGATTTGGATTTTGTCAAATACGTTATGGCGATCGATCCTGAAAAGAAAATGAACAAATACGGCAAAGGTAAATATCTATTAAGACACGCATTTGAAGGGGAGTATTTACCTCACGATATTTTGTATCGTGAAAAAGCTGCTTTTTCCGATGCGGTAGGACATTCCATGGTGGATTATTTGAAAGAATTTGCGAACGGTTATTATTCCGACCGTGATTTTAAAGAAAAAGTAAAAAAATATAAGCACGCAACGCCTTTTACCAAAGAATCACTTTTATATAGGGAAATATTTGAAAAATATTATCCAAATCAAAGCCATATGATAGTGGATTTTTGGATGCCGAATAAAGCATGGAACGGCTGTAACGTTAACGATCCGTCTGCAAGAGTTTTATCAAACTATGGTGCAAGTGGTCAGTAAAATATAAAAAAGCACTTTCAATACAAAAAAGTTGGAAGTGCTTAAATTTATTTTAGAAAAATACAATCAATGCGATTGACATTTGCTTATGAAAGTAATATAATAGAAAAGTAAAAAAGGCAAAGGGGTCTTTTGGTTAATATTTGACCGATTTGTTTCTTTTTTATTCGCACAGGTAGCGAAAATTAAATAAAAGATAAAGGCAATGGCGTCTTTAATGTGTGAAACATTAGAGTACCATTGCCTTTTTTTTGCGCTCTATACATAGAAAAAAATTAATTTTTGGAGGATTCTGCCATGGAAAAAATAAGCCAACTTTATGAAGGAAAAGCGAAAAAAGTTTTTACAACTGAGGATAAGGACGTATTAATCGTATCTTATAAAGATTCGGCAACCGCTTTTAACGGCGAAAAGAAAGGGATAATTGCAGGTAAGGGAGAAATCAACAACCGAATGAGCAATTATCTTTTTCAAGTATTGGAAAAAAAAGGGGTTCCCACGCATTACGTCAAGGAATTGAGCGGGCGAGAAACCGCTGTAAAAAGAGTGGAAATTGTTCCTCTTGAAGTCATAGTAAGAAACATTGCTGCAGGTAGTTTTTCAAAACGTTTAGGCGTGGCGGAAGGAACTATTTTGGCTGAGCCCACTATTGAGTTTTCTTACAAGAATGACGCATTAGGGGATCCTTTTATTAACGATTCCTATGCAAAAGCATTAGGATTGGCAACGGAACAGGAAATTGAAACGATTAAAAAGTATGCATTCAAAGTCAACGAGGTTCTTAAAAGCATGTTTTTAAATGCAAATCTTAAACTTATTGATTTTAAGATCGAGTTTGGTAGATTCCATGGTGATATCATTCTTGCGGATGAAATTTCCCCCGATACTTGCAGACTTTGGGACGTTAACACGAACGAGAAATTGGACAAAGACCGTTTCCGTAGAGACTTGGGAAACGTAGAAGAAGCATATCAAGAAGTATTTAGAAGAATTTTTGGAAAGAAATAACAATAAGGAGTGATTATGTCAAACTGTGCAATTGTTGGAATCAACTGGGGAGATGAAGGAAAGGGAAGAATGGTCGATTTGTTGACCGAAAAATATGATATTGTTGTTAGATTTCAAGGTGGTGGCAATGCGGGACATACCGTAATAAACGAATATGGTAAATTTGCTCTTCATTTGTTGCCGTCGGGGATTTTCAGACAAGGCGTAGTCAACGTTTTAGGAAATGGCGTTGCGCTCGATCCAGAAAATTTATGGAAAGAAATAGAAGAAACGACGAAAAAAGGTGTTGTAATTACTTCGGGAAATTTGAAAATTAGCGATAGAGCGTCACTATTGTTGCCTTGGCATAGAGATATGGATGCTTTAGAGGAAGAACGTTTAGCTAATAAAAAATACGGTTCAACCAAGCAAGGAATTGCGCCGTTTTATTCGGATAAATATCAAAAAAAGACAATTATGGCGGGTGAACTCTTTTATTCAAACGAGTTAAGAGAACACTTGAAAGATTTACTTGAATGGAAAAATTTAACATTAACAAAGGTATATAACGCTCGACCTTATACGATGAGAATAATTGATGAATGGCTTGAAAGATACTGTGAAAGGATAAAGCCTTATATATGCGATACTGGTAAATATCTTAAAACAGCACAAAGGGAAGGAAAAAATATTTTATTTGAAGCACAACTTGGTGCGCTGCGAGATCTTGATTACGGTATTTATCCCTATACGACATCTTCGAATACAACTGCGGCTTATGCATCGATTGGATCAGGGATGCCATCGACAAAAATTAACGATATAGTTGGTGTGGTAAAAGCGTATTCAACTTGCGTAGGAGAAGGTCCATTTGTTGCGGAAATATTTGACAAAGAAGCTGAGGCATTGAGAAATGCAGGAGTGGAGTTTGGTGCAAAAACGGGGAGAGCTAGAAGGGTTGGCGCAATTGATTTGGTTGCAACACGTTACGGGGTGGATGTCCAATCCGCGACAGAAATCGCGCTAACGAAATTGGATGTTTTGAGTTATCTTGATAAAATTCCCGTTTGCACCAAGTATATAATAAACGGAAAAGAAACGGATGAGTTTCCTTTCCCTGCGATGTTGAAATATGCAAAACCCAAAATAGAATACGTTGACGGATGGAAGTGCGATATTTCTTCTATTAAAAAATGGGAAGATTTACCGAAAGAAGCAAAAAATTATATTCTTATAATAGAGAAGGCAATTCGTTGTCCTATAACCTATATTTCAGTAGGACCAGAAAGAAACAGTATAATTATCAGAAAATAAAACAGGAAGGCAAAGGAGTATTCATATAATGACAAATATTTACGAATCACCATTATCAAGCAGATACGCATCAGAGTATATGAAGGAGTTGTTTTCTTCAGATACGCGATATAAAACTTGGCGTAAACTTTGGGTTGCCCTTGCAAAAGCAGAAAAAGAATTGGGTATACCGATTACCGATGAACAAATAAAAGAAATGCAAAATCATATTGACGATATTGATTATGAGTGTGTAAGCGAAAGAGAAAAGGAAGTTCGCCACGACGTAATGGCGCACGTCTATGCGTTTGGAAAAGTAGCACCGAGTGCAGCGGGTATTATTCATTTAGGTGCAACGAGCTGCTTTGTTACTGATAACGCCGATCTTATACTTTACCGTGATGCACTTACTTATATTCGAGGCGAACTTTTAAAAGTAATTGCTAATCTTTGTGATTTTGCCGAAAAGTATAAAGAAGTTCCAACGCTTGGTTATACGCATTATCAACCAGCTCAACTTGTAACGGTTGGGAAGAGAGCAACTCTTTGGTTACAGGATTTTGTATCGGATATTGAAGAAATAGATTTTGTGTTGAGAAATATCAAATTCTTAGGTAGTCGAGGAACTACGGGAACAGAAGCAAGTTTCGTTCATTTGTTTAATGGTGATACGATAAAGATTGATGTGATGAATAAGAAAATTAGTAATGCATTTGGC
>JAFWZH010000016.1 GCA_017522515.1 Clostridia bacterium
TACCCTCTATTATCGTTCTTTGAGTGTTAAGAAACAATAAAAAGGTTAAATCTTTACCTTTTAGAATGCACCCTTAAAGGTTATGACCATATTTCTGACTTATTACTCGCAAAATATTGAGTAATAACTGGTTGCAAATACTATGGTTGTTCATCGCTTCAAAGCATTGATATCCCAAATAGCGTAACGACAATAGAGAAAGAGGCCTTTGGGGGTTGTTCGGCACTGCAATGCATAAATGTTTCAGATGATAATCCAAATTACACATCTGTTGACGGCATTCTATTTAACAAACAATTAAGTACTATTATTAAATTCCCTCAAGGGGGAAGTATAGAGGTGTATAACATTCCAAGCAGTGTAACAACAATTGGAAATTACGCATTCAGCGGATGTTCGGCACTGCAAAGCATCGATATTCCAAACAGTGTAACAACAATTGGAAATTACGCATTCAGCGGATGTTCGGCACTGCAAAGCATCGATATTCCAAACAGTGTAACGACGATTGGAATTTATGCATTCAAAAATTGCACAGCACTGCAAAGTATCGACATTCCAAACAGCGTAACGACAATAGGAGATGGCGCTTTTAGTGATTGTCGGATATTGGAAAGTATTGACATTCCAAACAGCGTAATAAAAATAGGAGATGGCGCTTTTTATGGTTGTTCATCGCTCCAAAGCATAAATGTTTCAGATGATAATCCAAATTATACATCTGTTGACGGCATTCTATTTAACAAACAATTAAGTACTATTATTAAATTCCCTCAAGGGGGAAGTATAGAGGTGTATAACATTCCAAACAATGTAACAACAATAGGAGACGATGCTTTTAGAAATTGTTCGGCACTGAAGAGCATTAAGATACCAAACAGTGTAACAGCAATAGAGAAAGGGGCCTTTGGGGGTTGTTCTTCACTGCAGAGCATTGACATTCCTAACAGCATAACAACAATAGGGATATACGCTTTTTGTGGTTGTTGGAGATTGGAAAGTATTGACATTCCAAACAGCGTAACGACAATAGGAGACAGAGCTTTTATGGGTTGTTCGTCACTGCAAAGCATTGATATACCTGACAGTATAACAACAATAGGGATATACGCTTTTTATTGTTGTTCGGCACTGAAAAGCATACATTTACATTGGACAAAGTTAGATTGCATTCAAATTAATAAATACACCTTTGGTGAAAATAACAAAGTAAGTTTTGAAGAATGTACTTTGTATGTACCACCTGGCACACGTTGGGAATACAGACATCACACCGTTTTTGGTCAATTCAAAAATATAGAAATAGAGAAGCAATAACAATCTTTCGACACCAGTTCTTGACACCAGTAGCCATTCCAAAAGGCAAAATTTAGTGTTAAAGTATTGATAATAAAGTTAAAATATTTAACCAATATTTAACTGTTCTAGTCGAGTGGGAGTGACAAAAAAAAGAGCCGAAAGGCTCTTTTTTTTGTCACTCCTTCCAAAGCAATTACAAAGCAATGGTCACGCGAAGAATAGCCGAAGGTTATTCCGCGTGGGTGGTGCTTGCGAAGCAACTGCGATTAGGTCAATGGGATGGCCCCAAAGGGGACAAACATTTTATCATAAAAATGGCCTATATAGAAATCGTAAATAGGTCATGCGCAGTGTAGCCGAAGGTTATTCCGCGTGGGTTGCGGTCGCGAAGCAACTGCGATTGGTTCAATTATCGCGAAGCGATGATAGAGGCCATTGTTTAGCAATGGTCACGCGAAGTGTCGCAAAGTGACACCGCGTGGGTTGCGATTGTCAAAGACAAAAACAATGGACTCAATGGGATGACCCCGCAGGGCAAACAGAAAATAATAAACGACCTACAACCGCTTCAACGTTTCATTATGTTGAGGCGGTTGCTCTTTACATATACCCTCAACACAACAAAACGGAAGAAAGAGGAATACAAAGAGGTTATTTCATTCTTAAAGCGTGGTTACTCTGTACGCAATACTGCAAAATTTTGTTTCACGAACCCACTACCGCTCGGCAAAGTAAATACATTTCCTTTGCACTCGCTTAATCGTGGCTTTCCAATGTTAGCGTTAGTACAGTTCAA
>JAFWZH010000105.1 GCA_017522515.1 Clostridia bacterium
CTCAGAAACGGTGACATACAATCATTTAAAATCGGTAAAACCTGGAAAATCCCAAGAAAAGCTGTTGAGGATTATGTTCAGAAATCTATCAGTCGTAAATGAAACTAATCGTAATATAGCAAATCCTCTGTTGGAGAATGTGTCCAACAGAGGATCTATTTCAGAAATGCTGATTAGGAGTTTTACACGCTCTTTTTTTATTGGTTGACGTTCTGCTACGAAAATGTTATAATAAAATTTAAAGAATAATGTGTTAAAAATACTGTGAGCTTTACCATGAAGAAAGTGAGGTAAAAAGTATGAGTATCACTCGAGAAAATACACCTGAATTATTTCGAGATGAATATACCGAATATATCTATGATGTGACTTGTTTTGAAATGCCTGTAGACGTAAAGGAACCTCAAGATGTTATTAAAGGCATTGAGCGTGCTTTAGAACTTGAAGCACATCCCGTATTTTTAGAAGGTATATCTGCAAGGCTAAATCAGCTTGGAACTTCTTGTTCTGTCAATGATACGGAGCTTATGCTTACGGAGATAAAACAGCGTTATAAAAAGATTTTAGGGTTTTCATGCCCCCGTACTGTGCAGGAATGGATAAAAGGTATTGTACCGGGTATCACTAACCGTAAAAATAACTATGATCTCTGCTATGCTCTTGAAATGGACTTTCAGCAGACGGCTGTTTTCTTTCAGAAACATTATCTTACGCTTCCGTTTAATGTGAAAAATAGTACGGATGCAGTATTTATGTATGTTTTGTATAATAAAAAGCCTTATTCTGTAGCAGCTGATTTGCTTGAAAAGTCTAATGGATTTGTATCTCAGGAGAAAGCACATACATCTACTTCGCAGATATTGGCTTTGATACTCGATATAGACAATGACGAGAAATTCCTGCATTATCTTTCAGAGCATTGTTATGATAATAAGCATCAATTTCAACTTGCAAGGAGCATTATCTGTAATGAAATAAAAATCATACATAATATTCTGCTTAAATACGAATCAGAAAGAATAATTTCTCCAGAAAGACTGAATAGCTTGACTATAGAGGCACTGCTTGGTTACAAATATCAGCAGGGCTGTAAAAAAACAAAAGATAATATACTTCCTAAGCGTTTTACTGAATCGCTTCCAAATGATGTTACACTTGGTAAGATAGTTAATGGAGATGTTGCTTCCTATGAACTTCTGCGTAAAACCTTGATGCTGCTGAAATTCTATAATTTTTATTATGAAGCTGAAAACTCTGATCCAAATACTATCGGAGGAAATCTTATGGACTTCTATGAAGAATTAAACAGTACACTTATTTCATGTGGATTTGCACAGCTTTATGTTAGACATCCGTTTGATTGTCTGCTTCTGTATTGTGCAAACTCCTATGATCCTATTGATACGCTTTATTGTGTTATTCAGAATGGTCGGAATTGATTTTTATAATCGCACAAAACAATCATATATAATATAGAAGAAAGGGGACGGTAATATGCTGAATAACGGTTATAAATTAAGTGCTGAGGGCAGAGAATACACGATACTTGAAAAATTGGGCAGCGGTGCAAATACTGTGGCTTATCTTGCTGAGTGTATTCACGGAGAACTTGTAACTAAGTGTATTTTGAAAGAATATGTTCCGCATAACAACGATAATTTTGAAGTGGGAAAAACTCGTTTTCTTTCTTCGGGAAAAACACAGAATCAGATCAGGCAGTTTTCATCTCTGAATAATCAAACACCGCCTGTAAGTCATATATTTGAAGCAAACGGCACGGCTTTTATTGATGTTGCCTGTTATAACGGTACAACGCTTGATAAATTCGATATGCTTACTTTACCTCAATATATGGAACTTTGCAAAACGATAGCGAAAACTGTGGGATATTATCACAAGTCGGGATATCTCTGTCTTGACCTAAAACCTGAAAATATTTTTATCCTGCAAAATACTCCCGATGATACAGTAACTCAGCTTGTGGAGTTCATCGACTTTGACAGTATTCGTGATGTGAATAATTGCAGTAATACTCTGTTTTCTTACACAAGAGAATGGGCTGCACCTGAACAGCTTAATCCGTATGCAGCAGCAAAGATAAGTACATCTGCTGACATTTACACTATCGGAGAGATAGTCTTCTATCTTCTTTTTGGCAGACATTCTACTGAAACAGAGCATAGAGGCTTTTCAAGGTATCCATTTGAGGACAGCAAACGTGAGTATCGCAAATTCACGGAACGTCCTGATATTCAGGTGCTTTTCACCAGTCTTTTCAGAAATACTATACGTTCATCGGCTTCAAACCGATTTAAGACAATTGATGAACTTACAAGAATTTTCGATGAACTTGTAGATGCACTTAATCAGAAGGACTACATTATACCAGTACTGCCCTCTGTATCACCAGATTTTGTTGGCAGAGATGCGGAGATCAGACAAATTGCAGAGAGTCTGCAAAAAAATAATGTTTTGTATATAACAGGAATAGGCGGTATCGGAAAGAGTACGCTTGTCAAGAATTATATTTCAAGATTTCAGACGGAGTATGATGTTATCACTTATCTTGAATATGACGGAGATATTCAGCAGACATTCTGCGATGATACGCAGCTGCAAATAAGTACAATATCAAGTCAAGATGACGAGAAACTTGAAAACTATTTTATCCGTAAGCTAAAGGCTTTTAAATGTATCTGTGGCAACAAGCGTGTGCTTTTCGTGCTTGATAATTACTCAGGTAAGCTCACAAAAGAACTTAGCCGTATTATTGACTGCGGATATGATACTATTATTGCAACAAGAAATAAACCGCCAAAAAACAGTTTTCCGTTTATGGAAATAACTGCAATAGCAGATATTTCAGAACTTTTCAGGCTTGTAGCCTTGAACCTTGAACGTCCGATCACAAAGGAAGAAAGAATTTGCTTTGATGAGATTATTACGCTTATTCAGGGACATACTCTTGTTTTGGAACTTATAGCCCGTCAGATTGCAGCAGGCAGGCTTGATGTGCATACTGCACTTGATCTGATTCGTGAGAATGGTTTTTCACGATTTTCTTATGAAAAAGTCGGCAATATCAAGGACGGCGAGGAAGTATACGACACATTAGAGGCTATTATCTCAGCTCTGTTTGATGCAAGTGCTATAAGTGCTGATGCAAAACTTACGCTGAAAATACTTGCTTTGCTGAATGTAAGAGGTATGGAAATTAGCCTTTTGAGCGAGTATTTCCCTGATATTCAGGAAGATATAATAAGTACTCTATCAATTGACGGTTGGCTTTATAAGGATAAAAGAGTATATTTGCACCCTGCAATAGCAGAAACGGTGCGTAATTGGCTATGGTCTGCGGATAAAGTAACCGTTATGGAGTACCATAAGAAGATGATCGACATATACGTTGGTATGGCTAATGCTGTGCAAATCAAGGAAATACTGCGTGAAGCAGATAGTTTCAGAAGTATGCACAATCATCATATTATCAGGGCAATGTATTTTGATATGCTGGGCTGTTATTATGATACCTTACTTGATGGTGCATACTATCCAGAAAATGACAAAGAAGCTGAAATGCTCGAAAAGCTTTTAGAGAATATGAGCTATGCAATTTCGGAAATGCAGCTTTCAACTGACCGCCGTAGAGAAAAATATCTTACGCAGTATTGTCTGTCAATGGCGAGCGTACTGCTGCGAAGTGAACCCGATGCTGAAAATTATGCTGAGGTTTCTGAACTTCTTGACATAGCGAAAGAGTTTATCATTGAAAATAGTGCGGAGCATTGCTATTATTGCGTGACGTTGGCATGGTATTTTACACTTGCTGAACCCGATATTGAAAGAACACAGGAATTGACGGAGCAGGCAGAGCGTATTGCCAAACAGGTTTTCCAACAGACTTGGAGATAATCGACATTATTCATATACCGACAGCAAACTGTTTTTACTATCATAATGATTTTCGTTTGTCAGCTGATAAGATAGAGGAAGCTGTGGAGATATGCAGGAATTATCCCGATATGATGCCATATATCGATAAACAGGCAGAGTTGCTGAACATTCTGCTTGACATTTATCTTGCTATGGATGATAAAGCAAAATGCCGTAAGCTTATAGCGGAAATAGACCAATTAAATAAAACATACAAGGAGCGGGGCGTGTGCCGTGAGGTATCGCCTGATATACGAAATCAGCTGTAAAGTACAAAAGCAGGTTCATTTGAGCCTGCTTTTTCATTTGGAATCCGTTTTTATATTCTCCTCCAAATGTATGATATACTATAATCAGCAAAGAACCAAATTTAATATATGCAGGAGGTCAAAATATGAATAAACTTAATAAAATCAGAATGAGCTTATTGGCGTTAATGCTCTGTCTGTCATTACCGCTATCAAGCTGCGAAAACAATGAAAATTCACAAGAAAATAGTATAATACAAAGTGAGCAAAAGGAGAATATTTCTTTAAAAGGTGAGAAAGTTATAATTGACTATGGAGATGCAGAATTATTTGAAGCAGCATTGAACGAAGGTAAAAATCTTGAAGGCAAGGTTGTTCGGTTTGTTGCAGGAGAACTTCATCCGCAATCAAAGCTTGGCTATAATGTATGGGCTGGAGAACATCTGAATTTCGTATCTCCTCGCAATCCTGATATTCAGGAGGGCGATACAGTAACCGTAAGAATTACCTCTATTGAAAATCTTTTGGGATCTTGGATAATTGACTATGAAAAGGTAGAAAATGGAATTGTAAATAAAGATACCATAACTTACTTCAAATCAAAAGAAACAACAGCAGTTACAACGGAAAAATCGAAAACTACCACAAAAGCAAATGAATCTGAAAAAGAAGAAACAAAGACTGAGATGAGCGTTTCCAATGAGCCTGCTGAGGAAAATACCTACGAGCATAACGAATATTACGATATAGTTGAAACAGCAAGCTTTCAAAATATAATTGGCAGTACCATTGTGATCCATAAGGTGCTTGCGAAGAAAGATGTGTCCATATCTGCTACGCTTTTAGCGTATGCAGATGACGGAAGTGTTATTGGCAAGAGTTCCGATGATATTACTCTAACAGAAGGAAAGTATAATTTCTTTCGCTATTCGTTTGATAGTGATGTATCCAATGCAAGTATTCAGGCAAATGCAAAAGCTGAGAGTGATTCCTTTATGGCTGGTGAGCGTAACGCTGTTGAAATGGTGCAGTATAATCAGTCAGGCGATGATCTGTATATTACTTTTGAGCAGATTAGTGATGAAGTTGATGCTTTTGCTAAATTTAAACTCTTGTTCTACAAGGGGGATCAGATTGTTGAAACTGAGGACGGCTTCTTCAATATCTATGCCGAGAATCTAAATGGTAAAGGTTCTACTGATGTAGCTAAAATATGGGCATTTGGTATTGATTTCGACAGAATCGAATATGTATTTGAACCGTAAAACGCTCTTTATAGATTACCTTTATTAATTCTCAAACTAA
>JAFWZH010000106.1 GCA_017522515.1 Clostridia bacterium
ACTATTCAAACGTGGTATCAAATGCCTATCGCTGTTCTTCATTGACGAAGTGGCGAAATACAAGAGTTACGATGAAGAGGGTAACGAGGTAAAGGGTGTATTCCAAAAGATGTTTGAGGAGGAATACTCTCGTCTTGTAAGTAATGAGTTCCATATTTGGGATGAGGACTACAACGAGTATCTGCGCCGATTTATCCCGAAAGATGTGCATCGGGGTTACTTCTCGATCGACAAAAAGACCAATCGCGTCATTGATGGCAAAGTAGAGAAGAAAACTGGGCTATCCGATGATATTTCTGCTTACGAACTTATCTTGAAGAACAAAGAACGCTTGTTGAGTTTCGAGGAGCCTACACGCTTTATATTCTCACACTCAGCCTTGCGTGAGGGTTGGGACAATCCGAATGTGTTCCAGATTTGTACGCTACGTCATAGCAACTCGACTACTGCAAAGCGTCAGGAGGTAGGACGTGGTTTGCGAATCTGTGTAGATAAACACGGTACCCGCATGGATGCCGAACTGTTAGGAGAAGATGTACATGAGGTAAATAAACTGACGGTTATAGCCAATGAAAGTTATGCAGACTTTACTACTGCCTTGCAGCGTGAGACCCGTGATGTGCTTCGTGAACGTGCTGCCAAAGCAACCGTTACCTATTTTACAGGCAAACAAATCAAGGTTGGCGATGAGGTGCATACCATCAGCGAAACCGAGGCAAGCCGCATCATCATCTATTTGGAGGACAACGGATATATTGATGATCAGAAGAACATTACTCCTGAATATCGTGAGGCTATAGCTAATGGTACAGTTGCCCCATTACCACAAAAGTTGCAACCGATAGCAGAAGGTGTTACACGTTTGATTAACTCAATCTTTGATTCGAAAGCATTGGATGATATGGTTGTTGAGGAAAAGACCACCACACCCGATAATAAGTTGAACGAAAACTTCGATAAAGCCGAGTTCCAAGCCTTGTGGAATGAGATTAATCATCAGTATGTCTATCAGGTGAGTTACGATAGCAACGAACTTATTGATAAGGCAATTCTATACATCAACAAGGATTTGGAGGTCAAGCAACTCCGCTATGTGATGGTAGAGGGAACGCAAGACGAAAGCCAAGTGACAGAATTTGGCAACACTCGTTCACAATCCCGTGAACTTACCGATGTATGTACATCGACTGTTAAGTACGACCTTGTTGGCGATATTGCCAAAGGCGCAAACCTTACTCGAAAAACCATAGTGAAGATACTACAAGGTATCAAGCAAAATAAGCTCTACTTGTTCAAGAACAATCCAGAAGAGTTTATCCGTAAGGTGATAAGCATTATCAAGGAGCAGAAATCGACGATGATTGTAGAGGCTATCCACTACAATATAACTGAGGGCAAGTATGACAGCGACATCTTTACGGTAAAGAGTAAGATGGAGTTTGACCGTGCGTATGAGGCAAAGAAACATATCACGGATTATGTTTTCAGCGACAGCAAGGGCGAACGCCAATTTGCCCATGACCTTGACGAAGCCAGCGAGGTAGTGGTATATGCCAAACTTCCACGTACATTCCAAATTCCGACACCCGTAGGCAACTATGCTCCCGACTGGGCAATCGCTATGAAGAAAAACGATGTAAAACACATCTTTTTCGTGGCCGAAACCAAAGGTTCGATGTCGTCAATGGATCTAACCGCCATAGAGCGTGCCAAGATTGACTGCGCTGAAAAGTTGTTTAACTCCATTTCCACAGCAAATGTGAAGTATCATAAAGTGGCTACCTATCAAGACTTGATAGATGGGATGCAAGCGATAGGCTGATAATAGAATCGGCGTTCACCCTCATAAGTGAACGCCGAATTTTATATATAAAATTTATGAAGCCATTTATTTATATCATCTTTTTTATTTAACGATAATAAATGTTTCTGTTCTTTCATTGATAAATTGGGAATACAAAACTTTTTTATATCAACCCCACTTAAAGAATAATATCCTGATGAATATGGTTTTGCATTCTTTACAATATAATCCCAAAAAATATCGCTTTCTATAATACGTTTCAAAATTTGAAGCGTTTTAAGTTCATCACATACAAATGCAATGCCATTATATAACATTAATTCTGAATCACATTTAATTATGCAATTTAAAGGTTTATTTGCAATTTTCGGAAAGAATAATTTATACTGTGGCATTACTAATGATTGTGTTCTTCCATAAGCATACCACACAGGATATTTTTGTGTTTTACCTTTATCTCTTTTTAATAATTGGTCTTTTTTGGTTGATAGATATTGATAGGCAAAAGGGAATTCCTTTAGCATAACACTCTCCTCTATTATTTGTGCGATATTATTAGATATATAATAAGGATATATAACCTTTTCTACAATTTGTTCAAATCTAACATCCGAATTCAATTTGTTAGAATTGACAATTTCCCTACAAATTGTTTTTTCAATCGGGAATGTAATATTCCCATCCTTCAGATATAAGAAATGAGCATCTTCATATACTGGTCTAAAAATATAAATACGATTGTTTAATGTTGCAATACCATGTCTGTATTTACAATAATTTGCAATAGGAACTCCTCTTGATTCTAACCTACGCGTGTTGGCAAAATCATTTAATGCCCACCCATTTTTATTATCTAATATTTTGTATGGAATTCTTGTAAATAATGGATTCTCTTTTATATTTGCAGTTTCATTTATAGAATAATAAAGGAAATCTGAATTTGCATTTTTCTTTAGAAAAAATAAAGTCGTATATGTATTTCTTCCTCGGAAAATTTGAGCTCCCCTAAAATCAGTCATATATATTTCATACTTTCCTTTGGAAAAATAATCCCTTGCAGATCTTCCATTAATAGAACGAATGAAACTATTCATAGTTATGAATCCCATCTCCCCGTTTTGCACAAGCATTTCTATTGCAATCTGAAAAAATGGTAAATATAAATCTGGATGCCCCGATTTACAAACCTCGTATTTCAATATTTTTTGTTTCGTTTCTTCATTTAGATTGCGGGAACATACATAAGGAGGATTTCCTACAATAATATCAAAATTTGTAAATTTATCATTCCATTTATCTGTTTTAAAATCCAATGTATCTGATTCCAATATGTTGAATTCAAAGTCTTGGTCTTCTCCATGCGTTAATGCAAGCAAAGAAAGAAGGATTTGCGTGCGAACAACAGAATAGTCCTGTATATCTATCCCAAATAGATTTTCTTTAAAGATATTTACAAATTTTCGATTGGTTTTATTATGCAAGAATAATGCTGCATCCATTAAAAAGCCTCCACATCCACATGAAATATCTGCAATACGAATCTGATGTAATTCTACTGAATTCTTACTTTTTAAACAAGTATTAATTATTTTTTTTCTAATATCATGAGGAGTATAAACTGCTCCTGTAATTACTCGGTCTGCCGGTGAAACTACAAATTCAAATAAGGATACCATATCCTCAATATTTATAGAACTATAGCATCCTTGGAACACTTCTGAAAAAACCTTTTGCAATAAAGAATAGTCAGAATCGTCCTCCTTTATTATTAGTTCATAAATCAACTTGTTATTCTTTACCTTTATGTTGTTAGACAAGATAAAGATTGAAACAAAAAGTTTATTAATGATACTAATATCAGTTAATTTATTCTGCTTAAGGTATGTAAAAAGCTTATTTTTCATCAATTAATTAAAGTTGGGTTTACCTCTTAAATCTTCTTCTAATTGCAAATACTTTTCACTAATCCTCTTAATCATTCTTAGCTCCTCAATAGAATCCTCGCTCGCGATTTTATTTAATTCCTCAAGAATTATTCTTAATTCTTCTAATTTCCATTTCAAGCGATGAACGGGATTTCCCATATTTAGGGCAGACCACATCCATGTACCTAAAATAGTTTTTGGTGCGATACTACCATCATGCATTCTTTCAAATTGTTCTGCATATTTAGGATCGCATGGATCTATAAATCCTCGTTTCCCATCATTGTGAATATGCTCATTTTGAGTAGGCCATTTTGAGCGCTTGAAATTATTACATGCACGACATGAGTATACCAAATTTGAGTATTCTGTGATAGAAATACTTTTTAACTGAGTTTTTGGAACAAAATGATCAACTTCATAAAAAGTATCTCTAAAGAAGTCATGATCACCGCAATAACCACATCTTCCATTAAAATCCTCACGCAATAATGGTTTATATTTAGTATAGCCATCAACAGTTGTAACCGTCCCCCTTCGAGTTGGTGTTATTTTACGAAAGTCTTTCATACATTATTTCTTGTGCATTTCAATTAATTCTTTTGCCATATTAAGTATATCCTCAATATCCCTATTTGATTTGCTAGTAATAAGATTCGTACGAACATTGGAATCTAAATCTAATTCAGATAGATATAGTTCTGCATTAAATTTATTACTTTCATCATCGTTTGACAAGATATCTCCTTTTTGGACTTTTGCTTGAAGAGAAATTAGAACAGCTTCTGCTGATGCTTTTCTAGCTTCGTATTTATTTACACTTGCAATAATTATCTTTTTTAGTTTTTCAACCTTATCCGCATCCGCAAGTAATTCTTTGCCACGGATAATTTCTGCTTCCTTACATTCTATTAGTGCATTATCTTCATAAGAAGTTATAATAAACATGGGAAGATGTTTATTGTGCTTATGGATTTCCTTTATCACTTCATCACCTGTGTATGCAACTTCACCAGATTCATTTAGTCTATAATCAATTAATATCGCATCAGCATTAAAGTCTTTTATTTCTGACCATAAACATTCTATATTGTGTGGCAAATTCTCTGGAATATGCAAATCAAAATCAACATTTAATGCAGCATATGCTTGCGACTGCCAACCTTGTTCTTCATCCAAATAAACTAATCTAATTTTTTCTGCCATAATTATCAATTTTTAATATTGTTCTTATTCCAAAACCATTTTCAACGGGTATTAATG
>JAFWZH010000107.1 GCA_017522515.1 Clostridia bacterium
CAAAGCCCATGAGGGCGACCCGGACGCAATCGACACCATTCTTTCCCACTATGCCGGATATATCCGCTACTGTTCCAAAGTACACGGGAAAGTCAACGCCGAAGTTGAGGAACATATAAAGCAACAGCTCATTGCCGCCCTCAACTTATTTTGGATGTTGGAACAGTGTTATAACGATGTAGAGGTTTATCATTACATTGGTTGGTTGAGACACTTTTCCGGAGCACAATTTTCTTCGCTGTACGCGTTATATGAACACGATAAAATCAATTTTAAGCAAAATTTGCAAAAAATCATTATAAATAAAGATTGCAAAGATAGGGAAAATGTGTTAATTTAAGTAAGCGTGGTTCTGCCAATTGAGATAAATACTAATTTTCCTAAATCCGTGAAGACTTTTGCTTGAAGTCTTCACATGCTTGTTTTTTTGTAATTTTTTGTAATTTAAGACTCGATTTTTGATAATAAAAAGTCTTGCAGTAAGATTTTTTCCTTATTTATTGTCTTTCCGCATTATTTTTTCGATTCATTTATCAAAAACCCCGAAATTCGAGCATAGTTATCCTGTAAATTCACCTCCTAATTTTGTGTTTTATTTTGTAAGCGGGAGTAATATCTAACATCTGGCATAAACATCTTTTATACAGCTAAACCAAAGACAATCACATCCAAATTTAATACAAATGGACTTGGCATGTGAAACAATTTTGCATCCTACATAGATCATGTCCTGCAAAACGGAACGTAATCTCCGCCTTGTAACTGTAAGTTTAACAGGTATTTTAGAACTTTTTAATGCTTCCTGACCGATAAAACGCAAACAGTTATAAGCGATTACAGCTAAGTTCAAAATCAATGCATTAGTCGTAAATTTTCCGCTGGGAAGGCGTTCCAAATTCATATCCGTTTTGAACTCACTGTGAAACTGCTCACTTGTTCCGTGGTCGTAATAAAATTCAATACAGACCGCTTCTTCTTCACAAAGATTTGTCCACCAGGCGGAAACTTCTATTTCCGGAATCAGCAACATTTCGCCATCTGAAGTCGTCAAACGTTCTGTCACCTCAACAATCAGAAACATCGGAACATCTTCACACCCGATCGGTTTACGATGCGACAATGTGCAACGATAAACATTTTTTCCATCTCTTGATTGTATTTGCAATCCACAACGCCGGGCAAGAGCCAGATATTGTTCCGGAGATTCTTTCCGCAAATTGTGTTTGACAAGAAATTTTACGTTTGCTTCGTGCAATGCCTTGAAATAATCGTTGTCATCATGACCGGAATCTGCGCGAATCAGCAGTTCATCCGCCTGCAGTCCCAGTTTTTCTGCTTTGGTAATGCAGCGTTGAGTAAACTCAATTGCACCTTTTGAACAATGCTGACTGCCGGGACGCAACTCGTTTCCAAGCATATAGCCATGTGTTCCGAGATAACAGAAAATCGGTGCATATCCGGGCGCATTGTGATATGTCCAGCAGACTTTTTCTTTGTGGCAATCCGGCTGAAGCATGACGGATACATCAATATCCAATGGAATATAACTACCAACAGCAGTTGTAAGTTTACCGTAATCAGAAACTTTTCGGAGATGATTTACGATATATTCATCAAACAGAGTTTGAGTTGAATTACACTTGCCGAGTTCATCCAATCTCTGACGGAACGTTGCTGAAGAAGCAACCTTTTTCAAATTGAGAACGGTCTTGAACAAGGAGTCATTGCGATACAAATCAATATCAGCAAAATCGCTTTTGCCGTTCGCTAACAGTGTCACAGCCATTTTTGCTATGTCGCTGTGAGAAAATTCGCCGTATTTGGTTTTTGATGTCGTCAAATGATTCATCTTTTCCAATCCTATACTGAAAAGTTGTGTTCCTATTAAAATATTTCCGCCTTTTGAGTTGATTTTTTCACTACCTTGTGCTATATTAATCATTGAATCACCTGTTGGGTGGTTGGGATTTTGTTTTTTTGCTTACTATAAAATACTATCCCTCAACAGGTTTTTCAAATATTATATCGTATAAAACGAAAATTATTCACGTTTTATAGATTTTGCAAATCAAGTGCGATTTAAATGAGTAAAATTTTTGGAATTGTAAATATTACAACGGATAGCTTTTCTGACGGAGGTCTTTATTTAGATTCAAAAAAAGCTATCGAGCATGCTTTGAAATTAGCTGAGGATGGTGCTGATATTATTGATTTAGGTGCAGCATCCAGTAATCCGGACACTACAGATGTAAGTGTTGAAGAAGAAATAAAGAGACTTAAACCTGTTATAAAAGCATTAAAGAAACAAAATATAAAAATTTCGGTTGATACATTTAAACCTGAAGTTCAGCGTTTTTGTATCGATTCTGGAGTTGATTATATAAATGATATACAGGGTTTCCCATTTCCGGAATTTTATGAGGTTTTATCTAAATCGGATTGTGGATTGGTGTTAATGCATTCAATTCAGCGATTGGGAGTTGCTACTAAAATTAATACTAATCCTGAAGAAGTTTTTGGATCAATGATGCAGTTTTTTAAAGAAAGAATTAATGCATTGGTTGCTGCTGGAATTGATAAAGAAAGGATTATTTTAGATCCCGGAATGGGTTTCTTTTTAGGTTCTAATCCGGAAACCTCTTTGTTTGTTTTAAAGAGATTCCCATACATTAGCAAAACTTTTGGTTTACCCGTAATGATAGCTCTTTCTCGAAAGTCTTTTTTAGGAAAGATAACCGGAACAGATGTTAAAAATCGTTTGGCTCCCACTTTAGCTGCCGAAATTTATGCAAACAATAAGGGTGCAGATTATATCCGCACCCATGATGTTAAGTCTTTATCAGATGCTTTAAAAATATTTAAAGCATTGAATTAATTATTTCTTTTTATTTCGTCTGAAAGTATATGCTACGCTGCCTGCACAGATGACAGCGTAACGCCGTGACGTCTCGATGAATCGGTGATGGGGAAAATTTATCTTTTTTCGTGATTTCGGCATTTGATAATGGTTTTTTGGATGGTATTTTAATCGTTAATGCGCCTTTGGATTCGCCGAAGGTGGTTAACATAAAGGTGAATTATGAGACGGCAAACATATTCGCTCAACCAATTTGCCGCTTATTTTTCTTATACACTGGAGATGATAAGATGGTCAATATAACAGATGTAAAACAGATTCTTCAATTTGCGATAGATGCGGAGATTAAAGTCTTTCTTGATGGTGGCTGGGGTGTAGATGCGCTGCTTGGACATCAGTCAAGAGCCCATAACGATATTGATATTTTTGTAGAAAAGAAAGATTATCAGAACTTTATAGAGATAATGAAAGCTAATGACTTTTATGAGATTAAGATGGAATATACAACATTGAACCATACTGTATGGGAAGATGCAAAAAACAGGATTGTTGATTTGCATTGTTTTGAATATACGGGCGAAGGTGAAATCCTTTATGAGGGGGATTGTTTTCCGGTAGAAACTTTTTCCGGTAAAGGAAAAATTGAGGAGATAGAGGTTTCTTGTATTGAACCATATAGTCAAGTAATGTTCCATTTGGGATATGAATTTGATGAAAATGATGTACATGATGTGAAGTTATTGTGTAAGACATTTCATATCGAAATTCCAAATGAGTATAGATAACTGTAAATTTTAATTTGTCGGAGAATTGCGAGCTAAAATTTGCGAGGCTGTTCCCGCTGTAGCAGGAGGTTTCTGACATGAAAAAAATATCGCTTTGACGAGATTGCTTTCAACTGTACTGAAAAGAAAAAACAGACCGAGGCCGACAAAGACACTTATCTGGGCTTAGAGCATTGGGATTCAGGATGTCTTACTGTTTCCCGGTTCGGTTCTGACGTTATCATTTGTGCCATTTTATAACAGAACACGAAATTCAAGAGATTTCATTCCTCGGCGGTCTGCTCCACGGCTATCGCCGGGTAAAGCAAGCAGCGTAATTTCCGCACAATCAATCCTAACATACTGAGTGGCGATGAACCGTCACTGGACAACTTGTGTCTTGATTTCGGAAAAATGCGGTTTAAGCGCCATTTCAAAGTGCCAATTTGACACTTTGGGAATAAGATGCGAAATTTACCATCGCGATTTGTTTTTATGGTTTGAAGTGATATATTAAAAAAGGTGCTGTTGAGCACTACTTTTGAGGGAAAAGGAATTTTTGCACCCTCCTATATGACAAGATTTCGGTTCAAGTCTTTTTTAAGGCATCTGCACCTTAAACAGAACCAAAAGTGCTATGTGTTTGAGCATAAGCAGAGATTTTTGATAGGACGAGGTTTCACAAATTCTCATCTACTTTGCAGAGCATAAAATAATTCACCGTTTCGCTCCTACCTCAAATCAGCACAACGGTTCAAATTGTGCAACCTCCA
>JAFWZH010000108.1 GCA_017522515.1 Clostridia bacterium
ACATCAAGTACATTTTCCCCAAGCTCTGTTTTTGCAGTTATTCTGTTTAACCTATTGGTTCCATTCTCATAGGTGTATCCCAGTGATGATTTCAGGTTAAATTTATATGGCTCGTCATCTGCAAATTCTTTTACGCACAATACGGTCAGTAAAAATCAAACTCAGGGACAAGGAGGAGAGCAGAATCTCCGCCGAATAAGTGCATAAATGCGAATATTATTCACAAACAGAGAACACCGCATGATACATTAATCACACACAATAAAATGAGAGTCTTATACCTTGATTGATACAACCAAAAATTTACTGCATATAGGGACTTTCATACTAACTGTACCTTTATAGGTTTTGATTTTATGGTTTTATCAATCCATTTTTGCTAACTTGCTCTTCTAAAAATTTTCGTTGGCCAACTTTTCTGAATTCTTCGTATTCTTTTTTTAATTCTTCTTCATCATATCCGAACATTTTACAAAACATAGAAAATTTTTCAGGTTTATTTGTATATAGCGTAGCTTTATGTTTTTTTAACTCATTAAAGGCATAATTCTTATCAAAAAAACGGGTAAAATAATATTTAAAGTTTTCATTGAAATAGTATTCCAATTGCTTTATTGTAAAATTCCCATAAATAAAAGAAGTATCCATTTCTTCGCGTGCAAAAATCGTATCCTTAATGTGGTCATAAATATTTTTATTAGCATATTCATAGAAAGGAATATCAAATTTTTTTTCAGGAGTTCTTGGAAAAACAAAAAGATGTCTATAATCATAACATGAATTAAATTGAAAATTATTTTTTTCTGTTTCAGTCAAAAACAAACATCCACATGTGCATTTGTATGCTTTGCTATAAAAAGAATCAATGTCAAAACCTATTACATAATCATCATCTATGAATTTATACCAACCACTATTTTTTTGTTTAAATTCCATATCTTTAAATTTTTGTTTTATAAAATCTCTGAATTCTTTTTTTTCCATTATAATTACCCCTTCAAATACTAAAAATATAAATCAAATACTACCAACCATACATTAAGTTGTTTGTTCATTTTATTTAGATAATTAAGTACTTGTTTAGAGCTTTTTATAATAGAGTTAACATTATTAGGCTTTAATTCATAAATAACTTCCATAGCATTATCTACAGCATCAGGTCTCAAATAAGACAAAATATCATTATTGGTAATAGTTTTTATTGATTTATTTAAAAAAGTGTTTAAGCATTCTTCTATTGGTTTATACAAGCTATGATATGTTGTCCCCAATAATTTTTCGCTTTTTATTGCTTGTCCAAAATCTACAATTTTATCAGCATATTTTGCTAAATCCTTTAATTTATCCCCAGTAGCAACTACTCTAACCACTCCACCAAGACCTGTAGCTCCAGGCAATAATGCTCCTGCTATATCAGCTCCAAGGGCTCCCCAAGCAAGAGGACTATTAGGATTGGCAACAATATCAACAATGTCCAAGCCTATCGAAACAATATCAAGTGCAGTTTCTGCATATAACCCAGTTGAGTCTTTATAAATGACAGGATTATTTCGTGCATAAGCAAAAAGATTTTGTGTATTTGCACCATTATCATCAATTACACAATCACTGCTCAGTAATCTACAAATCTCCGGCACATAATACCTTGTCTGCAAGAAATAGAAGCCGGTTTCGGTGTCGTAGTAGTAGCCTCTGTATCTTATTGGGTTAATCGCACCGATGTTTACTCCGCTGGTGTCGGTTGTTGCGAGGGTTCTGCCCCATGCGTCGTAGGTGTATGTGGCGACTTCGTTGCCGTTTGCATTGAAGATTGATATTACGTCGCCTTGGAGATTCTTTATATAATAGTATGCT
>JAFWZH010000109.1 GCA_017522515.1 Clostridia bacterium
ATGCCATGGTTCTTTTAATCCTATACTTTGTGAAAACATTTCTTCATAATTAATAAATCCGTTCATTTTAATCACCCAAATTTATTCTATCACATTTTCTTTTATTTTTCTTTCACTTTCACGGTTTTAGGAAAAGAGCCATTGATATCATTATATTATATGCAAAATAAATATTTTTATTGATATATTTTATCATCACGCAGACCGCAGCGTATTTGTCCGGAACGCCTCGTCTTTACCGGTAATAAAAAATTTAATTTGTTCTAAAACCTCGGCAGGGAAAGAAACAGTGAGGCGACTGACTGAGTTGAAGTGATCTAATTTTTGTGCCGAAGCGAATAAGCGCAGGCGAACAAAAATACGGACACCGCGAAATCCAATCACGCATCGAAGCCGAAATTATACGACAATCGTCAATAGCTATTTTTATGTTTGTATTTACTTTTGATTTGCTTTGTGATATTGTGATGGTAGACATAAGAAATGAGGTGTTTATATGAAAAAATCCCAAAAAGTTTTTTTGACAATTTTACTCTGTATAGCAACGCTCGCTACATTATCTTTAACTGCATTTGCAGAGACAGGGAGCCCTGCGCCCGGTTCCAATGTTTTTTCACCCGGTGGCGAAACAAAGGAATTCAAATTGCAGCAGCAACCTCCGATGATCACCATGTTAAAAGAAAACGGCGGAATTTTATTTACAACATTGTTAATCGGAATTGCATTGGGAATAGGCGGAACTTTGTTGGTTCAGCATATTCGCCGCAAGAAAAAACAATGAATATTTTTGCTTTAATTGTTGCTTTTTGTGCGGTTGTATTCGGAGTGATAACCGTTTTTAAGCAACAAACTACATTGTTTTATAAAATCGTCGTATTTTCCGCAGGTTCGTATTTGTTGGCGGTGATCTATCGGGTTCTTTATGCGATTTTAATACCAGTTCCCGCCTTTCACGCAGGGTATTTAACCTATGCAGGCACGTTTTTGTTTTTACTTAGCGGCTTTTTTGCTGAGCCAAAAGAGACTTTTAAGGGAATAAAAACACGCGCAAAAGTGCCGTCAATGATACCTGCTCTGGTTATCATTTTGTGGGGTGTATGGAATACAACAAACGGGCATAACATTCTTTCGCAATTATTATTAATTCCTGTTGCGCTGACTGCATATTACGCGTTTTTGGGGCTGCTTATTCCGTCAAAAGCCGGTGAATATGCCTATGCCATGCGTGTTTATCATGTTGTTGTCTTGCTGTTCTGTTTGATGCAGCCTATTATGTTGGTGTCTATGCTCACTCGTGAACACACGACCTTGCCGATTTTGTTCCATTCTTTGTTGTCGGCGGCTACGGTGATAACCGCTTATTGGGGGTGCAAACGATGGTCTATATAATTTTCATTTGTTTTGCAGTTCCTCTGGCGTTGATGCTCCCGATTATAAAGGGTCAATCGCGTTTGTTGATTTTGTTTATGCTTATCGGTGCTTTTATGGCGGTGAGCACTTCCGAAATCAACGGCGTATTGAGTTTATTGTTTCAACTACCTGTTTATGACGTATCGTTGAGAATAGCGCCCGTAACCGAAGAATGTATGAAGGCGTTGCCTGTATTGGTGTATGCGTTTCTGTTTAGTGATGATAAAAAAATCGTGTTACCCCTTGCTATGTCATTGGGAATCGGTTTTGCGATTTTGGAAAACACCTACTATTTAATCAATTCTTTTCAACAAATCAATCTGCTGTGGGCATTGATACGCGGAATTTCTTGCAGCCTTGTTCACGGTTTATGCACCTATCTGGTAGGTTGCGGCATTTTATATGTGCGAAAAGAAAAAAGACTGTTCTTTGCAGGAACATTCGGTTTGTTAGCCGTTGCCGTTACCTTTCACGCAATCTACAATTTGCTTGTATGGTCAAAATGGAACGTGGCGGGTGTGCTGTTGCCAATAGTTGTCTATGGATTTATATTACCTTTTATTTACAGCAAAAAATTAAAACAACTAATGTAGAATATTGCCATCATGATAAATATTAGCACTTTAAATATCATAAAAAAACTAGTTTATGCTGCCGATTTGTTCATTGTAGCGCAGAGTTGCGCCTTTGATTCTTGCCAGTTCAGCAACGGTGACAAATTCGTATCCTTGTTTTTGCAGTTCAGGAAGAATGATGTCAAGGGCATCGCAGGTGGTTTGCTTAACGTGAAGACAGCAAATGGAACCATCAAAGGCTTGGTCAATAACCGCCGCTGCAACGTTTTCTGCCTTTGCGTCTTCGAGCCAGTCTCCTGAGGTAATTGAGTTACCTATCAAGGGCATGGATAAATCCCTGGCTACGTCATAGACAAGAGAGTTGGTTGTCATGTATGGCAGTCTGCTGTAGGACATATCGTATCCGTAGCGGGCTTTCACTATGTTAAAGGGTGCGATAAGATGAGCTTTAATAAGGGCAGCATCTTCTATTTCCTGTAAATGTATGTGATTGTAGGCGTGTCCGCCAAGTTCGCAGCCATTTTGTATGGCATAGAGCATGCTATCATCATGTCTGTCTGATATTCGGCAGCCAACAACAAAAAAGGTGGCTTTGCCGCCAATGTCTGCAAACTTTTTTATCATTTCTTTCATAGGCTCACAAGGGCCATCGTCAAAGGTAAGTGCTATGTATTTTTTATCCATGGTTAACGCCTCCTCGCGAAATTATAGCACAACATGTCTTATGTGTTCAACCTTAACCGTTGAAAGAAATTATTTTTAATGATACAATGAACCGAGCACAGTGAAATGTGTATTTAGGGAAGTGAATTTCAATGAAAAATAAAAAAATATTACTTGCGATACCATCAATAATTCTGCCGTATGTTTTATTGTTGGTTCTGTTTACTATCTTTTCCGGTTCCGGCAATCCGATTTCGCGCTTTATTATAGAAGATATATTTGCCGGTAATGGGTTGCTCCTTTTTCTTGCATTTTGCATTTTCACTTTTATTTCATTCGTGCTCAATATCATTTTCTTTGTTTTAAGTATTACAAAAAAATGGGACGAATTATATTTGGCTAAAGTTGCCATGATAACAAAGTTGATACAAATACCATCATACATAGTTATTTTTGTTTTAGGTGTGCTTTTGACTATAACAATATTTACTTTTGTTTTTTCGATATTAATGTTTTTCTTTGATTATTTAACTTTAATTATGACCGGATTGATAAATTCAGCAGCGGTTATTAATGCGTCACGCAAAAAAGCAGTATCGTTTGGCAAGAACATTTGGGTTATTATATTGCAATTTGTATTTTGTGCAGATGTTGTTGCCTCGATTATTTTTTATATTAAAATAAAAAACATACGGAGGTACAGTAAAAATGATATTTCAAAACAATGACAGAATAGTTTTCGCAGGAGATTCAGTTACTGATATGGGCAGCACAAATCCTATAGGCGAAGGCCTATCTGAAAATGTGGGACGAGGCTATGTAAGGCTTGTTGAAAGCTTCCTGTCAGCATATTATCCTGAAATACTCACAAGAGTAACAAATGCCGGTATCAGCGGCAATACGAGCAGAGATTTATTAGCTCGGTTCGACAGAGATGTTGTAAGTCTTAACCCTGACTGGGTGTCTGTATGTATCGGAATTAACGATGTATGGCGTCAATTTGATTGTCCTGCAATACCTGATGGTCATGTAATGCCCGAAGAATATAGGAATAATGTAGAAGAAATGATTTTAAAGGTTAAAGATAAAGTAAAAGGAATATTTATTTTATCTCCATATTATATAGAATCTAACCACGATGATTTTATGAGAAAAAGAATGAATGAATATGTAGAGATTTCAAAAGAGCTTGCAGAAAAACACGGATGCAGATTCGTTGATTTTCAAAAAGTATTTGAAGATTATTGTAAAATACGTCATTCGGCATATTTGGCATGGGACAGAGTTCATCCAAACCAAGTAGGCAGTATGCTTATGGCAAAAGCCTTTTTGGAACAATGTGATTTTGATTTTAATAAATGATATGCATGAGGATGAAATCAAATGAGAAAGATAGGTATAAATTTAGATGCGTATAGCGGATTAGAAGACAGCACTTCACTGAAAACAATCAAGGATATCGGATTTGATTCCTTCTTTACAGGCACACTGGATTTAAAAAGTCAATTTAAGATTGCAGAAACAGCAGCTTTAAACAACATCTCCTATGAGTTTGTACACGGACCTTTCGGACACATAAATGATATATGGTTAGATTGTGCAGCCGGTGATGAAATGCAAAATGAAATATCTGATTGTATTGATGCTTGCGGTAAAACAAACGTACCAATTGTTGTATTGCATCTTTCCGCCGGGGTAACACCTCCTACGATTACAGACATCGGACGCAAACGCTTTGAAAAGTTGGTAAATACAGCATCAAAAAATAACGTTAAAATTGCCTTTGAAAATCAGCGGCTACTGGGAAATCTCTGCTGGGCACTGGAGTATTTTAATACGGAAACGGTTGGCTTTTGCTGGGATTGCGGCCACGAAAAATGCTTTGCCGGTGGGTTGGAATATATGCCGTTGTGGGGTAAAAGACTTATTTGTACCCATATTCATGATAATTATTGTAATCCAAATGGGGATTTACATATGTTGCCTTATGATGGAAAAATCGATTTTGAAATATGTGCAAAGCATATAAAACAATCAGGATATAACGGAACACTAATGCTCGAAGTGTCAGCTGGTAAAAGCGGTTATTACAAAGACTTAAGCGAAAAAGAGTTCTTTGAAAGAGCTGTATCTGCTGTCAGACGTTTATGTAATACTTTAGAAGGAATTTAGGTGGTAATATGTCGAAATTTACGTTACAAACAACGACAGGACTAAAACTTGGAGAATATACAAGTTTTGAAGAAGCAGTAAAGCAAGCAGACGAAAATGCACAGCTTGGATATGGAGTGTATGACGAAAACGGTGCATTCGTTTATGGCAAACACAATCAGACAGTTTTAAACATTCTCGCTTTTGCCAAGAAAACGGCAGATTATATGCGAGAGAATCAATGGAAGTACGGAAATGCAAAGCAAAATCCTTTTCTCACTAAAGAAGAAAAAATTGTATCCTGCGATAGATTTGTAGGTTGGACCTTGGGAGATGCGGGATATGTTGACGGGCAGCCGGAAAAAAACGGCTTGCCCTTGTACGGACACAATCTTGACGGTGGGTATGGCAGTCTTGAAAATTTCCTTATTCTTCATAATTTTACAAGAATAGATAATCTTGCGGAAGTAAAAGCAGGCGACGTCCTTTTCGTAGGATACTCACATAAAGAGCTTCCGTTAAGCATAGAAATGAGAGAATATCCATCTCACACATTCATAGCAGCAGGAGACTATGTGTCAGAAGAGGATTCCGTATACAGATATGATGCAGGAAGTGATGTGAGAATTCAGTCTGTACAGCCGTCGTGCGAGAAAATCGGATTACCTGAAAAAGTTTTCCGTTTTGCTTACAGGGCACCCGTTAAAAGTTGACAAAAATATTAGAGAGATATATACTTATTTAGTTAAAAAATTACTTCTTCAGGAGGCTTTTTAAATGTCATTAGAAAAAATAGTAGCTATTTCAAACAAATATGGCGCAAATCCTGAGTTTGTGCTTGCAGGTGGTGGTAATACTTCATATAAGGATTCAAAATATCTTTATATTAAAGGTTCAGGTACTACTTTGGCGACGATTACAGAGTGTGGTTTCGTGAAAATGAACCGCAAAAAGCTCTCTGCTATGTTCACAAAAGAATATTCTTCAGATGCAGCAGAAAGAGAAGCACAGGTTCTTGAGGACATGATGGATGCAAGAGAAAAAACAGAGCTTTCAAAACGTCCAAGTGTTGAGACACTCTTGCACAATCTTATAAATTACAAGTATATAGTTCATACTCATCCTTCAATGCTTAATGGTATGACCTGCGGTGCAAAAGGTAAAGAGATTGCAAAAGAGCTTTTCGGAGAGGATATAATCTGGATTGACATTATAGAGCCCGGATACGTTCTTGCGGCAAAGCTTAAAGAAGAAATGGATGCTTATAAAGCAGCAACAGGCAAAGATGCTGATATAATCCTTCTTCAAAATCACGGTGTGTTTATTGCTGCTAACAGCGAAAGAGAAATCAATAAAAAAACAAAGTATGTTTTTGATAAAATCGAAAGCAAAATCACAAGAAAGCCTGATTTTAAACCTGTTGAGTTTAATAAAGAAAAGGCAGCTCTTGTTGCACCTGCAATCAGAATGCTCTTAAAGAAAGCAAATGATTCAGCTTCTTCAATTGTGACTTTCTGTACAAATAAAGAAGTTATGAATTTTGTAAAAGACGAGAAGTCTTTTTATCCCGTTTCTTCTGCATATTCACCGGATCACATTGTATATTGTAAACCTTATGCTCTTTATGTTGCTTCTGATGATGATATGGAGAAACAGTATGCACTTATTAAAGAAGGTATAGAAGCATACGTTGCAAAAAATGGTTTTGCTCCTAAGATTGTAGCCGTTCAGAATCTCGGTTTCTTCGCTTGGGGAACGAATAAAAAGAATGCTGACATTTGTGCAGAGGTATTTTTGGATGCTTGCAAGATTGGCGTATATTCCGAAGGCTTCGGTGGCCCATTGTTCATGACACAGTACATGATAGACTTTATTTGTAACTGGGAAGTTGAGTCTTACCGTTCTAAGGTAAGTCTTGCAGGAGGCGCGGCTCTCAGACTTAACGAAAAAATCGCAATCGTTACAGGTAGTGCACAAGGCTTTGGTCAAGGTATAGCTGATGAAATGCTTAAACAAGGCGCAAATGTTGTTATTGCAGACCTTAATTATGATCTCGCAAAAGCAAACAGCGACAATATGAATGATAAATACGGCAAGAACAAAACAATTGCTTGCAGAGCAGATGTAGGCAATGAGGAAGCAGTTACAGATATGGTTTATACAACAGTTCTTGCATACGGTGGACTTGATATTTTCGTAAACAACGCAGGTATCGCTATTGCAGGTGCACTTGAGGAAATGACTGTTCCCAAGTTTGAGCTTGTTACAAAGATTAACTACACAGCTTATTATCTTTGCGCTAAATTAGCTTCAAGAATCATGAAGATTCAAAATAAATTTGCACCTGATTATCCTATGGATATTATTCAAATTAACTCTAAATCAGGACTTGCAGGCAGCAACAAAAACTTTGCTTATGCAGGTAGTAAATTTGGTGGTATTGGTCTCACACAGAGCTTTGCTCTTGAGCTTGTTCCTTATAACATTAAGGTTAATGCAATTTGTCCCGGAAATCTTCTTAATGGTCCTTTATGGTCTGATCCTGAGAAAGGCCTTTTTGTACAATACTTTAAGGCAGGTAAAGTTCCCGGAGCTAAGAGTGTTGCTGACGTTCGTGAATTTTATGAGAGTAAAGTTCCCATGCATCGCGGATGTGAAATTATAGATGTTGCAAGAGCGATATTCTATATTGTTGAACAGGAGTATGAGACAGGACAAGCAATCCCCGTAACAGGCGGACAAAATATGCTTAACTGATAAGATATTACGATTGTTTGTTAGTGAATAAATAACTCCGCAGTCGCGCCTTTTTATTTGTTTTTTATAAAAGGGCGCGGCCTTGCGGAATTGTTTGTGTAATGGAGTTATATTAATTATTGCCTAAAACAGATTAAGGAGGAAACATGGCAAATAAAAATGCATACACCAACGATAGTATTACCGCTTTGGTAGGCCCGGACAGGGTTAGGAAAAAACCTGCCGCAATATTGGGCTCCGATGGTCTTGAAGGTTGCCAACATACTTTCATTGAAATACTTGCCAATTCAATAGATGAGGCAAGGGAAGGCTACGGTAAAGTAATTGAGATAACGAGATTTAAAGATAAGTCTATTCAAATTCGTGACTATGGTCGCGGATGTCCTGTGGACTACAATGAAAAAGAAAAGAGATACAATTGGGAGCTTGTTTACTGTGAGCTTTATGCCGGCGGTAAGTACAATACAAATGATGGTGAGAATTATGAGTACAGTTTAGGTACGAATGGTCTTGGTAGTTGTGCTACCCAATACAGCTCCGAATATATGGATGTTACCGTTTATAAAGATGGCTATAAATATGATTTGCATTTCGAAAAAGGCTTTAATATAGGCGGTTTAAAAAAAGAAAAATTTGACTACAAGCAATCAGGTACTCTTCAAAAATGGAAGCCTGACCTTGAAGTTTTCAATGATATTAATATTCCGCTGGAATTTTTTACTACTATGTTAAAAAAGCAAGCGGTAGTAAATGCCGGACTTAAATTCAAGTTTTATGATGAAGAAACGAATCAAAGATTTGAATTCTTATACGATAACGGTATTACTGATTATGTAAAAGAAATTTCCTCGGGCAAGGAGATAACAGGCGTGCAGTTTTCCGAATCCTCCGCAAAAGGTCGTGACCGCGCAGATAAGCCTGAGTATAAAGTTAAAATGCAATTTGCATTTTGCTTCAACAATGAAATTAATTTGATTGAATATTATCATAACTCAAGTTTTCTTGAAAACGGCGGTTCCCCGGATAAAGCTGTAAAGAACGCTTTTGTTAGTGAAATTGATAAATATATAAAATCACAAGGTAAATATAACAAAGATGAAAGTAAAATTTCATTTGCAGATATACAGGATAGTTTGATTATTGTAACTAACTCTTTTTCTACAATGACAAGCTATGAGAATCAAACGAAAAAGGCCATTAACAATAAATTTATTCAAGAGGCAATGACTGATTTTATCAAACAACGTCTTGAGATTTTCTTTATTGAGAATAAGCTTGAGGCTGATAAGGTTATGGAACAGGTTCTTGTAAATAAAAGAAGTAGGGAATCTGCAGAAAAACAGCGTATCAATATTAAGAAAAAGCTTCAAGGCAATATTGATATGACAAACAGAGTAAAAAAGTTTGTTGATTGCAGAACAAAGGACGCTGAAAGAAGGGAACTCTACATAGTAGAGGGTGACTCTGCTTTGGGCTCTGTAAAATTAAGCCGAGACAGTGAATTTCAGGCAATTATGCCATTAAGAGGTAAAATTTTAAACTGTTTAAAAGCAGATTACAGTAAAATATTTGAAAGTGATGTTATTGTTGACCTTATAAGAGTTTTGGGATGCGGAGTAGAGGTTAAATCGAAACACAAAGACTTAACAATGTTTGATATGGACAGTCTCAGATGGGCAAAGATTATAATTTGTACAGACGCAGATGTTGACGGTTTCCAAATCAGAACACTTGTATTGGCTATGATTTACAGATTAATGCCTACACTTATTCAAGAAGGCAAAGTATTCATAGCAGAGACACCACTTTATGAAATTACGTGTAAGAACAAAACATATTTTGCTTATGATGATAAAGAAAAAGCAAAGATTCTTGAAGAAATTACAAGTACGGGACGAGTGACGATACAACGTTCAAAAGGTCTCGGTGAAAATACTGCGGAAATGATGGCGCAAACTACTATGAATCCTTCCTCAAGAAGATTGATAAAGGTTATGCCCGAAGAGGCAGAAAAAACAGCGTACTATTTTGAGATGCTTCTTGGTGATGCACTTGAGGCAAGAAAAGAGCACATACGTGAATGCGGACATCTTTATCTTGATGAGTTGGATGTAATGTGAGGTAAGTTTTATGGCTAAAAAGAAAAATGATAATAATTTAACAGAGAATATAAAACCCGAAAGTCCTTGCGTTGAACAATATATTACTGACACATTAGAAGAAAACTATATGCCTTACGCAATGAGTGTTATTGTTTCACGTGCTATCCCTGAAATTGATGGACTTAAGCCGTCACACAGGAAACTTCTTTATACCATGTATAAGAAAGGTCTTATTAACGGTAGTCGTACCAAGTCAGCTAACATTGTGGGAGAAACAATGAAACTTAACCCACACGGTGATATGGCTATATACGAAACAATGGTACGTATGACAAGAGACCACAGCGCTCTTTTACATCCTTATGTTGATTCAAAGGGTAACTTCGGTAAACATTACTCAAGAGATATGGCTTTTGCTGCTCCTCGTTATACAGAGGCTAAACTTGAGAAAATTTGTGAAGAGCTTTTTAAAGATATTGATAAAGATACAGTAGATTTTGTAGATAACTATGATGGCGAAATGAAAGAACCAACATTGCTTCCCGTTACATTTCCGACTATTTTAGTTAACCCAAATCAGGGTGTTGCCGTTGGTATGGCAACGAATATATGTAGTTTTAACTTACATGAAATTTGTGATGCTACATGTGCATATATAGACAATAAGCAAGCAGATTTGCTCCAGTATATTACATCACCTGATTTTTCAACAGGTGGTACTGTAATTTACACCAAAAAGGTCCTTGAAAATATTATTGAAACAGGTCGCGGAAGTATAAAAATTCGCGGCAAATACAGATTTGATAAAGCAGGCAATTGCGTAGAAATATATGAGATTCCGTATAGTACAACATCAGAAGCTATAATGGAAGAAATCATAAAAGTTGTAAAAGAAGGCAAAATCAAGGATATACTTGATGTGCGCGATGAGACAGATTTAAGTGGCCTAAAAATCACAATCGATATAAGAAAATCTGCAAATGCAGAGGAAATAATGAACAAGCTCTACAAATTTACATCTTTGGAGTCTTCTTTTGCATGTAATTTTAATGTGCTTATTAACGGACGCCCAAATGTTTTGGGAGTCAGAAGCCTTATTGAAGAGTGGCTTAAATTCAGAATAGGTTGTATTAAAAGACAGTTAACATATGAGATAAAGCAAAAGAAGGATCGTTTGCATTTGCTTAAGGGCTTAGATAAAATACTCCTTGATATCGATAAAGCAATCAAGATTATAAGAGAGACAGAACATGACGATCTTGTTATTCCCAATTTGATGTGGGGATTTGGTATTGATGAAATTCAAGCCAATTTTATTGCAGAAATAAAATTACGTAATTTAAACAAAGAGTATATCTTAAACAAATTAGATGAAATCGACAGACTTCTCAAAGATATTGCCGATATGGAGGATATGCTCAATAAAGAAAACAGAATAAAAACAAGAATTAAACATGAGCTTCGAGCAATAGAAAAGAAGTATGCAAAAGACCGTCTTACTGATGTTATAAATGAAGAAGAAATTACAGTTATTACAAATGAGCACCTTATCGAAGAGTATAATCTTAAAATATTCCTCACAAAAGACGGATATTTAAAGAAAATACCTCTTACTGCTTTAAGGTCTTCTCCCGAACAAAAATTAAAAGAAGGAGATACGATAATTCAGGAAGCAGAGTGGCACAATAAGTCAGAAATTATTTTTGTTTCTGACAAGCAAGCAGTATATAAAATGAAAATACATGAGTTGCCTGACAGTAAAGCAGGTGCATTAGGTGATTACTTACAAAATATACTGGGACTTGATACGGACGAGCGTATTTTGTATTTTATTGTAACAGATGACTATTCAGGAGAAGTACTCTTTGCTTACGAGAACGGAAAAGTGTCAAAAATCCCGCTGAACGCCTATGAAACTAAAAATAACAGGAAAAAGCTTATTAATGCTTACGGAAATGCCGCACCTCTTGTAGATGTTTTGTATATAAAGGAAGACAGTGAGATTGCATTGTGCAGCACAAACGACAGAATTCTCGTAGCTAATTCATCTCTCATCCCGCTTAAAACTACAAAGAGTTCGCAAGGCGTTCAAGTTCTCAAGCTGAAAAAGGATTATAAGCTAAAATATATGAGAATGGCAGAAAGCTGCGGCTTTGCAGATTATAAGGTATATAGGACAAAAAATATTCCTATTGCGGGCAGTTTCGTAAAGGATGCAGATAAGCCCGGCGAACAACTTACATTGTTTTAAATTAAAAATATAAAATTATAATAAATCCGGAGGTTTAATTATGAACAAAGAAGAATTGATTTTAAAGCTTAATGACGCAGATGTTAATGTACGTCTTGATTCATTAAAACAACTTATGGCAATGATTAAAGCAGGTGAAATAGAAGCACCTAAGCAAGGAAATGATGTTAATAACCACATTCACACAACATTTTCTTTTTCACCTTATTCACCAACTAAGGCAGTTTGGATGGCATACAATGCAGGACTTCAAACTGCAGGTATTATGGACCATGACTCACTCAGCGGTGCAAGAGAGTTTATCGAGGCAGGTAAAATCGTAGGCATTCTCACAACAATCGGTGTTGAGTGCAGAGTAAACATGAAAAACACTCCTTTAGGTGATAAAAGAATAAACAACCCAGACCAAAAGGGTATTGCTTATTGCACCATGCATGGTGTACCTCATCAGCATATTGATGAAGTTGTTAACTTTTTTAAGCCCTATGTGGCAAAAAGAAATGAACGTAATCGCAAGATGATTGACAGAATCAACGAGCTCACAGCACCTTACGGAATACACACAGACTTTGACAAAGACGTAGTGCCGCTTTCCGAATTTGTTAACGGAGGAAGTATTACAGAGCGTCATCTTCTTTTTGCTTTGTCTAAGAAAATCACAGAGCGTTTTGGCAAAGGAGAAGCAGTTGTAAAATTCCTTACAGAAGACATGGGAATCGCAGTAAGCGGTAAAGTAAGAGGCTTCCTTGAGGATTCCGATAATGTAAATTACGAATACGACCTTCTCGGCGCTCTTAAAAGTAATCTTGTAGAAAAATTCTACATTGATGCTGACGAAGAATGTCCCGACGTTACGGAAATGATTGCTCTCGCAGCTAAAATCAACGCATTTTCAGCTTATGCATATTTGGGAGACGTAGGCGATTCTGTAACAGGAGATAAGAAAACACAAAAATTCGAAGATGATTACATTGATTTGCTCTTTGATGTTATCAAAGATTTAAAATTCAAGGCAGTTACATATATGCCTTCAAGAAATACAATGGAACAGCTTCGCAGAATACGCTCAATGTGCGATAAATACGGATTCTTCCAGATTAGCGGAGAAGACATTAACTCTCCCAGACAGTCATTTATTTGTGAAGCCCAGAGAAATCCTGAGTTCGCAAATCTCTATGAGTCTACAATGACTTTGATTCGTCACGAAGCTGAAAACAGTACTATTTAATTATATAACCGAAAGGATGAAAATTAATTGAAAACTTATGATGTAGTAGTCATAGGTGGAGGTACAGCAGGCATTTTTGCTGCGTATGAGCTTAACAAACTTCACCCGGAATTAAAAATTTCAATGATAGAACAGGGCAGAACCATACAAAAAAGAATTTGTCCTATAATTGCAGGTAAAACAAAGGGATGCATTAAGTGTCCCTCCTGCAGCATTATGAATGGTTTTGGCGGCGCCGGTGCATTTTCCGACGGTAAGTTTAACTTTACTACGGAATTTGGCGGCTGGCTCAACGACTACATCCCATCTCGAGATGTAATGGATTTAATAGAATATGTTGATACCGTAAATGTTTCTTTTGGCGCAACGAAAGAAAGATTTTCTACGTATTCGCCGGAGGCAATCAGACTTGAAAGAGAGGCACTTCATCACGATTTGCATCTTTTGCAAGCTTCGGTAAAGCATCTTGGTACAGAGAAGAATCTTAAAATACTTTCGAATATGGCAGAAGACCTTGAAAAGAAAATCGACCTAGTTTGCAATACTACTGTGGAACATATTCATAAAACATTAAACGGTGAATATGAACTCGACATAAAGGGTGGCGAAACAATTTCGTGTAAGTATCTTATAGTAGCACCCGGACGTTCAGGAGCAGAGTGGTTCTCTTCGGAATGTAAAAATATGGGAATAAATCTCATTAATAATCAGGTTGATATCGGTGTTCGCGTAGAGTTGCCGGCTGCTGTTTTTGAACATATAACAGATGTTGTATATGAAGCCAAGCTTGTATACCGCACAAAGCTCTACGGAGATCAGGTGAGAACATTCTGTATGAATCCTTACGGACACGTTGTAATGGAAAATGTTGATGGTATTATTACTGTTAACGGACATAGCTACAGTGATGCTTCTTTGAGAAGCCAAAACACGAATTTTGCTTTACTTGTAAGTAATAGATTTACGCAACCTTTTAATGAGCCTTACCAATACGGCAAAAGAATTGCATCTCTTTCTAATCTTCTTGGTGACGGTGTTATGGTTCAAAGATTTGGTGACCTTGTAAAAGGTGTTCGTACAAATGAACATAGGTTGTCTAAGAGCTTTACAAAACCTACGTTAAACGCAACACCGGGTGATTTAAGTCTTGCTTTGCCAAAGAGACATCTTGATAATATTATTGAGATGATTTATGCCCTTGATAAGGTTGCTCCCGGAACAGCAAACCATGATACGCTTCTTTACGGAGTGGAGGTTAAGTTCTACAGTTCGAGAATTGAACTTACAAAAGAATTAGAAACATCTCACACCAATCTTTTCGCCTGCGGTGACGGTGCAGGAGTAACACGCGGACTCTCACAGGCTGCAGCAAGCGGTGTGTATGTTGCAAGAAACATTTCCAAAAGAATATAATTTTTAACAAAAAGTAAATTTTATTAAAAAAAAGGTATTCTTTCTTGACATTAGTTTTATATTAGAGTATCGTTCTAAAAAAAGGAGGATGCTCTATGAATCAAAAATTTAACAGAATTTTGGCTTTGAGTCTGGCAGTTATACTGTTTTGCTCTTTGTTTTCAGTGCCTGCAAATGTAGGCGTTGTAGAAGCAGCAAAGGTTAGCTATTCAGGCTCATCGTCTTATGAATCAGGAAAATATTACACTCAATTACTTAATGTTGAGCTTACTGATGATCCGAGAACAAATCTCTTAAATGTTGCTAAGTCACAGCTTGGTTATCAAGAAGGAAGTTCTTTGGGACAGTACTCAGGATTGGTAGCAGGCAGTAGTAACTGTACTGAGTTTGGTTATTGGTATACTAACTATACAAACCAAACTTATACATACGCTAATGCACAATGGTGTGCAATGTTTGTATCTTGGTGTGCACATAATGCAGGTATCAGTGAATCTATTATTAAATGCCACTCATACACAGAAACACAGTGGGCTATGTTTGTAAACCAAGGCAGATCATATACATGGGAAGAAGTTCAAATAGGTGAATATTCACCGCTCCCCGGAGATATAGTTTACTTCCTTTCTCAGGCAAATGCTGACAGTACAACAAACCCCAGAAAGGTTAACCACGTTGGTATTGTTACAGGTTTTTCTGAATCGGGAACTTTGTATACTATCGAAGGAAATGCACAATCTGATGTATTTACGACAGACGGCGGCTGCGTAACAACAAGAAGCTATCCTGCTTCCAGCCATTATGTTGCTTATGTTTGCAGTCCTAATTACGGTGGCACTTCTTCAGGCGAATATGAGCCGATTTCTGTAGAGGGCGATTATATTCCGTCAAACGTTCAGTCAGTTGTTTTTGATGCAGAATATTATGCGGCTAACAACAGCGACGTAATTGCCGGATACGGTAACACAAGAGAGGGATTATATAAACACTTTATTGATTATGGTGTATCGGAGGGAAGACAAGGTAGTGCTGTTTTCTCAGTAAAGGATTTTGTTGAAAAGAATGCAACAGTTAATAGTCTCTACGGAGGCACTACACCTGATTATAAGTCTGCCATAATTTATTTCGGTAATACTGCAGCGTTTAATGATACAACATTATATAAAACAGCAACTCCTGAAAATATGGGTTCAAGCTTTAGTTCAAAAATTGCTCTTACAAATGCTTCTCTTAACTTCTCGCTTAGTGATACAGATGTAATCGCGTACACACCAAGTTCTGCTGCAGCTCAAATTTATAATTTTGAAAGACAGTCGGATGGTACTTATAAGGCAGTAAATACAAAAAACAACTACGTTCTTGAAATTGCTTCTAATTCTAAAGCTTCGGGAACAAATGTACAAATAGGTGAGGATACGGGTGCTAATACTCAGCGTTGGAACATCTTCAAAAATCATGATGGTACATATATATTACAAAACGTATGTGCACCTGCTTGTGTTGTAAGTGTTTCCACTAACTCTCCTGCAGCTATGGATTCAATAATTTTGAGTACATATAAAGCGCAATCATCACAAAAATTCAAATTAACTAATCCGAACGTAACAACAGGAGATAAGAGATTAGATTTGTCTTCATTGCCAACAAGCGGAACATTTACTGCTGCCGGATTTGACAAATGGACATATTTCCTCAATATGGGTAACGGCGGAAAGAACGATGCTTATACTCATTCTATAGGAACAATTAACCTGGCTCTTTATGATAAAATTGTTATAAGATACGGTTCTGATCCGAATGTATCAAAATTAGGTACATTGAGTCTTAAAACAAAAGCAGGAACTACACTTGATTCTAAGGTAATTACACCTGCAAGGGGTTGGAAATCTACTGTAGCAGTTGAGTTTGATGTTTCTGATTATACTAATAACGAGGAGCTTGTATTAAATTATTCAAATGTTTCTAATGGTATTTTAGTTACACGTATTACATTGGTTGTTCCTGATGTTGAGATTACACCTGAGCCTGAGCCAGAGCCGACACCTTCAACAGAGTTGAAGATTGATGCTAAATTGCTCACTCTTTACAGCGATATTACTGTAAAATACATTGTAAAGAAAGCTGAGTTTGATGAAGCAGGATATACAAATCCAAGACTTGTTGTATTATTTGGCAGCAAAGAAACAACAATAAACAGTGTAATCGATACAGTCAGCGGCATTGAATGCTATGTATTCTCATTTAACAATGTGGCACCGCAAATGATGAATGATACAATAGAAGCAAAACTTTATGCAGATTGGAACGGTAATGAATATTCTAGCGAAACAGTAGAATACAGTGTTGCAACATATATTTATTCAATGCTCGGTTCTACGACAAATGCAGAATTCAGAACAATGCTCGTTGATATGCTTCGCTACGGTTCTGCAGCTCAAGTATATACAAAATACAACACA
>JAFWZH010000110.1 GCA_017522515.1 Clostridia bacterium
TGCTTTCCACATTTTTAGCGCGCGAGCAATATTGCGAAGCAATACATCTCCTTTTGCGAGCTGGGCATACAATTTTACTTTACAGGATTGTCCTGTAAAGTAAAATGGCGGGGTAAATCCCCGCCAGCCGGTGGACCAGGACCTTTCGGTCAGCCCAAATATTAATGCACTTCGTGCAACAGATTCATCTCTGTATAAATATTATATGTTGTTTTCCCTAAAATATCAACTGATTTTTATACTATTTTAGCCTCGCAGAGCGAAATACACCCTTCGCACAAATCTTTGATTTGTACTCTGTGGTATTTCTACTCATATATAAATTAGTCGCTTAAGTAAAAACATTTAGCCATACTGTAATCAGTGCATCGTATACACCATGTGCGATAATAACCGACAACAATGTACAATTTTTAATTTTAACTCTACAAATGCAAAATATAGCTCCGATGATACCGGTTAAAAGAATCTGTACTATATTTCCTCCCAGAAAATGAAACAATCCGAACAGAACCGATGAACCTATAATCGCACCTACAACGGAACCAAAAAGTGTTTCTAACTTTTTGTAAAAAAAACCGCGAAAAACAAACTCCTCCACCAACGCAATTGCAAAAATAAAATAAACAAAATCGTATATGAATTGCCACATATATTGATATTGATGTTGATTATTTACCCAGTCACTTTTCCCTGCTAAATGTGGTATTACCGTAAAAACAAATGACATACACAATGCAATACCAAGTCCTATCAGCACCTGATATCCAATTTTTTCCTTTGAAAATCCGTAGTCAGACCACTTATCCTTATTAAAGAATACAATACAGAAAGGAACCAGCGCAATCGGCAAATATGTTACAATCATCAAAACCATACGAACAACAAGTGGAAGACTCATAAGCACATATTGATTAAATGCATTCACTCCCAACAAACCACCAACCACACCGATGATTGCAATTACCATCTGTATTATTATTTTATTACGTTCCTTCACTTTCATCTTCATCTCTCTCTTTCTTTGTCAATACTTTCAGACACCATCTCCATTTGCCGCAATGCGGGCATCGCATCCTTCTTTTTGCAACCATATTCATTGCTACTGTATAATTGATGAAGCCGGGAACAAAGGTTTCTTCACAATGTAAACACTTATAATATCCAAATGTGCGTCCTCCCTCCATCAGTGCAAGTAAACCAACCGAAAAAACGGCACATGCAATAAACACCAATATACCTTTCGCCTGATTGCTTATTACTTCCGCATATGTATTCACAACAACAATCAGCGTCACAAAAGAAATGATGGATATAAGTCCCATTAACAGAATCAGAATTAATTTCGTTCTGTTCTCTTTCCTTTCTTCTACCAGATAAACCATTTTTTGTTCTGCCTTTTTCATATAATTCTCTTTATCCAAGCGTTCCCCCGTCAGCAACTCATTCACCGAAATTCCCAGCGCCTTACAAAGGGGCTGCAACAAGGAAACTTCCGGAAATCCTTTGCCGCATTCCCATTTGGAAATTGTTCTGTCACTAACATTAAGAATATCTGCAAGTTGCTTCTGCGTATAATTTTTCTTCTTTCTTTCCTCTGAAATAAACTTACCTATTTTATTCAGATCCATGCTTGTCCTCCTTTCGGGTCTTATTATCATAA
>JAFWZH010000111.1 GCA_017522515.1 Clostridia bacterium
AGGTGACAGAGTCCGAGTGATTTATAACGGAGAAATCGCTGAAACTTATCCTGCACAAATTAACAATGTATTTGTCATATATTTGTTGGGAGAAAATGATATGGTTTTATCCCCGACCCCTTTGCAATGACAACTATATAAACAATAAAGCCATCGGTTTAACGCCGATGGCTTTGTGCTTTGACATATAAAAATGTTTTATACGGTATAGCATTCTTTATATTTTTCTATAACAGCTTCTGCAAAGGCAATGGCTTCATCGTAATAGTTATCATCTTTCCAATCGTCAATATCGTTTTCATCAGCTACTCTGATTGTATATTTATCAGACACAAATTCTTTGGCAACAGCCATAAATTCATCAAAACTTGTAGTTTCTCCACGTGCATCTATGTAATACCAAGTCCTATTTTTATATACCTGAGAAAAGGCATGAAAACCTTTTTTGTTATCTCCCTCAATGATGTACGGAGTATAGCCGAGAATATTCTGCAATCCTAATACAAAAAGATTGCAAGACCCCCGAAGTAATTGTGATGCAGATGTGTACGGAAACTCTTCATCATCAGGATACTCAAAAAAGTCCTCGTAGTAAATATGATTTAACACATCGTCAAAATTCTCATCATTATAGAATCCTTTATGCTGTCCATAATTTTGAAAATAAATAAACTTATCTCTGTCTATCATAAAGTTCACCGCAATTATAGAAGCTCTCTCAGCTTATCAAGGAAAGCCTCTTCACCGAAGGTGTTAATCTTAAAGAACATAGCCTGACTTCCTCCGGTTGTTATAGCCGACAAGTGGATTGCATCATTACCATTCTGAAACAGTGTAACACTCAAGCTCACACGATTTCCGCCTGAATAGCTATACCTTTCAAAAACACGGACACTGCACCTTGCATCACCACTATGAAAATCACTTGATTCTTCAAGAGAAGCAGACATGCTGCCATTAAGTATTCCTTGCTCAATTTTATTAAGTATCTGATTAAAATTACCGCTAAGGGTCTGTTCTAACTTTGCCATAAACATCCTCCTTAATATGATATTGTTTGATTATACTTTTTTGCTTTTATACGCGCTGTAGCCTGCTAAGCAAGCAAGACCAATTACCATAGGAATAACTGCATAACCGGCGTTGGCTGTTCCTTTGTTTCCCAAAACATATACAGCTCCTACAATTGCCAATACATTAAAAGTGATTGACAAAATTAACAATAACCATTTCATACAATATACCTCCTTGATAGTTAGTGCTATAAAAATATTTTGCTAAATAAAATTCTCAATAATATAAAGCTTGTTTAATTCGTTGTCCCACAAAAATATGATTTCACTGTTATCATTTTGAGATTTACTCCAAGAGTAACATTTTGAATAATCAGGTCTTTCGTCCGCAGGAACATCAATTTCATCGAGCCACACTTCTGCTGCCTCACGGGTTGTCGGATAGAAATTAGTTTTATGTTCGTTGGGTGTCCAAGCAAACATTAAATCTATGTAGTCCTCATACTTGTATGAAAAAACATGGTATCGGACACCGTCACCGTGAAAACTTGCACCGGAATCCTTTTCATAAGTTTCTGTTAACACCGCCTTTATAGGAAGTGATATATTCCAATTTGATTTTATTGTAGATGCGTAGGATGGAAATAATTTTAAAATGCCGATTCCAGTGAGTATGACTATTAAAATTGTTGCTATCGCTAAATCTCTCTTTTTCATACAATCACGCTCCTAAATAGCATTACTTACATCAATTCAGTTTCTATATCTTCCATCAGCTTTTCACGGAATACTATCTTCCATTCAATATCATCGGCATATTCAAATCTCAATGCTGATAAAGCACAATGTTGTTCTAAATTATGACCTGCCGAAACAAACACTGCTGTCGGACCATCTGCACCGCCGATGATTGCAATCGCACAAGCATCATAATTTGCTTCAGGCTCAAACTGATTGCGTGGTTTTCTTTTAGGCTGTTCATTCTGAAGACAATCCCGAACTTGGAAGCTTCTTCCCGGTAACTCAGGCTCCAATGTGTAAGTCATAGCAGTATGAAGTGTCGGAAATTCATATTCCTCATGCTGAAAACCTTGACGTGGAAACTCTTGTTTCTCATAACCGAGCACGGTTAATTTATGTTCGGTACCATGAATTGGATGAACAAAAGAAATCACATCACCAACAGAAGGATTTTTGAAATGAATGCCCTGAATAGTAACAAGCTCTCGTTCCAACTTTAAGCTGATAGTTTTTATTTCAGGCTTTCTTTTTGTTGACCAAGGGCAAGACCAGCGATAAAACACCCAACCTTGTGATTCATCTAAACCATAATGCTTGATGACCTCTTTTGATTCAATTTCTCTAATCGAGCCATCAGGCAAACAGTTTTCA
>JAFWZH010000112.1 GCA_017522515.1 Clostridia bacterium
AATAATTTCAAAGCTTCTTCTTTTGCATTTTCATCAACTGTCAAATTAATTCTTGCAGTCGCCATGATATTTCCTCCAATACTATATTTATTACACTCTCAATATAGTATATTATGCACTATTTGTCAACATTTATGCTCAGAATAGAGATTTTTTCTTCAAGTACGAACCCAATAACAGCAAAATCATCATTTTACATTCCAACTAATGCTGTTATACCATATCTTGCATTTTGAGATTTCACACACAAAATTCAAATGCACATCCTCTAAAAAAAACGGCTCTACAATATCACGTTTTAAACTCTTTCGTATGTCATATAATCAAAAAATGGCCAGGGCGTCGTACGCTTCCTGACCTAATCTTATGCTACTAATATATTCGCACACTTATATTATGTCAAGACTGTTACACGCAGAGCGAAAAATTTTGAATATTTTTTTGCACTTATTTTAATATTAAACAATGAAGTTTTCATGTCACACCTCGTTTATTTCTCATATATGATAGAATTAATAACTTTTCCATCTATGTTTTTTACGCGACGAACCAATTCGCGTATGGCATCACAAGAGTTTAATCTTTGACACGATATTGTATGTTCAAGAAGTTCTTGCTTAACAACATCATCTACATCGCTCTCTAAAAGCAAATCCTTGATCACTGATACCCACACATCTCCTTGTGCCAATTCAATCACAGTCTGTAATAAGCACGCAGTCCTAGCATACTCAACATATCCTTCGATTAATTTTGTGACTAAATTTAAATTGTTACTGTTATTATCATTCGAAGTCATCTTATCAAGTTCAATCTTGATTTGCTCTTCAAGAAATTTTTCTGTATCCATATTTTTCCTCCTCATCTTTTCATGGAATCCTTTCAGGATCTGCGTTTGATGTCTTAACTCTACTCGCAAACGCAAATAATTACAATAACTTTCAAGCATTGTCTTATTGGCAGATACAATCCCATTATTTACAGATAACATTCGAAAGAAAAATGTCACAATATCTGTCTTCTATGCGAACACTCAAAACTTTTTATAGGCAATACTCCTGTTTTTGACTAACAAGCAACTCAACAACTTCCAATATTTTCACCTGTTCTCCCGACGGCAAACACTGAATCATATCGTAAAGCAAATAGCTTTTCTGCTTTAATGATCCATTTACCACATCGCAGAAAACAAAATCAGAAGACACTTTGAGTGCATTAAGAATTCCAACCAGAACCTCTCCTCTAGGGAAAGAAAGACCGCGTTCGATCGAAGAAATGTAGGTAACCGAAACACCAACTTTATCAGCAAGATCTGCCTGTGTCATCCCGGATATTTCGCGTGCCTCTTTTACCCTTTTCCCTATTTTCTCGTAAATGGTATTCTTGCTCATCATTATTCCCCCCGAATCATTAGTTTTCAAAATTTTAAAATAAAATGTCGAAACCAATCAAGGGGTTAATAAACATTGGTTATTATGAGATAATAATTGCGTAGCACCAGATACAAAAACACATTTTCTCCCTAAACGAGCTCAAAAAAAGAAGCCTATTTTATAGATAAAATAGACTTCTCTTCTTTCAGTGTTCAATTGTATAAATCAGAAGCTATTTTTTCTCCTTGCTACTGCAGCCGTCCTAAAAGTGTTTGGGGTACATCCGAAACCTTCTCCAAATTTCCGACTGAAATGCTGCGTTGTTTTGAAACCACACCTGGAAGCAATGTCCTTAATTGGCAGATTTGTAAATTCCAGAAACTTCTTAGCTACGACTAGTCGGTGATGCCAAACATACTCGATGGGTGTCATCTCCAATTCGCCTTTGAATAACTGCGTTAAAGACGAATGACTTAACGAAGCTGCTTTAACCACATCTTCAAGTGTGACAACATCCCGATAATTGTTTTCTATGTAGATAACAGCTTTCTTAAGATGAGGATTTAAAATCTTATTCGCATTTCCTATAGGATCATTTTGTCCGATCAATCCGTATGTTCTCTCAAGGAGCAACATCATTTCCATGAAATATGATCTGCTTCTGCAAGACCAATACCAATCCGGTTGTTCCTTCAATTCATTTCTAATCAGAGAGAACAATCTTTTAAGATTCTCTATATTTTCATCAAACACCGGAAATACATATCTGATCTTATCAGTAAACGGTTTCAGTAGAAACATATCATGCTTAAGAGCAAGATGCTCATAATTGCCACTATGTATTCGAGAAAAAGTCATATTGATATTCAAAAATGTTGGCTTGAAATATATTGAGTCGCATTTCACACCACGTTTTTTAAGCAAATTGGGAGCCTCTGATTCATCAAAACATACAAAGCAAGGTCCCACAGCTTCGAACGATGAATCGCCCACCTCAAACTTTGCAGTACCTTCATAAATTATTGATAAAAGAAAGCACGAATCCTTTATATCAAGATCTTTTAACGTATCATCTATCACGCATTGTATCGGAACGATCTTACCTGCAGCAAAGCTACGTCCGAAAGTTTCCGGCTTCATCTTAACCACCTTCCAATTATCGCAAATCTTTACACGCAGATATTTTAACACATTCTATGATATCCTTAAATAAGCATTCTGTAAAATTTTATTTTCAGATAATGCAATTTTATTTTCAGACAACTCAATATCACGTTAATCATGATTTTTATAAACGACTTTATAGTAAGGTGGAGCACATAAATTGTCCGCAGATGCAAAAATCACTTCTCCATTTTCGGCTGATTGTGCACACGAATCCTACGGTTCATTGCTGGCACTCCAAAATATCACTCCATAGTGGAATGTACGGCACATTCATTTCCTCAAAAGCTGTATTTCCATTGCAAAATTCTCTAAAAAAATAATCCGCTAAAGAAACGCCATAGCAAATGGTATCTCTCCCTACAGTTGAAATTACTGGTGGATCTGCATGATTCAACATAGGGACATATCTATGAGAATATATTGGAATCAATTTAGGCGCATTTTCAAATAATTCATCTATAGTCTTTCTATCCCATTTCGAAAGCCAAAAACCCCTGTCAATATCTTGTTTTAACCATTGATACGGTGCGCTTATCAGTTGACTAATATAAGAAATGTTTTTGGAAGAAAAATCATTCCATTTGGGAAATTTTGTATTTTCTATGGAAATTGGTAATGCTGTTGAATAAAAAGTTCTTAAAGAATCCGGAAAACGTATTTCATAAATCTCCTCAATTTTTGTCATCTCGCCATTTGTCAGGCCCTGAGAAAAAATCACTCCAGATTCTTTCATTAAATTGATTATTTTATAAAAATCCATAATTAAAACCTCATAATACATTTTTATCCAACTGGAATAACCAAATCTATTTTCCCTGCCTCAACGGTACTCATAACTGTAATCCTTCTATCTTTTTCAATGTCTAAGATACAACTCCGACAAATATTCGAACACCTAGTTTTTCTGCTAAATCTATCATTTTCTCGGGAATCGTAGCCTCTAAGCAAATTCCCTCTGAACAATTACTCTTACAAATGATTAATTCAACAAAACTTGTTTCTAATTGGATAAACCCTTTTATGTCTTCTAAAAAGCTTTGATAAAACGACGTTGCATTTTTTTGTATAAGCGTGGGGTCGAAAATTTCTGATTCAAAAATCAAGCAATCCTCTGCATAATTTTTCGTGCATAGCGGAAACTCCTCCTTGCGGCGTTTGATTACAGCCTTTTGGCCACTTATTCGCTCTATAAGTTCAAACGGTAGCGAGGGACCCTTCAAAAACAATTTACATTTCACTGTGGGATTTTTCGAAATATCTCCTTCTTCGTGAATAGAAATCTGTAGCATTGTTTCCGTGTCTTTCAAAAAACGGAGCAAATCAACGTTCAGGTCAATAAACGGCAGACAAGACCATTTACAGGAGACCTTCAACTTCATAACAGATTCGACACAATGCATTTTTTTATACTTTAGGATCTTTGTTCTTTTGTATTCAGGCAACAAATTCATCATTATGTCTGTAACCAACGCAGTATCATTACAACGCACTTCACCGGTTGATAAAATCCAGCAATCATTAGATGATAGGCTTTTTAATTGCAATAGCGTTTCAACTTCTTCAATTTGGTGTTTTTTCACCACTAAAGAAAAATCACAGCGTATCGTCGGTGTTTCAACTATAAACTCATCCATAATATTTTTATTTCCATCCTCCATATAATCCAGTATAAATTACTTCTCCGGTAGTAGTATTTCTGTACATATTTGCATTAGCTCCTACCCCATAATCTGCTTTCAATGCTTCTGCGCCGGAATATCCATGATATTGCGCAACTGCATTGGCCATGTTTGGATTAAATATAATAAGCATGCACACCAATTCCGATAGCTCAGAGAAGAATGCATAATGCAAGCATTGCTGCGATGCTGTGTTTGGTGATCTTAAAGTAATTTTTTATTTTCAACAAACACGTTTATATTAATTCAAAAAATCATCCCATCAAAATCCAAGGATATTTCAGCACCAATGATATTTACGAATTCAATCAAATTTCTCGACAGTATCATTCCCGGAAAAACAATTTGTTCTTCCTTTTTCTCCCGTTTAATCGCTATACAAATCTGATACGAAAGAGAATACTGTGCCTTCAAATACAGCAATTTATCAATCAATGGTACAAATTCTTCTAAAATCAGTGAGGCGGATTCCATAATATCATTTGCCTGTTTATACTCGGTAGAATACCGCCAACAGGAATAAGTATATTTTCCACAAGATATGTTGGGGTGCTTTTCATAGTATGAATTCTCGCCCCAATCACGCCTAATATCCCCTTTTCTCCATGCTATTGTGGGAGAAGAATGGATCTGTTTTGTTATATAATCAGGATCAAACTCTTCTCCACTTATGCAAAATGATGTTCTTATCAAAGGAAAACTTCTAATAATACCTTCATCACTTATAATCATACTTAACCTCTTTTTGTATTAAAAACATGGAATCCATATTGTTTGAGATTTATTCCCAAGCCATAATGCATTATTATTACTTTTGTCTCGATAAATATCAAATAAACTGCCATAGCAGCATGCACACCATTTCCAACTGTGCAGAAAAGAATGCATAATGTAAGGATTGCTATAATGCCTCGTTTGCTAATCTTAAAAATATTTTCCATTTTTGTTTTCCTTTCCGTTTTGTAATCTGTTGTTATTCCAATATGTTATTTCACTCAAACATTCCCCCTCACTATGCATCACCACCTTTAAATAAATTTCTCCCAGCATAATTCCATCCTGCGAGCACGTATCCTTCTCCATTTTGCGCGATAATCTCTCGCTTGATTACCTGATCTACAAACTCCGGACAGTCTTCTTGTCTGTAGTACCATTGATTTCCTACGCAGCACGGAATCATTCCATCTCCGCCTTTTATAGTATACTCACACAAATCATATATCCATGTCTTATCGCCAATTGAGAGTACGGTACATATCACCCCGATTCCATCGGCATAATAATTTGTTTCTATGATATCTCTCAAAATCATGTTGTCAGGGTTATCTGCTCGTCTGATTGTAAAAACATGGCAAAGATATTCTTTTCCATCTGCCTGACAGATGACTCTTTCATCCGAGTGTCGAACAAGCTCTTTTTCTTCGAAAAAATATTTTGATGTGCCGACAGCCATTGTTTCGTCAACAAGCTCTTTATCATAGCCCGAAGAATTGAGCGAAGTCAGTGTTTTATAGAATTCTCTGTTTCCTTTCAATATCACAACATCGAAGCACAAGGATTCTGATTTCTTCCGAAAAGCAAAGCACGGGTATATCGGTGACAAAAAAACGCTTGCCTCTTTTCGGAAAATTGTTTCCCCAAACGCCCAATAATGATAATACTCGTCATTTCCTTGACGCTCCATGTGACAAAGCATTTCTCTCATAGCCGAAACACAGGCATATTCCTTGGATGTTTGATTAAGATATCCCAGTGCTTTTTGGCAAAGAGCAATTCGTTCTGTGGTGCTTTCATACATTGACGCAAGATGCGTGTATAATTCCCCCACGATTTGATGCAAACCAAGCAAAAGAAAATATTGGATTCCACTTTGATAAAACTTCCTTTTTTCTTGACAGTCTTTATCAACCGGATAGAATGGTATAGACAAATAGATGCTTTTTACAAGTTGCGGATCTTCATGCGTCTTTGCTTCGGATACCAAACGCGCAAGCACGTCAAAATAGTCATTCCGCATAGGACTAACCGCCGGTGAACTGTATCGCAACAGAAAAACAAATTGATCGTATGTGATCGGCAAATCAAGATTTGCCATAATAAAATCGATTATTTCATCCTTTCTGCGCGTAAAATGTTCAGGACGCCACTCTTGAATAGCAGTTTGTATCATTTGATCTAATTTTTCAGAGCGCCAATCATTACTACCGTTTGTATCCATATCAATACCACCTTTACCATCGTTTTACTTTGAACCAAGACAATTGTCTACCCGTTGTATTATCAGTTATAAATACACACAAATCCGTTCCGTTCTCCCCGAAATCTATATCAAGCATGGGACTTAATAATACTATACCTAATCCGCTTCCACTAAAAGGAATACCCATAGCATTCAGTCCCTAAGCCATGCTATTAAATATCTGAATGATGTCAGTTATACTGTTAGAAATTATTAAAGATCTACAAAATCATTATTATGGTTCGTGGATCACATATACCATATTGCCAAGCAATTCATCCTTATACATCATTTCCCCAAATTGATCTACCGTGATCATTCCAATTATGTTATTCCTTTCCAATCCTTGACGCCTGATTTGTACATATAATTTCTTGACAGGTGATTGTTTTACCAAATCCTGTAGAAAATGAATCAACTCTTCTCTGTATTCAGAACAAATGGTAATTGCCTTAATATCTCGGATTTCTTCTGCACTTTTCCAAGGAACACAAAAATAGTGTTCATAAATATTTGCTTTTTCTTGAATAAAAATAGTACCTCCCTCTTCCTCGTGTGATGAAGTCACATTATAATATACACCCGTACTATCACAAATTGGAAAAGCAAAGGAGTCCGGACTTGTGTATTTCCAAACACGACATGTCAAGTCTCCATATTGCAATTTGCTTCCTTGCATCATATTTATATCCACTGATTGTCCGACGACAAACACCCAAAAATCATATAATAAACCAAATGTACGTTTTTTTGTATGTTTCATATAACTTTCCTCCTAAAAGATCTTCGCCTAAAAAAATTGGGGCAAAGTCAAATTCGAAAAGGGCTTCTAGTTCCGTCCGGCATTTGAACATACCCATATCCGGTTGAAGTATTATACGCCCCAGTAATTCCACCTGCACCTGAAATGTATTGCCATTCTCCAACAACACTTAATTACAATTCCTTTTGCAAGACAGCCTCGCCGTTTTTTATGCTAAGTGATTTAAACCCATTTGCCCGATATAATTGCATTGCACTGTCAAAATCGGTGCAAATCATAGCGCCCTCGTGTGGATAAACTTCTATAAATGAATACCCTTCCGCTTTAGACAACTTGCAAATAGATCTAAGAAGCTCAGAACCTACTTCAAAGAAATCTTTTTTTCCGACCACCTTTAAACAAACAATAGACTTAATTTTCTCTTTTTCCGTTCCCACCGAAACATGACGTGCAATAAAGTTGTAGTTCCCCTTATCATCACAATTGCACCAACCTACAGGGACTTTGCCTTCGTAGGCAATATAGCCGTGTATCTTATCTGCATTGATCATTTCCACGGCGACTTCACGGGAAATTTGAGAAAGTGGTGCCACGTTATTTTTTACCGGCTCAATAATTCTCCTATCAATTTCCTCTTGTGTCATGTTCCATTGCGTGCAATAACACACAACGCTGCCCGAATTATCCGGATCAAAAATGCGAAGATAATCTTCTATACGGGATTTATCAAATCTAACTATATGATACATTGTTGCTACCTTCCCCCTCATTAGGCATCACCCTTTTAAGATAGTTTTCTCACAGGGCAATTCCATCTTGAAATCACTTATCATTATAATGTGCTTCAGAATTTAAGCAATACAGATAATGCAAAATAATAATCACAGATAACATCATATTATTTTCAGATAACAATTCAGTCCTATATGTCATAGTTGTTCTGTACTCACTTCACGATTCCAAGCACATAATCGAACGCATTTAAAGGAACTCTATCGATAAGTGGATATTCTTTTGCCATTTTTGTCACCTCCCTTCGTTAATTATTGTTTTCGCCACATTGTTTCGTCTGATTTTCAGACATAGAAATTTAATATTTAAAAAATAAAAAAAGAGCCGATTCTGCAATTAATTTTTGCAAAACCGGCTCTAAAATCTGCTGTATTTTTCATTACGGTCGTTCGGATCCATGATGTATGTATTTTGCATCTATGAAACATGAGTAAAATTTTCGACCCTTAAACATCAAAAAAAGCCCTACACGTATGGCATTTTTCGCGTGGCATCTAAATTGACCACAAGTTATGGCAATTATGGTGGATTTAGATGCTATTGTTTATAACCTTTTATATTTTCTGAATTTTATTATAAAAACTAAATCTTAAAATCAATATTACCTGAAATCAATTCTTTGATTCGCTCAATATTCCAAAGCGAGGTTGCATT
>JAFWZH010000113.1 GCA_017522515.1 Clostridia bacterium
CAACTATCTTTTAGGTTTAACAAATTTCTGTAAAAGTTCGTGAAAATAATCAGAGTCATGGAATTAATCCCATGTAGGCTTTTTACCTGTAGACACCATTGCATAGTAATCGAGTATCTTTGATGCGTCAGATGAGTCAACAACATTGTCGTTGTTTACATCAGCAGATTCAAGCTGTGTTATTGTTAACGTTTCTGCTCCGCCTGTCTGTATTTTTGCATATTCTGCAAGTACAAGTGAAGCGTCCGAAGAATCAATAGAACCGTCAGCATTTATATCTCCAAGAATGAAATAAGGTTCAGTTGTTACAGGTGGTGTTGTAGTTGTTGTATCTTCGCCAATGCTTACAAATTCTCTGTTATATTTTTCAGCATAAGCCTGTGCTGTTGAACCCTCATAACCTTGAATTTTAACTGTTTCGTAGAAAGTATCAACCGATTCGCCAATTACACAATCAGGATTCTCAATTGTTACCGAGGTAATATCATTACATCTGTAAAATGCGTTTGTACCTATACTTTCAACATTTTCGGGAATTGTGATTGACTCCAGCACATAACAATATGCAAAAGCATTACTTCCGATTTTTGTAAGATTCTTCGGAAATGCTATGGATTTTAAAGCACTACCATCAAAAGCGTTGTTTCCTATACTTGTTACGCTGTCAGGAATTTCTATTGATGTTAAGGCATGACAACCCATAAAAGTTTCATCAGGTATATTTGGAATTCCGTCGGGAAGTACAATCTCAGATAACTTAATGCAATTTTTGAATGCACCTTTTTCAATATCTGTAACCGCAGAAGGAATTGTGATTGAGGTTAATTTCTTGCAATTCTCAAAAGCGTAAATTCCAATATGTGTAAGGCTTTCGGGAATTTTAATTGAATTTAAAGCCCTGCATTCCTGGAAAGTTCCCTTACAAATACTTGTAATACCATCAGGAATTACAATTGACCCTAAAGCACTACAATTCCTAAATGCAAATTCACCTATACTTGTTACACTTTTGGGAATATTTATTTCGGCAAGCTTTTTGCAGTCATAAAATGCATAATCACCAATACCTGTAACTGTATCAGGAATATTTATTTCTGTCAATGACTCACATCCGCCAAACACCATATCTCCAATATTTGTAATAGTATCAGGGATTACAACTGACTGCAATTCTCTGCAAGCATAAAAAGCCATTTCATTGATTTGTGTTACGCTGTCAGGAATTACTATTGAAGTTACATCACTACCGTCTATAAAAACTCCGCTTCCAATAATTGTTACATTATCGGGAATAACTATATCCCCAGTAAGATTTGTTCCGTCAATTAATATTCCATTTGCAACTACAAAGGGATTTTCTGCTCTTTTAGCTTCAATCCATGGTGTGCCGAAAAAAGAACGTACTCCGATATATGAGATACTTTCAGGAAATGAAACATCAGTCAGACTTTTACAATTCATAAAAGTTTTTTCGCCAATTTCTTTAATGCCGTCGGGAAGAATAACTGATGATAAAGAACCACAGTTTTCAAAGGCACTATTTCCAATATTTTCAATACTTTTCGGCAATTCAATAGATGTCAGCTTAATACATCCGGCAAAAGCATATACACCTATATCAGTTACACTATCGGGAATTTTTACTGAGGTTAAACTTTTACAACCATAAAATGAACCAAAACTGATATTTGTTACACCATTTTCAATAATTATTTTATTAATAGATGTAGCATAATCAGCATACCATGGTATATCGGTAATTGTTTCCCATGGTTTCATTTCACCTGTACCGCTGACTGTAAGCGTTCCCTCGCTGTCAAGCTGCCAAATGACATTATTTCCCTCGGCACCACATTCGCCCGAAGCTACAATATCCGCCGCATTCGCATTAAATACAGGAAGATTAACAAATTTGTC
>JAFWZH010000114.1 GCA_017522515.1 Clostridia bacterium
AAAACAAAAAAGTAATTGAACAAGTTGAAAAATGGATTACCGACTCTGAAAAATAAATAAAACGCATAAAAAATAACCGTGATACATGCCGCTGATGAAGCGAACTGTATCACGGTATTTTTATATAATTTATGTCACGCATTAGAGGGCAGTTTTTAAGGTTTTTGGATAAAGAGTATTACCCCTATGAGTTTTCGCCTTAAAAACCCTTATTTTAAGGGAATAAATTGCCTTTATTCCGTGACATAAGACGCTGTTTTTGTTTTCGTTCCGCTGCTTGCCGTCTTGTAATGACTTTTCTGCAATCGGAACAATACTTTGACCTATTACTGTTTGGGATATAATATCTGCCACATATAGAACACAGTTTTGTGTTCGGTGGCTTCATCAGTTCAATATGCAAATCTTTATCAACAGGCAGTACGGCAACCTTAAACCATTTGCAGATAATATGTGAGTATGTTATAAGCTGGGGACATACGCACGGATCGCCGTCGTCAAGCAAAATACAATGGCCGCCGTCGTAGTTGCAACAGAGCTTGCGAACAAGTGCATTTGTACGTCTGCTTTGCTTCGGGGAAAGTAATATTATTCTGTTCATAGCTCCGGCTCCGATTTATGAGGTGCTTTTGAAGGCTCCTTTTTCTCTCCATGCTCTTTGACAGAATTTTTTATCTGTTCCCTGATAGACGGCTTCGGCGGCTCGTTGTTTATTAACCCGTCAATCTGATTGAAATTCTGCTCCGTGTGCTTTTCTGCATTTGCAAGATAGTTAAAAGGCTCTCCTGCAAAAGTAATTTCTTTTTTGCATTTGAGCCTTGATAATACACCTGTTTTCAGTTCTGCAAATTCTGCATAATTTTCCATAGTGAAAGCTCCGTTTTCAAGCATTTGCTGTTGAGAAACTACCCAACCATCGCCATACAGGAACGAATACATCTTGTGATTATCCGATATATGAATAACGGATTTATCTGAATTATTATAGTATGAAGGCGCGTCAAACATATAGTGATAATTTTCATTTGCACCCAAGTACACTTTATCATCAGTTCCCACAAGAGCAGTATATCCCTCGTAATTACTTATTACAGCGCTCCTGATTCTGATATAATCAAGAAATTCAGGCACTTCCTTAAATCCCACACTATCACAGTAATACGCCTTTTCTTCACCTTTGCCGGAAATAACCACAATATCCGATACACTCAAACTATGTCCTTTGAAATCCTGCGGAATATCTATATTAAATCTCTGGAAAAGTTTTTCTAATGTATCAGACGGCATATATGCTGCAGAATAAATCAAGTCATAATTGTTTTTGTCTGCAAATTCTCCTTTGCTATGCAGCCGTTCCAAACTTTCAAAACGGAAATCTCTTGTATCATCACCCGATTTAAGCTGATAAATGAAATACTTAACAGGGATATATTTTTCCTCATACTCTTTGAGTTCAAGAGGAAGAACATCATCATCTGTCTGTCCTAAATCCGCAAGCATATCCTTGATATAATCGGTGCGTCCGTTATAAAGGCTTTCCGACAATTTCATTGCCATAGCTCCGTCAGGATATTTTGCGGCATAGTCCATATCGTGAGCAACAAAAAACCTATCAAGTGAATTTGCAAGCTCCATACTGCGCTTAATCTTATCATCAATAAAGCTGTCGTCATTCTCAATAGGTGTTATTCTGCAGAAGTCAGGAATTTGTGCTGTGTTTCCGTCATAGTAGGTTGTATATGGACCCTGTTCTTTCTCCAAAACGGCACTATCAACCATAATAGCCTTTCGTTCCTCTGCCTTGTCTTTTCCGTACTGTTCAAAATTGATGTAGTCCTCAATATCATAGAGTAATCTTAAATCAATTCCGTTTTCCTCCATAACATATTTACCGTAATCGTCCCAATCATACATATTATCAACCAAAGTATAACAATCGGTATTCTGAGCAAGATTTATAAGGTTTTCAATGGAATGTATATCGGCTTCGTCCTCCATAGCAGAAAGAAAGATTTTCATTTCTTCGGAATTGAGATTTTTAAGTAGGTACGCAAGATAGTTGAGTTCGTCAACATTTTCACCGGTTGCGATATAATCAGCCAAATCACCGTATGAAATAACATAACCTGAAACGGCATATTGTTCAGGCGAGGCATCTTTTGAAAGCCCAATATCATTAAGGAGCTTTTCAAAGCGTTCAGGCTTTGCCGGAAGCGATAACCATTGTTCCGCCTGTGTCTCTTTGTTGTAAATCAACACAGAAAACGGCCCCGTGTCCTGTAAAAAGTTTTCCCGGTATTCGTCAAGCCTTTTGAAGAAATCTTCATTTTGGGTAGCATACCTTGTTAGAAGGCCTTTCACATTATCAAAATTACCTGAAATAATATCATCAGCGATATTTTCCTGTGCTTCCATAACCTCTGTATGCTCCGAATTATATGTACTGCTGTGTTCCCTTAAATGAACATCAATATCAAAGGCTAAATCCGTAGCGTCGTCCAACGCCATATCCTGATTTATATTATCTTTTGCCATAATTACACCTCCAAATCGTTATTTTTACTCTTTGCAGGTTTCTTTTGAGTAGAAATATTTTTATTATCGGAAAGCTGCTTTTTTATTGACGGTTTAGGCTCAAGCTCTATTGACTTATCACGGAATATGTCAAGATAGTTTTTTACATTTTCTTTCAATATTTCGTAATGCCTTTCTTTTGGTGCAGCCGCATACCATTCCGTTTTTCCGTCGTAAGCCCATATATGAGGCGCAACACCCTCTTTGAAATTAGGATTTCCCGGAACAGGAAGCCTGCCCCAAACATCAAAAAACTGTATTGCGTGCTTATCTACAACGCCGTCTTTTCTGTTAATAACGGTTATTCGCAGTACATCATAGTTTCTGCTCACGCCGCTATCGTCAATCTGGCATTTTATTTTCAAATCACTGTCAAGCTCACCGTAGCATACGCCGGAAATATATTTTGTATTTGAAAACATATCGTCATTGCCGAATATTTTTCGCAGTTCATTTTCAAGAAAATTGTTTGTTGACATTGGCATAATTAAACCTCCAAATCGTTTTGTTTACTTTTTGTAATCTTTCTCGGTTGCATTTCTTTTTTATCGGAAAGCTGCTTTTTGATAGATTGCTTTTTTTCCTTTTCCACCGAAAAATCCTTAAATACACTTGCATATTCTTTGACACTTTCTCTTAAAATGTCAAAATCCTTTGTTGTGGGCTGGTACAAATACCAAGCCAATTTTTCATCACTTATCCATAAATGCGGAGAAACACCGTCACGGGAATTGGTATTGCCCGGAACAGACTTTTTACCCCAAATTTCATTTAATCTGATTACTGTTGCGTCAATTTCACCCTCTGTACGATTTATAAGTTCCAATCTCAAAGCGTCAAAATGACTGCTTACACCCATAGAAACAAATCGTGCTTTCATACGGATATTTTCGTCAAGCTCACCGTAACAATTTCTGCCGACATACTTTGTGTTATTCAGAATTAAATCATTGCCGAATATTTTTTTGAGTTCTTTTTCAAACGTTGTAGCAATCATCATAATTAAACCTCCAAATCATTCTTTTTGTTTTTTGCCGGAGTTGCCGGAACGTCGGCAGCCTTTCCTTTGTTTTCTTCAAGTTGCTTTTTTATGGAACGCTTTATACTTGCCGGCTCCATTGTAACCCTGTATTCTGCCGGAATAGTGCTTTTGTCGCCGTTATACCTTGCAGCCAAGCCCAGCGTTTTATTTGCGTGATTTATAAGGTCGGTAAGATTTTTGATATTTTTATCTTTTTCTATCTCATTCATAAACCTATCACACATTCCGTCGTCCATACGAAAAACAAGAGCTGAAAAGTAGTGCAGCTCGTCAAGACTT
>JAFWZH010000115.1 GCA_017522515.1 Clostridia bacterium
AAATGTAAAAAAAGTAACTTTACGTTATCAGGATGAGTTGCACGAAGTTGGTGTTGAAGAATTTGAAAAGGTTGCAAAAGAAATTATGATCGTAAATGCAAAGAACGTTGCTTTGTATGAAGACGGCAAAGAGGATGCGTACAAAACAGTTCTGTATATTGAACTGCTTGACGAAAACGAACAGTTAGTATCTATGGCAGCAGTTACAAGATTTGGTGAAGTAGATAGATATGGCTTAATGATGAGCAGACTTATGAATAAAGATTATGAAATGAAAACTGAAGATTTACAGAAGCTATATTCACTTTTCCCGAAAGATGTTCAGAAAAACATAGTAGCGCCTGAAGGAATACCTGTTTCTGAAGAACCATTGGAACTTCCAGATATGGCTGAAAAGAATTACACCCCTTGGTTATATGGGGGAGCTGCTACAGTTTTTGTAATAGCATTTCTTATCGGGGTTGCAATTAAGAAGAGAAGAGGATAATTATGGGTGTAAATATCATAATGCTTATTCTTGCTGCGTTCTTCATTCGCAATGGTATAGACAATCTTAAAGGAAATATTGACAGTGTTCATTGGTATAACAGGAGACGTATAACAGAGGAGACAAGACCAAAATACGGAAAGTTGATTGGAATAAGCACACTTATATGTGCTGGCAGTGTTATTTTATGTGCTATACTTGATTTGGTGTATGGTGAACTGCCTGAAATTGGAGGATGGATAGTTCTTATAGCTATTGCTGTTTCTATTGTAATTATGATTTACGCACAGTTCAAATATAACAAAGGAATATTTTAATTCGGAGGTGCTTTATGGGACTTTGGATTTTTATGCTTATAGTAAATTTAATATTGCCGATTACAATGATTTTGTTGGGTAGGTACTACTCTTGTAAAGCACCTAAAAACATAAATTGGGTGTACGGTTACAGAACACCTATGTCAACCAAAAACAAGGAAACTTGGGAGTTTGCTCATAAATACTTTGGCAAGCTCTGGTATAAATTCGGAATCATTCTTTTGCCTGCAAGTATAATTGCTATGCTCTTTGTGTTAGGCAAAAGTGAGCATATAATTGGTATAGTCGGAGAAATCATTTGCGGTGTTCAGGTGGTTATGATGGTGATAGTCGTTCATCCTACAGAACGTGCACTCAAAAAGAATTTTGATAATGACGGGAACAGGAGGATAAAAGATAGTGAATAAAGATTTTATCAGGACAACCGGAAAGATTATAAAAGTACGTAAATGTTGGTGGATAAAGGTAAACAAAAAGCCTGTAAGATTAAATGGTCTTGACGGAGCTCTATTTCCTCATCTAATGACGGTAAGTTATTCTGTGAACGGAAAGAAATATAAAAAGACAAAGTACATAGGGTTGAGAGAAAACCTGATAGGCATTTTCGGAACGGTTAATGTATACTACGATAAAGATAAGCCATCAAGATGTGCCATTAGACTATTAGGAGATGAACCAGCATGAAAAAGATAATTATAATTGCCTTGATAGTTGTAATTGCTGTTTCTGCATCTTATCTCATTGGAACCGGATATATCATAAATGGTGGTATTTATCTTGGTGAATACAATGTTTCAGAAGATGGAAAGGAAATAACATTTAATGCCGGTGTAGCATCGTCAATGGGATTTATCAGAGGATATAAGGATGAAGGTGGGGGAGTTAAACCGCACTACTTGAAGTTCTATTCCGCATTTGGCGGATTAAATGGTTC
>JAFWZH010000116.1 GCA_017522515.1 Clostridia bacterium
AGCATTACCGTTATATCCCGATCTTATCTCTGAATAGCTTGCATCAGGACCTGAAAGAATAGGAATGTCTGTTATTTGAAGCTCTTTACGTTTTTCCTGTGCATAGAAAACCATATCAGGTGAAGCGTTTTCAAGATAAGAGTTTTTACCGCTGTAATACTCATTGTCAACGCTGTATAAAATCTGTTCCTTGATCTCGGCATAAGGATCAGGAACTGATGTAGTAGTAGCTTTCGTAGTAACAATTTCTGTCGTAGTTGTTGTAGTAGAAGTTGTTATTTCCGTCGTTTTGTCAACCGTTGTAGTAATACTTTCATCTTTTTCAATGTCTGTCACTTGTTCTGTATTGCTTTCAGATCCGCCTGTATCAACAGTTTTGTTTTTGGTGAGAAGTAAAACTCCAACACCACCAAGTGCAGCAATAAGTATAATAATTATTGTGACAAGTATGGGGATTGTCTTTGATTTGGTAGGCTTAGGATTACTTGTTGTTGTAGGTGAAATATCTGCCTGATTATCATCTATTGCAGCTTGAAAATCTTTACTGTTTTTCTTCTCTACGACTTCTTCAGAATTTGTCTTATCCTCATTTAATATTTCAGCTTTTTTATCATCGGATTTTTTATTTTCCCATGGTGAACCGCTATCATCATTATCGAATATTTCTTCATCTTCTCCCCATCCTTTGGGGAGTTTTTTATTATCATCCATAATACAATCCTCTATGCTTATTAATCGTTATTTTCTTTCGGATTCATTGGTATAATATCCAATCCGCCAAGTACAAAATATGCAAATGCAGGTATAATTGCTAAACCGTAGACAATCATCATAATACGTACAAGCATAACAGATAAGCCTGTATATTCTGCAATACCGCTGCACAATCCCAACATAACTTTATTTTTACTTGAACGATAAAGTTTCTGTACTTTCTCCTTACTTATTTTTGCCGGAACGCCTGCATTATATGTTTTTCCACAATGAGGACAGAAACCGTATGTAGTATATTCGTAAACTCGTTTCTTTTCTATCATAGGAATACCATGCACCAGTAAATGCATACCACAAGTGAAAAATACACTAAGCCAGTATCTAGAACCATAGTCAGGCAATTGGAGAATTGTTCTCTTGTCTGTAAGTCCGCTTATTAACAATGCTTTGTCGCTGTCGCAGTATGGACAATGAATATCTCTTTCGATAACGTTCTGTTCATTTGATGTGTTAATGTTCATAGTATAAACCTCCTGAATGCTGTATAATAATAATCGTTAACCACAAATTTCTGCAATTTGCGACCTTTGTTCATGTAATGATTATAACACAAAACATTCAATATTTCAAGAATATTTTGTTAATTTTATATGATGAAATATTAATTTTGTTATTATAAACAAAGACGAAATGCAGAATTTGTTGATTATGCTGTTGCGGTAAATTATTTAAGCCGTCACAAATTCAGTCAATTATGGAGGAAGATTATGCCACGCAAAGGAGAAAATATTTACAAGCGTAAGGATAACCGCTGGGAAGGGCGATATAAGGTATTTGATGATTTATCGGGAAAAACCAAATACCGTTCAATCTATGGAAAAACATATAACGATGTGAAATCAAAGCTTATTCTGTTGAAATCTAAACCTGTAAACGCCGTATCATCGGGAAAACTTACAGTTGGAGAGCTTTTTGAAGAATGGCTTTCCGCAGTAAGATTAAAGGCAAAAGAGTCCACTTATGCAAATTACAGAATGAAAGTTGACAAGCATATTCTGCCGTATTTCGCAGAAACAAGATACGAACAGCTTACGGTACAATCAGTACACGAATTTATTGAAAAGAAGCTAAATAGCGGATTATCTGCAAAATATGTATCAGATATTGTTATCGTTTTCAAATCAATGTCAAAATATATCAGCCGTGTACATGGATTCAGGAATCCTCTTGCAGATGTAATCCTACCTAAGATTGAAAAGTCAAAAATGACGTTGTTAAGCGAAAATCAGCAGAAAAAACTGTGCGATTATCTTGCAGGAAATACAAATAAGACTTCTCTTGGTGTACTGATTAGTTTATATATGGGATTGCGTGTTGGTGAAGTATGCGGTCTGAAATGGTCAGATGTGGACTTTGAAAAAAGTATTCTTACCGTCAGCAGAACCGTGCAGCGTGTAAGTTGTGAAAATAAGGGAACTAAGCTAATTATTGGAACTCCTAAAAGTCGCAGTTCACAGAGAGAAATTCCTATTCCTGCATTTATAATTGAAATAATGAAGAAGTTTAAGAATTCCGATAACTCATATATTTTATCAGGAAATTCAAAAATTATTGAACCTCGCACAATGCAGAGAAGATTTAAAGCTATTCTGAAAAAAGCAGATTTGCCGCCAGTTAATTACCATGTTCTCCGTCATATTTTCGCTACGAATTGCGTTAAAGCTGGTTTTGATGTGAAAACTCTTTCCGAAATATTAGGACATTCTTCTGTTGAAACAACCTTAAATCGTTACGTTCATTCATCTATAGAGCGTAAAACTGAATGTATGAAGCTTCTGAAAATTTCTGCTTAAATCTTTTTAGCCGTCAGTTTCATCGTCGTGATA
>JAFWZH010000017.1 GCA_017522515.1 Clostridia bacterium
ACATTTGCTCCGCTCAAACTCATACTTAAAAGAAGCACCTTGGCCTTTTGCCCTCCGGACAGTTCCCTTATAGGATGTTCCATTTCATCCGCAGTATATTTAAGGGAACCAAGATATGTTCTAATTCTTGTTCTTTCTTCCTTGTCTCCGGATTTATCAAGAAAATCAACAGGAGTCATATCCAAATCAAGTATCTCTTCATAGTTTTGCGGCATATACTCTGCCTTAATATCATCTCGCTGCGAAAGTTCTTCCGCTATTTTTCTTAAAAGAGTCGTTTTTCCCACTCCATTAGCGCCAATAATACATATTTTCTCCGAGCCTCTTATTTTCAAGTTAATGTCTTCAGCCAAAATCCTTTCCTCATCCCTAGTCGTAAGTTTTGCAAGAGTATACTCTATAACTGTTTTTCCTGCCGGAATAGATGAATCTTTGTCTCCCAGTTTAAAGAAAATAGCCTCCTCCTGTTCCGGCATCTCCGTCATGTTTTCATCTTCCTTTTTAAATCTTCGTTCCATAGACTTAACTGCGTGCATTTTATCTTTTAAGTTTTTGGCTTCGGCTGGTGACTGTCTGGAACAGTTCCCTAATGCGTTCTGAACACTTTGCATGATTTTTCTGTATTTTTCATCACGAATCTTTTTTTCTTTTCGATCATTTAATGCTTGTCTTTCCTGGCTCTCAAATTTATGAAATCTTTCTTCTAAATATTTTCTGTAAGGAATTTTTGCGACTGTATATCTGGTCTTTGTTTTTCGCACAATCTGTTCAATATGAATTACCATATTCGCTGTATTTTCTATCAAAGTTTCATCATGAGAAATGAAAAGTACTATGTGCTCCCAGTCATTTATTATTTTTTCAAGGATTTCCAGCGTATTGATATCTATATCATTTGAAGGTTCATCCAACAAAAGCACAGTCACATCCTGAATAATAAGTCTCATTAGGTGTGCCTTAACTTTTTCTCCACCCGAAAGACTTCCCATTTTCTGGTCACTATAGAAAAATTCACTTGTCATTCCGAATTTTCCGGTAATTTCAGATAACTCTTTCGGTGTTCTATTCCAAAACATTTCTTCTGCAGAAAAGAACTCATAAATAGTTTTTTCTTTATCTTCTTCAGATATTTCCTGTGGAAGATAACCGAGTATTTCTTTTCCGACCAACCTTTCTCCTTCAGCTTCTATATAATTATCAATAAGTAATGGATTGTAAATCCACTTCATCAATGTTGATTTTCCATTTCCTTCTTCACCAATGATTACCGCCTTATCACCTTTATTTAGTACAAGGTTAAATTCACTAAGTATGACTCTTAAATCCTTTTTATGTGTTAAATTTAAATTTTTTATCTGTAACATATTGGTTCCTCCTTTCGCCTGTGTGCAAAAGTAAAAAACGAGCCTTTTTTGCATACACAAAAAGACCCGCCAAATAAACCTTTATATATTCTCACAAATGAAAACAAAGGAAAATCTCTTGCGATAATCTAATTCAAGCGTACACAAAAACAAGCCTGTTTACCACAGGGCTTAAATCATATATGTCTTGCTCAAACCAAATTATCTGTTATACATCTCCTCACCTTTCACTTCATGTGCCTTTCTTTTTTCTGTTAATCATACTAACACATTGTTACGTAATTGTATATAGTTTTTATTATCCACCTCTGCAAGCCTATCTGCAGTATAAAAAATCATTGTCTAATATAATTCATTTATCTCACCGCCAAATTCTAGTTGAACAAAATCGCTGCGCGATGGCCTGCCAAGGCTGTGGCACAGTTTTTGCTTTTCAAAAGCAGTAGACATCTGCCTACATAAGAAGTATTGTTAAATCACCACAAAATAACAATCAACAAAGTACAAATCCCTACTGCTTATGAAAAGAATACCATTTCACAACTGCTATTACAAGCAGTTTTATTATATACATGCACCTCCATGAAAGGTAGTAGGTTTTATTTTACTATCTTAATTCATGGAGGTTTTTTATGTACAACAACTATTTATTACAACTTGAAGAAGCCGGAAAAATCCGCAATCTCAAACAACGTACTATTGACGCCTATAAAAGCTATGTTTCTTATTTCCTGAAGTATATGAATAAAAATCCGGAAGAACTTACCTGTCAAGACGTTAGGGAGTTTCTTCTTCTCAAAAAAGAGGAAGGTCTCAAAGCAACTACACTGAATCTTTATAATTCAGCAATCCGGTTCTTCTTTCGCAACGTTCTTCACATACTTTGGGATGATATCACTGTTCCTCGTATGATGATAGAACACAAACTTCCTGTGGTGCTTTCTGCGGCAGAAATTGACATGCTACTGAATGCTACAAAGGATCTGAAATACAAAGCCATGTTTGCAACCATGTATTCTTCCGGCATGCGTGTCTCCGAAGTTATTCATCTTCATTATGATGATATTTCACGCACAAACATGCAAATACACATCCGGGATACCAAGAACCGTATGGACAGATACACCATTCTTTCGGAAAGAAATCTGGAAATATTGACGGAATACTGGTTCTGCAAAGGCAAACCCCGAGAAATTCTTTTTCCAAATAAATTTACTGGGCAATACCTTTCCATACGCGCAGTAGAACAGGCTATGCGCAGAGCTGTTACAGATGCCGGTCTTCCTAGCAAAGCTACCCCTCATTGTCTACGGCACAGTTTTGCCACCCACCTCATGGAACAGGGCGTAGAACAACGAAATATACAGGCTCTGCTTGGGCACCGTGATCCTAAATCCACCGAAGTATACCTTCATGTCAGCAACAAATCCCTTATGGGAATCCGCAGTCCTTTTGACAGGGAGGTAGGTGTTTCCCATGAATAAACCAACCATTCAGGATATTTTCAACTGCTTTTATCCTGCGTATATTGAACAGTATTCTCCATCTGCCATACAGTTGAAGACTGCACATAACATCATCAATTGTAAAACCGGTGCATATGGTTCCAATATAAGCATCTGCGAAGACTGTGGAAAAATACATATCCATCATAACTCCTGTAGAAACCGCTGTTGCCCTATGTGTCAGGCAATTTCGAAAGAATTATGGATGGATGCACGAAGGGAAGATGTACTGGATGCTCCGTATTTTCATCTTGTTTTTACTGTTCCCGATATTTTAAATCCGGTTATTCTCAGTAACCAGAAACTGTTGTATGATGCACTTTATCATGCTGCATCCGCAACAATCAGTGAACTTGCTGCCGACACCAAATACCTTGGTGCCAAAGTAGGCTATATCTGTATCTTACATACCTGGGGATCTGAAATGAATTTTCACCCGCACATACATACCATTCTTCTTGGTGGCGGTCTGACAGTAAAAAATCAATGGAAAGATAATGGGAATGACTTTTTTCTTCCTATACGAGTTATTTCAAAAGTATTCCGTGGAAAATATTTAGATGAATTGAAATTACTTTGGAAAGAAGAAAAACTTCAGTTTTATGGTTCTTCTGAAAAATACCGTAATCACTATGTTTTTCAGGAATTGCTCGATACATGTTATGCAATGGAATGGGTTCCTTATTGCAAGAAGACTTTTAATGGTGCCCAGTCAGTAATCAATTATCTTGGAAAATATACACACCGTATTGCCATCAGCAATTATCGTATTATCAGTATGGATGAACAAACAGTTACTTTTTCCGTAAAAGATTATCACAATGAAGGAAAGTGGAAAAATCTAACCTTATCCGGGATAGAATTTATTCGCCGCTTTTTAATGCACGTACCACCAAAGCGTTTTGTACGAATCCGCCACTACGGTTTATTATGTTCACGCACCAAAAACAAAAAACTTACTCTTTGCAGAAATCTTCTTGGCTGCCAGAAATATCTTTCAAAGCTGCGTGAAATGGAAATTCCACAGATGCTGGAACATCTTTACGGAATCAAAGCCTGTATATGTAAGATATGTGGCGGACATCTTGGCAAACCACAAAAGCGATTACCATTACGATGTTAAAAACTGAAATTTCATATTTTTTAATGCCTCAGATACTGAGGTTTTATTGTTGTGCAATTACATCTGGAAAAGATTTGGAATCTCTCGTAATTCATAAATGATTCCAGTATAATCATGACTAAGAGCAACAGATTAAAAGTCCATAGTCTACAACTAAGAGACGCTTACTTTGTTCAATTAGGCTAAATCGAAAATGGTGCAAACGAAAGGGTAATTCGTTGGAAATACCAACATTGCTTTTTCGTTTACACCATCATCGATTCTAACCTAAAGAATTTGTCGAACTGTTTAACAGTTCTTTTTATACCCCTATTATACACGATACCATAAAAAATAGAAACCCTTTCGGATTTCTATCTTCCTCGCCCTCTGTATATTCTTTGTACTTCTTGCTCTATCTGATTTTCACTTGGCATATTCTCGCAAACATTCTCCTCTATCTTAGAGCCAATGTCCAACTTATCAACTAATCGGTCAACTGTTCTGTCTATTGCTCCGGTTAATATTCTTTTATCACTATCATTTAACTTAAAGTAATGTCCCCGCATCATTTCATCTATGGCATCATAAATCGGTTCAACAAGCCATTCTTTTATAGTATCAAAAATCTCTCTTTTGATAAATCCAAGCATATTGGATATGAGGTTCTTTTGCACGGTCTCTACAATCTCCTCTTTCGCTTCTTCAAGAACCTGCTGACCTTCCTCTGTCTCTAATAGTCTTGCAGGATCTTGAAGTAGCTCC
>JAFWZH010000117.1 GCA_017522515.1 Clostridia bacterium
AGCTCCTCGGCATCGATGGTATCAAGTTTGTTCAGGAGATAGGGATTATAGAATCCATAATCCATTTACATCATTCCTTTCTGTTCCTCACGTCCTTTCTTTTTTGGATTTACGATGCATCAGCGTCACACAGCATATAGCGAATGACGTTGATTTTGGGAATCCTGAATCGGTTTCCCACGATTACGCCGTGGATCTGCGGATGCTTGGCAAGTTCAAGAGCCGCTTTGCGCCCGATGCCCAGCATTTTTTGCAGATCACAGATGCCGACGATGTCGGGATAATCCGCGAACATCATCTTCTCGTAAACAGTTGTCTTTTCTGTCATACACGATTCTCCTTTCTTTACAGTATGTAAAGAAGGCGTAACCGCTTCGCGGGTGCGCGTCTCGCCATTTCGCGCATTGCTCCCGCACCCTTCCGGCCGCATCGCAAGGCACGGAGAAGGTCTATGTCAGCGAACTGCGGATTTCGCAAATGAAACTTGTCCGCAGTGTTTATATAAAACATCGCACAAGGCGAATGTTTTCAAAAATAAAAGGGTGAGCATCAGAATAAGACAGAGCTTGGCTCTGTGATAAATCTGATACTCACCCTTGTCTCCCGATTTCACAGCCGGGAGGATGGCTCACTTTCGATTTTAAAATGTTGTTTATACTTCTATAGAAGTACTTTTATGCGTTAGCCGCAATGATTGGCAGGGCAACATATCCCGCCGCAACCTTCGGTTTCTCAATCACTACAAGCATTGTGTTGCAATGCGCGCAACGATAAGTAGGTCCCGTGTAACCCGGTTCTGCTATGCGCACGGTCACGTTCAGTTTCTCTCGTGGGTTCTTGCTGTATAGAATGGTGCGCTCGCATTCGGGGTTCGCACACTTTGCAATCGGTATCTTATCTTGTGTAGCCTTACGCAATAGAATCACCTCACTTTATATCTTTGATTACCTTCAAGGCAATGCCTTGTATCTCGATTTTACTCGGCTTCAACTCGCGGCGTTCCTTGGGATAGCTTTTGTTTTCTGCAAGCAGCCAGGGACGCCCGTTTTCGCGCTTCATAAAGCGTTTGAGCGTCGTGCCCTCATCTGTGAGCACGGCAACCACTTGCCCGTCATAAGCCTCCTGAGCGCGTTTAATGAGCACGAGATCGCCATCATCGATGCCAATATCGATCATCGAATCGCCCGTCGTGCGAAGCAGGTAGCAATCGCCATCGATCCATTCCTCGGGAATGGCAACGTAACCTTGTATCTCCTGTCGGTAATCTTCCGGAGAACCACAAGGAATGCTACCGCAAATCATAAGACGACGAAAGGCAACCTTCATAGCATCCTGCCCTCTAACGGAAAGCGTGTCCTTGCCGTTGTACTTGACAATGCCACGGTCACGCAGAGTGGTCAGATAGCGGTAGCCAACGGAATTGCTCATCTCCATGTACTCAAGGATGTCCTTGAACTTGGGCGATTCGCCGTTGTTCTCCCTTACGTAGCGGTGAATGAACTCCGCCATTTGATTCAGTTTTTCTTCATTCATCCGCTTCATAAACGCCTCACAAAATTCAATCAATCATAAAAGAACTTGAACTTCTTTTATAAAAGTATAACACAGAGGTCGGATTTTGTCAATAGTTTTTTTCGAAAAAATTACGAGGTGGCATTTTTGAGTGCCACCTCGTCGCAACCTGCGATAAAGTTTATTGCCTCGCGCCATCCTGGCACGAAGTGGTGTGGTTGGTTTTCAACCAGACCAAAGGCTCATTTTGAGCCTTTGATTTCTAAGAGTCATTTTGACCCTTTGCTTTTCAGTGGTCCAATTTAGCCCACTGATTTTCCATAAATCAACGGGCTGTTTTCGCCCGATGGTTTTGTCCTCTGTTTGGACGAAAAATACGCAAAATTGCGTGTATCTTTCGTGTTTTCTTCGTCTATCTTTCGTGTAAATTTCGTGTTTGTGCATTTTCGGGTTCGAATGTTCGTCCATAGAAGTGTAAGTAACCGCTAAAAGTTCGGCGGTAAAAGTGTATAGCGACATCAAAAGTTCGTCCGTAAAATGTGATTTAGAGAGAGCTACACACTCTCATGTCATAAAAGTGCCGCATACGGCAAAAAATTAGATGGACTTATACATAGAGAAAAAGGATGGCTCGTAATGAACCACCCTTTTACTTTATTCAGTTGTCCTTTGGCGTTTCCGTTTGTCCTTTGTTGCTTCAAAACTTACATTCAGAAGGAATTGAATAACATCCGTGGGAGCATCGGGAAGAAGCACCGAAATCCAATGGAGTTTGTTCATATGATACGCTGGGTATACACCGTCAGCCGCGCCGAAAGAGCCGTACATCTCTGTGGGCAGCTTGAGATTGACAACATCGATCGCCTCGTCGCTGTCAAAGCCAAACTTGTGCCGTGATACGCGCATCACAATGGCATACCACTTGCGATTGTCCGTATGCCTGAGCACCGCCGTCTCAAAATCTTCATCAAACGGATAGTCCGGCGATGTGCTGTATGTATCGAGGCAGTATTCAAGGAATTGTTGTTTTGTCATCGCCAGACCTCCATCTGATAAAATTGGATTCCTTTAATAGTTACTGAAGTTGTAATTTTTTTCGTATAATCTCCAAACTTCTTTGTGTAGAATCTTCTTCCTTAAAGCTTTCAACGACTTCTTCCATAATTTCAGAACTCCAATATATTTTTAACTTTTTCTTGGCTCTCGTGATTGCTGTATAGAAAATGCCGTGAGTGATTTTCTCAGAGTTGCTTCTTGGAATAATGACTTTTACAGAGTCGTACTCTAAACCTTGTGCTTTATGAATAGAAACAGCATAAGCGAGCTGGAAAGGAATTACAGAAAACATTCTATCTTCATCATTCGCATATTCAACAGAATCGTCATAAGCATATACGGAAAATCTAATGCGTGTTGACTCGGCTTCTGCCGATATAAACTCAATTCCATTCTTTTCACAAAGATCTTTCGTTAAGTTTGTTGCCACATCAATTGTGAAAGAAATATCTTTGACTCCTTTTTCAATATTTACAATTTTACCTTTCAGATTGTTGTAAAGAATTGAAAAGCGCTGTGAATCGTTGAATAAAATATGATCTCCGATTTTATATGTCCACTCTTGCCAGGCAATAGGTTGACCCTGGGAATTGTCATTTTGGAAATAACTATTCATATTATTCAACCCAAATTTCCCATCATAATTAAGGCATAATATCACTTCATCTTCATCTTTTTCTTCAAAGATTTTCTCACCTATCTCATCGGAGAACGGGCCATCCATAGCTAATTTTTCAACAATCAAATCCCCCTTGTGTCTAACATCGTCCCACAAGCTAACAATATCCGGGTCTTTTGTTCGCCATGTGTTGAGAAGTTCAACATTAGAACCATAGGTACTGATTATCTCCTTAGCATAGAAAAACCAATTTCCAAATTCAATAGATTCAATTTGATGAATGTCTCCAGCAAGCACCAAGAACGTGTTAGGTTTCATTTTATCGAGGAACCTACACATTATTCGATTATCAATTGTGCTACATTCGTCAACGAAGATAACGTCATAATCAGGAAGTTCAACCTTTTTCGTAAAACTATCTATACTTACAAAATCGGCATTTGGTCCGGGATTGTCAATCCTTCTTTGCAAATTTTGTTTTGCTGTATGCGTTTTGGTAAGGAATAGCTTTTTTTGCTTCGACATCAAATTAGATATATAATTGATGAGTAATGTTTTTCCTGTTCCTGCTGCGCCATAAATCAAAAGAACATGGGAATTAACAAAAACATTTTGCAATGCAACCCTTTTCAAATCATCTTCAAAGGAAATACCGCAGCCTTTCAGATAAGCTTGGTTGTACTCTTTTTGACCTTGGTTTCCAAGTTTTGAGAGCTTCAATAGTTTAGATAGAATGCTTAAAGTTGATTGCTCATACGAATTAATTGATGCAAGCCCATTCTCAACATTTATTTCGTATCCTTGATCGCGCTCCCACTTATCGAGTTGAGAGTTATATGCTTTAATTTCATCATTGCTTGCGATCGATTCGACATCAAAATAGATTTCGCCGGTTTCTTTGATCTTGTTTTGGATTTTCAAATAAGGGTTCGCAATTTCAAGTGATTTATTACCCGCGACATCCACGATGTTTCTGAAGTTATTTTCATTATTTGTCTTGCTTCCAAACAGATTCGAAATATACGGATTTTTTTCAAACGGATAGCACTTTGTTGACAGATACAATTCGGGAGAAAGAACATATTTAGGTGACCACGGTAAAACATCAGTTAAAGTTTCTTCTCTCAAATTAATAAGGAGATATCTAACCGTGTTATGCCCGAAGTCTTCCGCTGTTTTTGAAAAAGAATTTTTAAGTTTAACCAGAACATCTCTAAAATATGAGGTGCTGGTATGACTATAAATTGAATCTAAAATTCCCGAAAACGAAACTTCTTGTAGGTCAATCAAATCCAACAAACTCATTCCAGACTCGGTCAAAAAACTCATCAGTGCATGGTATTCATTGTAATTAGTAGATATTTGAGTACGAATATGCAATATCTTTGCCAACTTGTTCAAGCAAGTGGGATCTATAGATACTCCCCAATTAGATATAATTTTAATTTTAGATTTGACACCCCATAGGTCTATTTCGGCATCAGTATACGCTATTTGAATAGAATAGTTGGTTGTGATATTTTCTTTTGTGTACGCAGTAATACGATTATACTTAGTTGCATATATACCCGCCAATTGAAGCGTGACTTCATAGTATCGCTCTCTACCAACGAAAAACGGGGTTTTCTTGATAATATAGAATCTTGATCCGCCTAATTTTTGAGGAGCGAGGTCAACCATTTTTATTGTATTAGCTACAAGTTCATAGTACTCATCATCAAGTTTATCTGTATTAAGCGGAAACTTTTCTAAGTTTTGCAATACGGACACCCCATATTCTTTTTGAAGAAAATCTCTAATTTGCCACAAGAAATTATAATATTTCAGCATCAATCGCTCTGATTGTCCTTCATCAGGTTCTCTGTCCTCAATGTATTTCAATCCTTTGAGAAAGGTGGCAAGATACTTTGTCTCAATTTTCAGCATAGCTTGTTCCCAAGCTAATTGAAGATTAGTTTTAACATTGTCCAATTTCAGCGAGTTTAAAAGTAATGCTGACCTGCACATGTCATACATACGAGGCAAAATGGAATGTGAAACTTCTCCGCGAGTGTACTCTGCTTGTTCTATGAGATCTATGCTTGATGTAATATATTTATCACAAGAGGTAATAATCTTATCGATTTCATTTTTGCAAAGTTCTTTTTCGCTTAGCTTATTCACAAATGAATGATGAAATGTTATCAGTTCAAGTTTTTTACAAAAGGAAATAATACTTTCTTCTGTATCAAAAATTTCTTCATCCGCAGAAAAACTTATTGTAGCACTTCTGTTATTGAAATCTATAGAATTGATAAATTCGACTGACATGTATTTCCAAAAAACTCTCTTTGCCCCTCTAATATCCGGATTAAGCACAATGAAGAGAATTCCCGGATCTAATGTGACATTCGTCGCTACAAAAGCAGGAAAAGCCAGACTACGCAACGAGTATTTTACAACTCCGTTCTTTTCAGTAAAATCGTGTGTACCTTTGATTTGAACAAAAAATGTTTGCGTAGGTCTTCTGTTGATATCAGGATCAGGAACAAGTTCAAAAAAACCATCAATGTTTGGTTTTTTATCGTTTTTGGCAAACTCACAATTGATTCTTCCATTTGAGTTGAGAAAAGACTCCAACGTTGTTACAGCTGCAACATCCTCTGCTGATCGCTCAGTATGAGTTTTTACATGTTCTTCTATAAGTTCTTTTGATTGTGATAACATACGTTATTTCTCCTTATTGAGCTATCAACTTAAATGCTTTGAACATACAAAACGCCTATTATAAAAGAGTTGAGCACCTTTCGTACAAGATCTATCATAAAGAACAAGCATTTATTTGTTTTTTCTAAATGGCTTGTTTTGGTATAATACTACCGCGTCTTGATCATTGTCCGTTATATCTTTTACATCACGATAAATAAGTTTCTTTTTGTGTATCGCATAGTCCATTAGCGGTTCGATTTGTCCTGTTTTTTCATTAAGAATAGCAGGGGCTAAATAATATTCATTGAATTTATAATATATTTCTTTGAAGAGATTATAATTTTTAAAATTATCCGTAGGATTAGCTCTTATAATTCTTGAAACATTGAGGATCATAGTTTCGTCGATAACACATCCCTGTGCTTCAGCGCGTTTGATTGCTTCGTCAAGGTTAGTTCCAACAACAACATAATAACCTTTTTCTTCATCAGGAATATCCCCTTCGATTAATGATATACGTATGTCATCATTTACATCATTTTTTCCAACATTCGCAATCCAATCTGAAAATATCTTCTTAGCATATTTCCCATTACAAAAAGGAAGTAATAATGTAGGCAAATCTGTATACCCAAGACAAAAACCTGCCCCACGCCATACCGCTTTATCCCATGTTTTTATGTCAATAAGAGATGTTACAAATAAAGTTTTTCTTTCCTTTTTAGGTAAAGGTCTTAATTTCCCCAAAGGAGGTTTTTCACTTGTTTTGACGCCTCTTAAACGCCAATATAACTTATCAAAACCTTTATCGGAACTCACATTGTAATATGTAGCTCCTTGAATTGGGGTAGGAATATACTTTAAATCATCATCTTCGAAAACAACGGGGATAAACCGATTATTATCAGAACCAGACATGTATAGTTTCTGATAAATAATATTACTTTCCCATTTTACACCTTTGCCTCCGTCTGTTTTACCCAAAACTTTTTGCTGGTAACCAGAAGAACCAATGATGATTACAAAGTCAGATTCTTCAATTTGTCTCTCCATCCATCTTGGCCACCCTTCGGGCGGAGACTCTTCGTATTGATCCAACGAAGTATCTATTCCTTCTTGCCTAAGATGATTAGAGAATTGTAAAACCTGATCAGCAAGCTCTACAGAGTCTTGCGAATAACTAATAAAAACTTTAGGATTATAGTTTTCTTCCATGCTATAAACGTCCCTTTCTCAAATTATTTCCATTATTTTTCGATTTGCCTTCAACCAGTTTTGTTCCAATTCAAACTTCGGAAGAACAGTTCTTACCCTCACCCAAAATTGTTTACTGTGGTTTTTGTAATCAATGTGACTTAATTCGTGAACAACGACATAATCAATAACAGACATGGGGCACATTACTAATCTCCATGCAAAATTCAAGGAATTATTTTGGCTACAGGAGCCCCATCTGTGCTTTGCATCTGTTATCTTTATGGAATTTGCTTGTACTCCCATCAGCTTCGAATAGCGTTCAACCCGCTCTGAAATAATAAACAATGCTTGTTTTTTCAAATACTCAGTTAAAACATCTTTCGAATGTTCTGAATTTGGCAACTTGATTACTTTGCCATCGAAGGCGACATCTTGAGTTTCACAAAGCTCAACGATATAATCTTCACCAACAAAAGGAACAACATCGCCCGTTGACATCGTTATTGAAGAATACTTCTCGTCAAAAGTCGCTACACTATTTATTTTTTTAGAAATCCACCCTTGCTTTTCAGCAACAAACGAGTTGATTTCCATAGTGCTTGCAATGTGCGGAGCTCTGACGATCAATTCTCCATTTGTATTAACAACCAAAGCAATTGTTTTTCTATTGCTACGAATTATTTGTTTTGGTTCTATCATAATTCGTTCCTTCCATAGTGGCAATATGCCAATTCCATGATTTTTTGAGCTATATTCTTACGATTGCTGAAAACTGACGGAATTGAGCTGAACAAAGGATTTTTCAGCAGTACATTGATGATGTATGTACGCAATTGCTTTTGAAGAGAAATATTGCCCCAGAAATTGATAGCACTTGTATTCTTCTTAATGGTGCACAAAATATCGGTAACAATATCCTTGAGTTGATTGAAGTCCTGTTCGGACAAATCCTCGTATGGCTTATCTCCGAAGATCTCTTTTTTTACTAATGCAAAGAAAGGCATCTCGGTTTTAGGATCAAAGCCATATGTGTTTTCACGCTCACGTCCAAGTATAATATCTTCTTGACGCATTTTTTCAAGAGCTGCGTAAAGATCGTTCCAATTATCTTTGAGAAGTTGCAATATCTTATCCAATTTATCGCTCATTCTATCAAAGAATTCGGGGTCTTTAGGCTGATTAATATTGATATACTCTCTAATTGCGTAAGTTAATTCATCACACTTTTGGCGAACAGACTTTGTGCCCTTGTCTTTTACCCCAAATTCGGGTGACAAAATAGAAACAGGCGGTATCTTGGGGTCAACTCCGTTAACCTTCAAGTATTCTTCAACAATTGCCCTTACTTTGTCACTTGCATCATGCATGGAAAATCGAGGATCTCGGCAACTGTTGGCTACCGATTGGCGTATAAACGACAGCATTTTGTAGTCGTTTTTGTAATCCAATGCTGCAGGATCGGGCAAAACTCGGTCAAACAACTTTGAAATTTGCCTGAACAGTGCATTGAATTTTTCGCGCAATTCGGGATCAGCAACAAGCTCCTGAATAATCAGCGGAGCTTCATCAATTGATTTTGCTCCAATATCATCTCGTATAAATTGCTTCATAGTCAAGAAAGAAGTGTGAAGCTTATCGATATCTTCTTCTTTCTTCTGCAAGACATCCAACATTTCTTCAATGTCAGGGTCTGCATATTTTGACAAAGCGGATTTAAGATGATTGGTAACACCAATATAGTCAACCACATAACCGCATTTTTTATTATTTCCGCAGGTTCTGTTAACTCTTGCTATAGCTTGAAGCAGATTGTGATCTCTTATCACTTGATCGAGATACATAACCTGCTCAACGGGCGCATCAAATCCGGTTAACAGCATACTTTTAACGATAATAATACCGTAATTACTGTCGTTACCGTGTTCATCTTCTTCACCGAACTGCATCTTAAATCCAGCAATGATATTATCGTTTCTCGATTCATCTGCAAACTCTTTCAAATGAGGCTTATCGTTATTTGAAGAAGATATGATACAAGCCGCTTTTAGCTTCTCCAACAATTCAATATTCACATTGTTGGGATTGCTTTCTTTCAACTCTGCAATTTTGATTGGCAAAAGTTCATTGATAGCACAATAGTAACGATATGCCGCCTCTCTTGAGTAAGCAACAATTTGTGCCTTGAATCCGTTAACAAAAACAGTGTTGATGTAGTGATTCAACATATCGTTTGCTTTATTACGGATAACAGCCTTGTCCTCAAGATATGCTTTCAACACTGTTTTATTCAAAAGCATTTCTTGTTCTTCCGAAGTAATCATACCGAATATATCGGCGAATTTTTCATTCATTGCTTCGGGATCTGTAATCTCACTCTCGGTAGCTCTGCCCTCGTATTTGATTTCAACGACAACTTCATCTTCTACAGCTTGACGCATGGAATAAGTATCTATGTATCCACCAAAGGTTTCTGCCGTTTTGTCGATGGGCGTTCCGGTAAATGCAACCTTTACGGAATTCGGCATAGATTTCCACATGTTAGCAGCAAGATCACTGTATTGGCTTCTATGAGCTTCGTCAATCATCAACAAAATATTAGATGATTCATTGAGTACGGGGAAACTCGTTTCCTCGCCGCGCTCTCCAAACTTATGTACCATTGCAATAGTGATGTCGGAAGCTGTGTTTTGTATTAGCTTACGAAGACCTTCACTGCTTTTTGCAACATGGCAAGTGTACTTTACGCTGCTACTTGTCTTGTATAATTGCTTTTGCAAGTCTGTGCGGTCAAGAAGCAAGACGATTTTGTAATTTGCAAGATCCGCAGAATTGTACATTTTACGGATAACGAACATCATAGTAAGCGATTTGCCGCTACCCTGTGTATGCCAAACTGTACCGCCTTTATTGAAGGTGGTGTCGCCGTTGCGCAAACGTTCAATAATCTTTCTTGCACCGCGATATTGTTGGTATCTTGCTACGATTTTCAAAGTGCGACCTTCATCATCTTCTTTATAAACCGTATAGTTATGCAAAATATCCATGAAATTGGAAGGTGAAAGCATTCCTTGAATCAGTATTTCCTGACTCGAGGGAGCTCTGCCTTCTACGATGTCAGAGAGACGATAGGGATAAGGATCTTTCCACTCGATATAGTGTGCGTGTTTTCCCGTAATTGTTGAATAGCGTGCTTCATTAAACGACGTCGATACCATGAACTGATTATAAAAGAACAGTTCGGGAACGCCTTCAGCTTCAGCAGCACCTCGACGATCCTGATATCTCATCAATTGCTCGATACCTTCATGAATCGGATCGGTAATTCCGGGGGATTTACATTCGATTACAACCAGAGGCAAACCGTTAACAAACAGTACGATATCGGGAATAATATGTGCACCGATGCCGGGAATTTGAATTTTGTACTGCGAAATAGCAAGATAGCTATTAAGCGTATTATTGGGATCAAAATGATCCACATCAGAGAAATCAATAACACGCACAGGACAATTTACTTCTCCCGTTTCTTCGTTGAACGCAGAAAAACCAAGAGTTATTCTGTCAAAAACCTCAATGTTTGCATCCAAGAGATTTCTTGAAGAATACTGTTGCATTTCCATCACAAGATCATCGGCTTGAGCATCGGTAAGCCAAGGGTTCAATCGAAGGAGTGCAGAACGAAATTCGCTGACGATAATAACCTCTGACAACGATGTTCTATATGAGCTTTCGGGATCATGCTTTTGGCTATCAGTCAGTGAAAGTGTTTTCCAACCTGCCGCCGACAACTGATCCATGAAAGGCTTTTCAACAAAACTGTATTCACTTGCTCTGACTCTATCTCTTTCACTCATTTTCAACACTCCTTTCTAATAATGGTTCTACTGACACTTTGTGCGTTAGGAGATCTTGCATTAGTCCTGTCTTAATAGCTTGGTGCTTAATGAGATGTTTTTTTGCATTAGCTAAACAGCTGTCTATGTGTTCAAGTGCTCGATATATATCTTCCTGTTCTCTTGTTTTGCTTGGATATACGATAAACATTTTATACAGTTGTTTTCTTTGGATACCTTTAGCTGTGGTGCCCGAATTGTATTTTTGAAGATACGATTGAAATGAATCCGATGCAAGATAATAATACAAATAACGATTTTTACAAATATCTTGTTTGCAATTAAAAACTATTGTTCTCTGACTTAAAATATATTTTCTTTCTTCAGGGACTAAAGCCACATTACCCAAGGGAGCTTCCATTGTGAAAGCAATATAATCTTTGTGAATGTCACCTTGTGACATCCATTTCCTGTATAACTTTTCTGAACCGAAATTTGTTTGTTTATTAAAATCTATTTCACCCATACAAACATTACTGGCAGATAAGGCCGGGATATCCCCTCCCCATTCCATTCCAAGCTTTTTGGGGGTTCTACCACGATAATCATAAAGCTTTTCAATTACAGTTTCAAAAGGAACGCATTCCCATTCAACAGGAATTTTACCCAACGGAGAATCTTTATACTTATGTGTTTTGGGAGAACGAATTACACCATTTTCGTCAATGCCATTGGCGAGAAGATCCTGCATTAAGCCTTCTTTTATAGCCTTGTATTTTTCAATAATGGCTTTTGTTTTACTAATTGCTTCGTCGAGTGTTGTAAGAATTTGAGCGATTTTTCGTTGCTCTTTTATATCTTCGGGATATACTATTTCAATTTTTGACAATTCTTTTTGCGTCAGCTTACTACGAGTACCACCTGCAATATAGTACAAAACATTTTTGTGTTCTAAAGAGTAAAAAATATAGTCTTGGTCATACGCAGGGAGGGCGCGTAAAATATGAGCATGATTGTTTACCCATGATTTTCCGTTGATCCTGTATGCAATAGGACGCGTTTCATATTGCTCAAAATTACCGCCATCTTCAGCAATGAGGATCAATGGTTCATCAAATATAAAGTCGTCGATGTATCCAACCTGTCCGTTTGCTCCGTAATAAGGAATATCGCCTTGAATTGAGCTTCTTTCTGTCCCAGAAATCGGAATTCTTAGCTTATCAAGATTTTGACAAGTGGTTGCTATTGTTCCTTTGTTCCACTTACCCATTGATATACCCCAAACCTTTCAAGAAAGCATTAAGCACTTTTTCCGCGTTAGAACGATCTGTGAGCAACGAATTAAGACTTGTAAAATATTTATCGTACAGATGTTGAACCGCTTTAACCGTTTTATTTGATTCTTCTTTCAAATACTTATCAAGCTCTTGCACAAATCCTTCGTGAAGTATTTGCATGATCAAAGCCTCGCACTGTTCTTCTGTCAGTTCAATGCGGATAGCATCGATTTTTGCTTCCAATTCCTCGGTTTTCTTCTTAAGGATCTTGTTAAGATTTGTTTTAACTTTTTTGAGCTCGGTGATTCTCTTAAGTTGCTGTTTCGCCAATTCTACATCTTTCGCGTTCTTGGAGTTGTTTTTGATTGCATTCAGATATGCTCTTACAGTCTTTTCACTTACCTCAACTTCTTCGCCATCTTCATCTGTTTCGGTGTCCATTTCTATACTTGCAAGATATTCATCAAATTCGTTTTGTGCATCGGCAATAGACTTTTCAAGGTCGGCAATTGCAACAAGTTCTTCAGGGAAGTGCTCAGTTGCAATTTTTTCATCGGAAACAAGCGCAGCAACAAAGCCCTCAGAACGAATCGTTTTGAAGACATTTTTAATCATAATAACTTCTTTAACAGTTACCTTGGTTTCTGTTCCATCCGACGAAGTTTCAATTTCGGTTGACTCACGAACTGTATAGCTGTGATCCCACCAGTTAGCAAAAACACCATTGCTTTGGAAGTTGTCAAGAATGCCGACAGGAGTTAATTCTGCTTCCAAAGCTGAGGTATAGGTTTTCTTGAAATTATAGATATCAAGCTTTTCATAGATGTTTCTGATATCAACGATGGCTTTGCTCCAAAAGCTTTCAAAAGCAGCGTGCATTTTATCGTTTGCACCGGTAACACCTTCACACGAAAGAATAGTGTCCTTTATACCTTGCTTTGTGGAACAATTGCTATTAAACAAACAAAATTCATCGGTATACTCATCAAAAATAACATCCTCGGAAATGCCGTATTTCGCAATTTTACCATTAAGAGCTGCTATTTCTGCCTTAGGAACACCACCCGAAATATGTGCACGCACATTATGCGGTTCTTGCGCAGGGCTGTTATCCACATAACGGCGAATATTCAAGTTGCTATCGTTTGTATCCTCGTTAAGGATATCATCAATAGAGATGAATTTTGAATATCCGGGGACTTCCAATTTGTTATCAAAGACATTTACGATTTTTTCGCTATCTTCGGGGCGAAGATAGTTCTGATTTTTGCCCTCGCCATATTCCGCATCTGCGTTAATAATCAGAATACGTCTGTCCTTTACCTTTTTCTTGTTAACAACAATCAAGCAAGTAGGGATGCTTGTCCCGTAAAACAAATCCGGAGGCAAACTGATAATTGCTTCAATGATATCATCATCAAGGATGCCACTTCTGATAACTTTTTCCTGACCACCACGGAACAAAACACCATGAGGCATAACGGTAATCATCATGCCGTCGGGCTTCAAACTTGCAATCATGTGCTGAACGAACATAAGGTCTGCTTTTTTGCCTGTTTCGGGAGCCCAACCATAGCAAAAACGATTTTGACAAATCATCTTGTCGCTACGCTTGTAGTTCTGAGAGAAGGGTGGGTTCGCAATAACTCGGTCAAATTGTTTTGTGTTGCCATTTTCTACCCAATGCGGTGTTTCCAGCGTATCTCCGTTTTCGATGTTAGCATCGGGAATGTCGTGCATAATCATATTCATCTTACAAATAGACCATACACTCGCCGCATCATCCTGTCCGTAAAGTGCCAAATTGGTAGCATCTTGACCTTGCTGCTCTACATACTGTTTGCTCTGAATCAGCATACCGCCCGAGCCAACGGTGGGGTCGTATATTTCGTTACCTTCTTGAGGCTTAATAAGACGAACCATAAGTTGAACAACAGATGCAGGGGTATAGAATTCGCCACCTTTTTTGCCTGCGCTATCAGCAAAGTTCTTAATCATATACTCGTAAGCTGCACCAAGCAAGTCCGGGAATACGAAATTGTCATTTGTAAGCTTGTACTTATTGAAATGACGAATAAGATCGATAAGTTTAGCATCACTGATGATTTGTTTGCTCTTAACCTTTTTAGCAAAATCGATAGAGTCAAAAACGCCGGTCAGCTCTGCGTTGCTACGAGAAATTTCCAAAAGAGCTCGTTTGAGTCTTGATGCGACGGAGACTTTGAGATGCAATACGCCGGAGAATTCTTCTTCGGGTCTGCTATTAGGAACGATAAAGGGCTCGCACTCCCAACGTGCCAATTTGGGAACAAAGAACGTAGCGCCGTACGATTCTGGATCTTCCAGTCTTTCGGCAATCTGTGCTTCGGTATTTCCATCCTTGCGATATTCAGCTTCGAGTTGTTTTCTCTTTTGCATGAAGTTGTCAGAAAGACGCTTCAAGAACAGCATTCCGAAAATATATTCCTTAAATTCGGAAGCATCCATCTTTCCTCTAAGTATATCAGCAGCTTTTAATAGATAGTTTTCTAACTGCGAAATTGTTATTTTGCTCATGTTTTTATTTCCTCTATCAATTGTTTGATTTGTTTGGTTAATAATACTTCGATATAAATTTTATTTATCGAGTTCCTTCAATAATTCTGCTAAAACACCAATTGCTTTTGTAGGACCTTGGAAGGTAGCTATAACACCTTTATCTTTCATTTCTTTGAGGGTTAAGCTGTTATGCGGATAGGACTTTAATAATTCCAAACGAATATATTTATCACTGGGTGCAATGGCGTCATCTTTGTAGTATTCAGAATCATCTATAATACGATCTGAAGCGCTAAGATTTGTAGCAATCACACGGCACTTATAAGAAATTTCCGCATAAGGCAATGTAAGGTAAATATATACAATATCATCAACTTCGTAATTGGCGTGTTGCGCCCATTCAATTTGGGCCATATTATTAAATGCTCCAATCACATCATAATAATCCGTATTGCCTGCAATAACCCAAACTGTGTTACCTTCAACGCCGTTATCATTGTTGAAAACTTTTTTGGCAGTTTCAAAAGAAATAGAGCTATACTCTTCGTCAGTCCAACCACCAAACTCGGTTTTGATTTGATCGATATCCCAGATATCTTTGGCGATATTCAAGTACGTTCCAGCTCGTTCTTGAATGAATGCTTTATTCATTTTTGCATATGGTTTTATACCATATTTTTTAGCTAACGGTATAAAGAGTGGGTTGTTCTCGTGGAAAAGGCTGTTCATTGCTTTAGCCAGGACAACACTATCACCGAGATATTTCTGCACTTTCGAATCATACTTCATTTCCTGGTAGCTTCTATTCTTATCTTTGGTAAGAATCAGTAAGTTTCCGATGTTGTGTCTTGTGGTATTAAAATCACGTTCATCGGCGAATCCATCGGAATAGTCGGAATACATATCCGGTAAGATGTGCTCAATATCAAACGGATTCTTTGCTTTTCGATCAACGTATGTATCAAATTCAGAAGGATTACCCATTTGAACATTGATATAAGACGCAAATCGAGCAAGGAAATGCAGAGTGTATCTCTTGAAGAATTGGTTTTCATAATTCAGTTCTTCGAATTTGTCCCAACCAACATGTGCATCTTTTAACGCCTTGGTAAGAACAATAGCAATTTCTTTGACGCTCTTATTTCTGATATTAACCAAAACCTTAAACAAGAAGACTTTATTTGTATTAAAGTTTGCTTTCTTGAAATTGAGAATTCGATTAGATGCAAAAATGTCAACGAATTTTGCCACGAGCTTTATTTTCTCATTGACAACGGAAGGTTCGTCATCCTTATCGATGGCAGAGATCATAAGCAATGTTTGATAGTTCAAATCTCTGTTTGCGTTATAAAATACACTTTCAAACCCAGCAGTGAGTTTTTTGGAATATTTCTTTATGTCAAGATAAAGTTCAACCATTTGGCTCATTTCTTTGAGCACAAATTCTTTATAGTCCTTGGATTGGGTTAATCCCATCTGCTTTTTAGCATTCTGACGTACCCATTCGTGGAACTTCTCACCAAGAAGCTCATAGTCTTTGTCTTCAGCATCTTTTTTGCCCTCACGGAGCGATGTGGCATAATTTCCGCGAAGCCAAAGAGAAACAAACTCAACATCAGCCGTATTAACAATACCACTTTGTTCGGATTCGGATGCAGATTTAATCTTGTTAACAAGCTCCTGCCACTTAGCATTTACTTCACGCTTATCTTCTTCACTTACTTCATTTAAGACAAATGCTTTCAGCATTTCCGCGCTATTTAAACTCAAGCCCCGGTCATTCATCGTAATGAAAATTGTATGAGCTTCCTGTTCGGAAGGAGTTACAATTTCAAGTAGCAAGATTTTGTGCATCATCCAACATGCAAAATACGGTAATGCGTCGGGTGTAATTTCGTCCCTGAACAAGTCGATAATATCAAGATATCTATCAAGAAGCGTTTGAGAGCTTTCGTCCGTAGGTTGGAAATTTGTTTCGCCTTTATACAAATGATCCATACATGCCTTGCGCTCGGGGACATTAATGTTAAATGTCTTTTTTGCACCAAAAGGACTGGAAAGAATCATGTTAGGCAGCATACTGTCAAGCTCATGGTTACCTTGATCGTGAAGCATCTTGTTAATGTACATCAACAGTAATGTCAAAGAAGTCAAACGCTGTTGTCCGTCAACAATTTCCTTTGTTGAATCGTCACCAGTACGAATGATACTTCCCATAAAGTAATAACCATATTGAGCTACTTCATCTGTATCTTCGTGTTTAAACTTGCTGTTTTCGTAATACATTAAAAAGCAATCCGTTATATCGTTGATAAGCTGCTCAATTTGTTTTCTACCCCAACGGTATTCTCTTTGATAAACATTGATCGTAAAAGTTTTGCTATTCAGTATTTCATATAGTGTTTCTGTTTTATTGATTCTTTCCATTAGAAAAATCCTTTCAAATTACAAATCCTTTGTGGCGTGTATAGCATTTTGTTTTTAGTGATTAGCTAAAATTATATGCTCGCAATCTCAACCCGTTTCCCACTAAACGCCACGCCGTATTTGAATATATTCTTGACGCCCTTAGTGGAGAGTTCGGTATCGTATTTTCTGTCGTTAATCTGCTTCAGGGCTGTTTCCGAGAGTGCTTTCAGCTCATCATCGGAGCAGTCCTTGGCTGCCTTGAGCTCGATGAGAACGCCGGGCATCTTTGTGTCCTTTGGGCAGAGGCAAATGTCGTAGCGACCTTCGCCTGATTCACGATTGGATGTGATATAATAGCGGTTATCCAACGTTGCGCAGAGACCGAGGACAAGCCCGTGGTAGAAGTTTTCGCCAACGGTATCGTAGCTACTTGCGGATTGCATCAGAAGTGTACCGATGTGCTTTTGAAGTGCCGTAGCATTGTTGGAATAAATTGCTTCTTGGATAGAAATTGCGGTCGATTGCGGAACAATTTTGTGTAGCTTTTGGAGAACTTCTTTGTTATAAACAAACGCGATCTCCTTATTGGGAATGGCAACTTCGCACATGAAGTCTCCACTGAAAGCGGGATCGGATTTAATGACCTTCAGATATCCGGCAACGAGCAGGAA